>CAMYOO010000297.1:2500-5506 GCA_947260035.1 uncultured delta proteobacterium
ATAGAGGAACTCGTGCAGGGAGATGGGCGCCTCCTCGGCGTAGCGCCGGGCGAAGTCGTCGCGCTCGAGGAGGCGGGCCACGGTCGCGCTGGAGCACAGCCGCACCATCTCGGCGGCGCCCAGGGCGTCCATCCACTCCCCGTTGAAGCGCACTTCGGCCCGCTCCACGTCCAGCACGCGACCCACCTGCTCGACGTAGGTCTCGGCATTGCGCTTCACCTCGTCGCGGTCCAGCGCGGGCCGGGTCTTCTTGCGGCCCGATGGATCGCCGATGCGCGCGGTGAAATCGCCCACCAGGAAGATCGGCATGTGGCCCAGCTCCTGGCAGAGCCGCAGCTTGCGCAACACCACGGTGTGACCGAGATGCAGGTCGGGGGCCGACGGATCCATGCCCAGCTTGACTCGCAACGGAGGACCGCCGGCCACGGCCTGCGCCAGCCGCGGGCGCAGATCGTCCACGCCGTGGAACGCCTCGGCCCCCTCCGCCAGGACTTCGAGCTGCCGCTCGATCTCGCGCTCTGCGTCGCGCCCGGTCACCTGCCCCCCTCGGCCCAGCGGATTCCCCGCTCGGTCATCACGCCGTCCATCCGGCGGTCGTGGCGCTCCTCGGGGACCGCGTCCACCACCTGGAATGCGTAGCCCACCCCCAGCAGCAGGGGCCGGGGCTTCGCATCGGATGCGAACGTGCGATCGTAGTAGCCGCCTCCTCGACCCAGCCGGCCACCGCGAGCGTCGAAGGCCACGCCCGGAACCAGCACCAGGGCATCGGGCACCAGCGCAGCGATGTCGTGCGGCGGCTCGGCCACACCGTAGCGCCCCGGACGCAGGTCTTCCCAGCGGCCCACGGGGGCGAAGACCAGCCGGGCGCCCTCCACCCGCGGGAAGAGCGCCAGCTTGCCGCTGGCCAGCGTTGCATCGAAGACCGGACGGGTGGGAAGCTCGTCGGAGAGCGACGCGAAGAGCGCCACGTGGGCCGCATCGGCAAAGGCCGGGAGCTCCGCCACATGCTCCGCCACGGCGCGGCCGGCGCGCTCGGCCTGCTCCCGTGTGATGGCAGTGCGCAGGCTCCGCATGCGGATGCGAAGCTGGGCCTTGCCGGGCTCCGGGGCCCCTTCTGACACGGGCGTTCAGGCGCCCGTCGCCCCGGCAGCCGTGGCGGACTCCACCAGCTCGATCAGGCCGCGGATGCGATCCGGGTCCAGGGGCTCGCTCGCAGAGCGGTCGTCGTCGCGCTGTGCCAGCAGGCGGTTGGCCATGTTCAGCGCAGTCAACACGGCCACCTGCGCCGTGTCGACGGTGCCGGTGCGGTCGCGGATCCGCCGCATGGTCTCGTCCACGAGGGTGGCGGCCGCCTCGACCTGCTCCTCGCTGCTGGTGCTGCCGTCGCTGACGACGCGGTAGTCCTGACCCAGGATGCGAACCTCGATCCTGCTTCGCCCGCTCATTGCGCGGCGCCCGCGCTGCGGTCGTCCAGCTCCTCGTCCAGGCGGTCCAGCTCCTCGATCAACTGGTCCAGCCGCTTGGCGGCATCCTGGCGCTTCTGGTTCAGGTCGCGGATCTGCTCTTCCTGGGCGTTGAGCAGTGCGTCGCGCGCGGACAGATCCGTGCGCAACGTCGCGATCTCGGCGCGCGCGCGCTCGTAGCGGTCAACGAGGGCCGTTACGGCTTCCTCGAGATGCTTGAAATCAGGAATGCGAGTTACGTCGGGAATCGGCCCCCCTCCGACTGAACCGAGAGTACCCGGCCCCGACGAAGGGCGTCAAGGTGCATCGCGTCAGATGAACGTGTTCCGCGACTGAAGCCGGGACTCGCCGCGTAGGTAGGCGTCGACGGCGCGTGCCGCCTCGCGTCCCTCCCACTGGGCCCACACCACCAAGGACTGGCCGCGCCGGCAGTCACCGGCGGCGAAGATCCCGGGCTCGCTGGTGGCGAAGCCTCGGGTGTCGGCCTTGACGTTGCCCCTCTCATCCAGGTCGACGTCCAAGCCCTCCACCAGGCCCTCGTGCACCGGGTGGACGAAGCCCATGGCCAGGAGCACCAGGTCTGCCGGGACCTCGAACTCGCTCCCGGGCACCTCGCGCATGCTGCCCATCACCGGCCGCTCCAGCCGGTCGCGCTCGAACTCCACCTTGACGCCGCAGAGACGCTTTACGCGCCCGTCCTCGCCCTCCAGGCGCTTGGTCATCTGGGCGTAGAAGCGCTCCCCGCCCTCGGTGTGGGAGCTGGAGACGTTGAAATAGTACTTCTTCGACAGCGGCCAGGGCTCTGAGGCGTGACGACCCTCCGGCGGGCGGGGCAGGAGCTCCAGCGAGGTCACCGAGGCGGCCCCCTGGCGGTGCGAGGTGCCGATGCAGTCGGACCCGGTGTCGCCTCCGCCCAGGATCACCACGTGGCGGTCGCCGGCCAGGATATCGTGAGCCGAATCCAGGGTATCCCCCGCGTTGCGGCGGTTCTGCTGGGTCAGGAAGTCCATGGCGAAGTGGACCCCGTACAGGTCTCGGCCCGGCACCGGAAGTTCGCGGGGCGTTTCGGAGCCCAGGCAGAGCAGCACCGCATCGAAGCTCTTGCGCAGCTCCGCCACCGACAGGTCGAAGCCCACGTTCACGCCGGTCTGGAACGACACGCCCTCGTGGCGCATCTGCTCCAGGCGCCGATCGATGACGGCCTTCTCTAGCTTGAAGTCCGGAATCCCGTAGCGCAGCAGGCCGCCGATGCGATCGCTCTTCTCGAAGAGGGTCACGGTGTGGCCTGCGCGGGTGAGCTGCTGAGCTGCGGACAGGCCCGCGGGCCCCGAGCCCACCACCGCCACCGAGCGACCGCTGCGCCGCTCGGGCCGGATCGGGCGAATCCAGCCCTCCTCCCAGCCGCGGCGGACGATCTCCCACTCGATCTGCTTGATGGTCACCGGATCCTGGTTGATGCCCAGGACGCACGCCTGCTCGCAGGGCGCGGGACAGACCATCCCGGTGAACTCCGGGAAGTTGTTCGTGGAGTGCAGCCGCGCGA
>CAMYOO010000298.1 GCA_947260035.1 uncultured delta proteobacterium
ATCCTGGAGGTGGACGAGGAGGCGGGCACGGCCGCATCGCGTTCGTACTTCAGCGTGCTCCAGCAGGTCGGCGACGGGCCGCTCCAGACCATCGTGGCCGGCCGCTACCACGATCGCTTCCAGCGCGTGGAGGGCGCCTGGCGCTTCAGCGAGCGACGCATCTTCGTCGACCTGGCAGGCGACCTCTCCCATCACCTGCGCAGCGCGACCCAGCCGCGGAGCTGACAACTAAAGGGACTGTCCCTTTAGTTGACGGGGTCTTTCCAGCGGTCGTGTTTGCGGATGAGTTCTACGAGGCGGTCGTCGGACTCTTCGGTGGGGACGTTGCGCTCCACCAGCTCTTTGCCCACGTAGAGGTTCACCGAGGTGGGGCCCGATCCTACGTAGCCGAAGTCTGCGTCGGCCATCTCCCCGGGGCCGTTCACGATGCAGCCCATGATGGCGATCTTGACTCCGTCCAGGTGGCCCGTACGTGCCTTGATGCGCGCCGTGGTCTCCTCCAGGTCGAAGAGTGTGCGGCCGCACGACGGGCAGGAGATGAACTCCGTCCAGGTCGTTCGAAGCCGCGCGCCCTGAAGGATGCGGTAGCCCAAGGCCACCGTGCGGCCGGCGTCCCCGAAGCCGGACAGCACTACAGCGTCGCCGATGCCGTCACAGAGCGGCGCGCCCAGATCGGTGCCAGCTGCGAGCAGCGCGCTCTCGGCGTCTAGTGTCGCGTCCGAGCGGTGGCGCAGCACCACCGGCGCGTCGCATCCGCGGGCGGCCAGGCGCGCCACCATGCGGCGCACGGCGTGCACCGGGCGATCGCTCGTCACCGAGAACAAGCCTCCACGTCCGGGCCGCACAGGAACCATTCCAGCGGAATGTCGGCGGCATCGGCGGCGCGGGCCGCATCGCTCAGCGCCTCGGGTGGCGTTCCTCCTTCGCCGGGAACGGGCACCGCGATGCGTCCTGCGCTCGGCGCCACCGCGGCGGCCTCCTCGGCGGGAACCACCACCACCAGGGGCGCTTCGATCCCTGCGTCGCGCAGAGCCGTCTGGAAGGGCGCCACCCGGGCCCGGGCTGCGGCGCCGCTGACGGCGATGCCCACCCCCTCGCAGACCACGTCCGGCTGGGTGCCGAGCGACGTTCGCAGCTCGCGCGCCGCCGCTGCGGCATCCCTGGGAACCGGGCCAAGGTCGATCTCTACGCGCACGTCCCGGTCGCCGCCCAAGCGGGTCGTGCCGCATGCCAGCTCGCGCGCGACGCGGCGCTCGTGGGCGTACGGGTCCACGGTCTCCAGCCAGATGCGTTCGCCCGCGGCCGCAGCCGCGGCCGGCTTGCTCCCGGCTGCGAAGCGCGCGTCGTAGCGGTTCGCCAGGGCGCGGGCGACGGGCACCTCCTTGACCGGGTCCTCGGTCAGCGACACTCGGATCGTGTCGCCGATTCCATCTTCGAGGAGCGAGCCGATGCCGATGGCGCTCTTCACACGCGCGTCCACCCCGTCGCCGGCCTCGGTGACGCCCAGGTGGAAGGGCAGGTCGGCCAGGCGGCCCGCCGCCGTCCGCTCGGCCAGCCGCGCGGCCAGCAGCCGGTAGGCCTGAATCGCCACTTGGGCATTGCTGGACTTCATGCTGAAGACCAGGTCGCCGAAGCCTTCGTCCTCGCACACATCCAGGAACTCGAGCGCGCTCTCCACCATGCCCGCCGGCGTGTCGCCGTAGCGGTTCATGATGCGGTCGGAGAGCGAGCCGTGGTTGGTGCCGATGCGCATGGCACGCCCCAGCTCCTTGCAGCGGCGCACCAGCGGACGGAAGCGCTGCGCCACTCGCTCGACCTCTTCGGCGTACTCTGCGTCGCTGTACTCGAGGACGGCGAACTTCTTCTTGTCGGCGTAGTTGCCCGGGTTGATCCGCACCTTCTCCACGTGCTCGGCGGCCAGCATCGCGGCGTTGGGGGCGAAGTGGATGTCTGCGACCAGCGGAACCTGTACGCCGCGACGTCTCAGCTCGGCGGCGATGGCGCCCAGGTTCTGGGCCTCCCTCTGGCCGGGCGCAGTGATGCGGACGATCTCGCAGCCGACATCGACCAGGCGCTGTACCTGATCGGCCGTCGCCTGGGTGTCCAGGGTATTGGTTGTGGTCATCGACTGGACGCGCAGCGGATTGTCGCCGCCGACGCTCACGTCGCCCACCGGGACCTCACGGGTCGTGCGGCGCACGCCCGCGAAGGGGTGCTCTACGTACGGCTCGCTCATGTCGTGCCTGCTTCCACCAGGGCGTAGAGGCGCTCGAAGGCTTCGTCCAAGCGCGCCGCATCTTCGCCGCCGGCCTGGGCGAAGTCCGGCCGCCCGCCGCCGCGGCCGCCCACGATTTCTGCGAGCTCCCGGATCAGGTCGCCTGCCTTGAGGCGGTCGGTCAGGTCCTTGGTGACGCCCAGCGCCAGGGACACCTTGCCGTCCTGCTCCGCGGCCAGCAGCACGATGCCGCTGCCGAGCTTTCCGCGCAGGTCGTCCACCATGGAGCGCAGCTCCTTCTTGTCGGCGCCTTCGGTGCGCACCGCCAGGACCTTCAAGCCCGCCACCTCGCGGCTCTGGGCGGCCAGGTCGCCGGACGACGAGCCGCGCCGCTCGCGGCGCAAGCGCTCGATCTCCTTCTCGGCGGCGCGCCGTTCCGCCAGCAGCTTCTCGACCCGCTCGGGCACCTCTTCGGCGGGCGCGCGCAGGGTCTCGGCCGTGCGGCGCAGCGTGCGCTGCTGATCGCGCAGCCAGGCCAGTGCGCCCAGCCCCGTGAGCGCCTCGATGCGACGCACGCCCGCGGCGATGCCCGACTCGGAGGTGATCTTCAGCAGGCCGATGTCTCCGCTGGCGCCGGCGTGGGTTCCCCCGCAGAGCTCCGTGGATACGTCGCCGAAGCTGATCACGCGCACCTCGTCCCCGTACTTCTCCTCGAAGATGGCGACTGCGCCCGAGGCGATGGCGTCGTTGTAGGCCATGAAGCGGCTGCGCGCGGGATGGTTGGCCTCGATCCACGCGTTGGTCCTGTCCTCGATGCGATCGATTTCATCGTCGGTCAGCGGCGTGTCGTGGGTGAAGTCGAAGCGCAGCCGCTCCGGCGAGACCAACGAGCCCTTCTGCATGGCCTCGGGTCCCAGCACCTCTCGTAGCGCCGCGTGCAGCAGGTGGGTTCCGGAGTGGTTGCGCACGGTGGCCGCGCGCGCTTCGGGGTCCACGGTGGCCTGGGCAGTCTCGCCCACGCGGACTTCCCCTTCGATCACCTTGCCCCGATGCACGATCAGCTCGCCGCTGGGGCGCGCCGTGTCGTCCACCAGCACGCAACCCGCCGGTGTGCGCAGGGTGCCGCGATCGCCCACCTGGCCGCCGCCTTCCGGGTAGAAGGGCGTCTCGTCGAGCACCACCTCGACGGCGTCACCCCGGCGCGCCGCATCCACGGAGTGTCCGCCCACCAGCAAAGCCCGCACCTCGGAGCGCGACTCCAGGTGCTGGTAGCCCATGAAGCTGGAGGTCAGGTCTGCAGCCAGGCGGCCGTACACCTGATCCACGGCCTCGTCTCCGCTGCCCTTCCAGGCTGCCCGCGCCCGCTCGCGCTGCTCGCTCATGCGGGTGTCGAAGCCGGCCTGGTCGATGGCCAGCTCGTGGCTGCGCAGGATGTCTTCGGTCAGGTCGAGGGGAAAGCCGTAGGTGTCGTAGAGGCGGAAGGCGGTCTCGCCGGGCAGCGCCGCCTCGCCGCGGTCTTTCAGCGCCGCGATCTCTCCCTCCAGCAACGAGAGTCCCTTGGACAGCGTCTCGAGGAAGCGCTCTTCCTCGCGCTGCACCCGGCCGGTGATGTACTCGCGGCGTTCGGCCAGGTCCGGGTAGGCCCCGGCCATCTCGTGGATCACCGCGTCCGCCACCTCGAAGAGGAAGGGTCGCTCGACCCCCAGCAGCACGCCGTGACGCGCGGCCCGGCGCAGGATTCGGCGCAGCACGTAGCCGCGGCCCTCGTTGGAGGGCAGCACCCCGTCGCCGATCAGGAAGGTGACGGCTCGCGCGTGGTCGGCGACCACGCGCAGGGAAACGTCCTTCTCAGGGTCGCTCCCCATGGTGGCGCCCGACAGGTCCTGGGCGCGCGCCAGGATGCCCGCGAAGAGATCCGTGTCGAAGGTGCGCGGCACGCCCTGCAGCACTCTGGCCAGGCGCTCGAGGCCTGCTCCCGTATCCACGCACGGCTTGGGAAGCGGAATCCGACTGCCATCGGCGGCGCGGTCGAACTGCATGAAGACGAGGTTCCAGATCTCGGTCCAGCGCCCGCAGTCACAGGAGGGATCGCAGATCTCGCTGGGGCAGTCCGCCTTTTCGCCGTAGTCGAAGTGGATCTCGGAGCAGGGGCCGCAGGGACCGGTGTCGCCCATGCTCCAGAAATTCTCGCTCTCGTCGAGCCGATAGATCTTCTCTTCGGGGACGCCGATCCGGTTCGCCCAGATCGCGTGGGCATCGTCGTCCTCGCGAAACACCGAGACCGCCAGGTTCTCGGGCTGCAGCCCGTACAGCTGGGTTACCAGCTCCCAGGCCCAGTCGATGGCCTCTTCCTTGAAGTAGTCGCCGAAGGAGAAGTTCCCGAGCATCTCGAAGAAGGTGTGGTGGTGGACGGTGCGGCCGACATTCTCCAGGTCGTTGTGCTTGCCCGAGACCCGCATCACCTTCTGGGCGCTGGCCGCCCGGGTGTAGCCCCGGGTCTCCTCGCCGGTGAAGACCCGCTTGAACGGGACCATCCCGGCGTTGGTGAACATCAGCGTGGGATCGGACTCGGGAATCAGCGAAGCACTGGCCACCACGCGATGGCTCCGCGCCTCAAGAAGCGCAGAAAGCTCTCGCGAATCTCATGTCCAGCCGTCGGATGAGACGCCATGGAAGACCAGCCCTCGCAGCTAAGCGCCCGAAGATAGGGAACATTCCCCCTCCGGGCAGTGCCGGACCCAGCCCCGACGCAGCGGCGAATCGTAGCCTTGCCCAGGCGGATGCGATGCCGCGCCTATGGCCCGCAAGCGCGACCCGGCTGAGCCTGCGCAACCTAGGGAGTCCGGGGAGCGCGCGCAGCGAGCCGCAGGCGAGCGTAGAGCAGGCCCCTGCAAGGATAGCGAGCGAAGGGCATTGTCCTGCCAAGGCTAGCCGTGACGCGGAGGCGCCCTGCTCAGCCCTAGAACCGCTCGATCTTGAAGTCCGGATCCGACGGCGCCTGCTTCGGCTCTTCCTCGTCGGCGCTCTCGAGGATCGGTCCCTCGTCGTCCTTCTCGTCCTCGTCCTTCTCGAAGTCGTCCCAGGTCCCGTCGGCGGTGGATGCGATGCCGCGGAAACGCAGGGCGAAGTCGTCGGGATTGGAGACGTGCTTCAAGGCCTCGTCGTAGGTGATGAGCTCCTGCTTCACCAGCTGCATCAGTGACTGGTCGAAGCTCTGCATGCCGTACGTGGTGAAGCCCTTGGAGATTGCGTCGTGGATCTCCTTGGTGCGTTCCTTGTCGCCGATGCACTCGCGAACGCGCGCCGTGCTGATCAGGATTTCCAGGGCGGGCACGCGTCCCTTGCCGTCCGCCCGCGGCACCAGGCGCTGCGAGATCACGGCCCGCAGGATCGAGGCGAGCTGCAAACGGATCTGCTTCTGCTGGTAGGGCGGGAAGACCGAGATGATTCGGTTGATCGTCTCGGTGGCGTCCAGGGTGTGGAGCGTGCTCATCACCAGGTGGCCGGTCTCGGCGGCGGTGATGGCCGTCTCGATGGTCTCGAAGTCGCGCATCTCACCGACGAGGATCACGTCGGGGTCCTGGCGCAGGGCAGCGCGCAGCGCGTCGGCGAACGTCTGGGTGTCCACGCCGATCTCGCGCTGGTTCACGATGGAGCGGCGGTCGCGGATCAGGAACTCGATCGGATCTTCGATCGTGATGATGTGGCAGGTCCGGTTCGAGTTGATGTGGTCGATCATCGCCGCCAGCGTGGTCGACTTGCCCGAGCCCGTGGTGCCCGTGACCAGGACCAGACCGCGGTTCTCCATGGCGATGGTCTCCACCACCTTGGGGAGGTAGAGCTGCTCGATGGAGCGCACGCTGAAGGGGATGACCCGGAAGACGATCCCGAGGGTGCCGCGCTGCTGGAACACGTTGACGCGGAAGCGCCCGAGCCCCGGGATCCCGTAGGCCAGGTCGGCCTCGCGAGCCGTGTCGAAGCGCTCCTTCTGTACCGGGTTCATGATCGAGAAGGCCGCCTGCTGGATCTCGTCGGGCAGCAGCCGCTCGGCGTTCTTCAGCGGTACCAGGGCGCCGTCCACCCGGAAGATGGGCGGCAGGCCCGACTTCATGTGGATGTCCGACGCGCCCGTCTTGAGCGCGATCTTCAGGACTTCGTTGAGCTCGACGGCCATGCTTGAGACCCGTCCCCTCCGCCAGAGGCCGAAGCTGGTTCCCCTGCCATTTCGGCCATCTGAGCGGGGTTCTTGAGTCTTTCCCCGTGGGGCGCCCCAGATGCGAACAGGTGGATAAAGCACTCACTTTAGTAAGGGGAGCGGCCGATCAAGGAGGGAGAAGGCAGCAACACGGAAACCCCCATGCAGAGCAGCCGACACTCTTGGATCTGGATCCGGGCGGCGCTGGTCCTGGCGACCGCGCTGGCCCTGGCGCCCGGCGCCCGCGCCACCCTGATCGCAGCGTGGGACTTCGACGCCGGAACGGCGGCCGACGTGTCCGGAACACCGCCGGCCTACGACCTGGCTGCGGTCGGCGGGGGCCCCGATCTCTCCGGCGGATTTGCCCGCTTCAGCGGCGACGAGGGCAGCCCCGCCTACCTGGAGGTGGCCGGCCCGGGCGGCATGCCCGACTGGACCGTCTCCCTCTGGGTCCGGACCCAAGGTCAACTCGACCAGGGAAGCTGGCAGGGAATCTTCAGCAACAACACCGCCTCGGGCGCCTCCTGGTCCTGGCAGATCGAGAGCTTCGGCGGCGTCTACCAGTGGCGAAACCAGGCGGGGACCTTCGTGATCGGTGCGCCCAGCGCCCTGGGCGAGTGGGACCACATCGCGATCCGCAAGATCGGCGGCAACGACGGCGACATCTGGCTGAACGGGATCCAGGTGACCGCAGCCCTGGGCGGCAACCCGGGCGGATTGCAGAACTTCCGCCTCGGCACGAACCGCAACAGCAACAGCTTCTGGGAAGGCGATGTGGACGACGCGCAGGTCTTCGACTCGGTCGAGGATCCGCTCGCCCTCTTCCTGGCCGGGACGCCGCTGCCCGAGCCTTCGTCCCTGGCGCTGTGGGTGAGCGGGCTCGTCGGCCTGACACTTCTGGGGCGACGCAGACGCGGCTAGGGCGCGGGCCCGGGCGGTGTCGCGGCCCGGCGGGCGAGCAGCTGCTGCAGGATCTGCTGGTGGCGCATCCGGTCGAGGCGGTAGTGCGTGTAGCACCAGACCGAGACCACAGCGCAGCCCGCGACCACGGGTCCGTA
>CAMYOO010000299.1 GCA_947260035.1 uncultured delta proteobacterium
GGCGCGTCCGTGGCGCCCGTCGGGCACGGGACGTGCCTAGGACATCGCCGGAGGGCACACGGCCAGGCCCCCGGCAACCCAGCGGCGGAGCGAATCGGATCGGCAGATCCGGGGCGGGGGCCAGGAAACGCCAGGGAAACGGGCTCGGAGCCCGTCCCAGGGCCGGCGGCTAGCCGTCCAAGCGGTAGCTGACGACGACCTCGGTGCGGACCTCGTCGAGGATGGCGCGCACGCCGACTGCACCGTCCGGGAGCTGGGACTCGATGAGCTCTTCCATGCGGTCCTTGACCAGGCTCCAGAACTCCGGCCCCAAGTCGTCCACGTTCTCGTTGCCGAAGCGCAGCGCCGCAACCAGATCTTGCGGAACCGCGACCCGGGTGGTTTCCCGGCCGCGGCGGCCTGAAGAGAGCCAGCGCGGCCCGGTGCAAGGTGCGCGTCGATTGGTGGGCATCCCGCCGACTCCCCCAAAGTGCAACGTGTTGCATCCTCTCAAGCGTGCCCCCGGGCCGCAAGGGGATTTGCAGCGGCACGTGCGCACCAAGGTGAGGTTGCACCCAAGGCCTAGACTGTGACACGGAGGGCGAAAAAGCGTGGCAGCAGAGCCCGGCGGAGTGCGCAGCCTGCCGCGGAACGTGTGGGCAGCCAGCGGGGCGAGCTTCCTGACGGACATCTCCAGCGAGATGATCCTGAACCTGCTGCCCCTGTTCCTCTCCAACGTCCTGGGCGTCACCACGGCTGTGATCGGGTTCGTGGAGGGCGTAGCCGAGACCACCTCCAGCCTGCTCAAGCTGGTGGCCGGCCGCCTCTCGGACCGGGTGGGGCGCAAGGGGCTGGCCGTGTCGGGCTACGCCATCTCTACCCTGGCCAAGCCCCTGTTCGCCCTGGCCGGCTCCTGGCCGGTGGTGGCCGGGGCGCGCTGGGCGGACCGCGTGGGCAAGGGCGTGCGCACGGCACCGCGGGACGCGCTGGTGGCCGACTCCATCTCCCCCGGGCAGCGCGGCCTGGCCTTCGGCTTCCACCGCGCGGCGGACACCGGCGGCGCGGTGGTGGGGCTGGGCATCGCCATCGCCGTGGTCTGGTGGGTGCAGGGCGGCGGCCTGGCCCTGGAGCCTCAGGTGTTCACCAAGCTGGTCTGGATCAGCCTGGTCCCCGCCGTACTGGGCGTGCTGTGCCTGGCCTTGGGCGCACGCGAGACTCGCGGTCCCGAAACCCGCGCCGCCGCGACCGCGGCGGCGCCGGCCCCGGCGGTGCGCGGCCTGGGCCGCCCCTTCCTGATCTTCCTGGTGATCGTCGGGGTGTTCGAGCTGGGCAACTCCGCCGACGCCTTCCTGGTGCTGCGCGCCCAGGAGCGCGGCCTCTCGGTCCTGGAGATTCTCTGGGTGCTGCTCGGCTTCAACGCCGTCTACACGGTGATCTCGGCACCGGCGGGCCGGCTCTCGGACCGCGTGGGGCGGCGGCCGGTGCTGGTGGCCGGTTGGCTGCTCTACGCCGCGGTCTACCTGGGCTTCGCCGTGGCCGAGGCGCCCTGGCACACCGCCATTCTCTACGCGTTCTACGGCGCCCACTACGGGCTCAGCTATGGAACCGCCAAGGCCCTGGTGGCCGACCTGGTGCCGGCCGAGCGGCGCGGCGCCGCCTACGGCGCCTACGCCGCCACCGTCGGAATCCTCGACCTGCCGGCCTCACTGCTGGCGGGCGTGCTGTGGCAGGGGATCGGCGGCTGGTCCGGCTTCGGCCCGGCAGCGCCCTTCTGGCTGGGCGCAGCCCTGGCCGGCGTAGCCGCCGTCGCCCTCGCCCTCTGGCGCCCGCAACTAAAGGGACAGTCCCCTTAGTTGCGGCTAGCCGAGGGCGGTTTCGAGGAGGCGTTCTACGAAGGCGGCGCCGACCCATGAGCCCAGGCCGATCGCCAGGTAGAGCGCCAGGCGCAGCAGCATGGGTGCGTTGATGGGCCACTCGTGGACGGCCTCGACGCGCGCCTCCCAGGCCAGCAGGTCGGCCAAGCGGCCTGGGGCAACCTCGCCGGCGCCCGCGATCGCCGGCCGCTGCACCTCCGCCAAGACCCCGCGCACTCCGGCCAGTTCTTCGCGCTTGCGCTCGCGAACCCGGCGCCGGATTCCGGTCAGCGGCAGCACGAAGGCCGCCAGCGCGAACGCCAGCAGCCAGAGCAGGGCCAATACCATCAGGTCGGTGGCCCAGTCGCCCAGGTAGGTGAGCGAAAGGAACGCGGCCAACAGCATCCAGAGCAGGACGTTGCGCAGCGCGCGCCGGCCGAAGGGAGCCAGCGGCTCGCGATCCAGCAGGTCGGGCAGGCGCACCCGCTCACCCAGGCGCGAGAAGGTGCGCCCCAGCATGAGCTCGAGCCCCATGGCCCGCACCACCACGTACCAGTTGACGAAGTTGCGCGCGATCAGCCACAGCGCCGAGGGGTCCGACCATCCGGGGATCACACCGTCCTGCCACAGGCTCGGATCGCTGATCGTGAGAAGTCCGGTCGCGGCACCCCCGAGCAACGCCAATGCCTCCAGAGGGCCGCGCGAATAGGTCAACATGGCGCGCTCGAGGTGGGGCCGCTCGTCCTCGGCCGCGTCCAGGTGCGGCAGCAACTCGGCGAAGTCGCGGCGAGCGCCGCGGATCGACGCGGCCGAGAGTGCCAGGGTGAAGCCGATGAAGAGGTCCTGGATCAGCTCGGCGAGCCAGGCCCACGGCACCCGGCCTCCGCGGGTGCCTTCCAGGTAGCCGACGCCGCGACCGAAGAGCCCGGTGTAGACCAGGTAGACCGCGAAGACGCTCAGCGCGATGCCCACGCCTACCCAGAACGGGGGCAGGCGCACGCGGTCGAAGATTCCCAGCCCCCAGGGCGTGGAGGGGTAGAGCTGGATCCGCGGCCTGGCGGGCATGACGGCACCCTATCATGGGCTCACCCGCGCGGAGACGCAGAGAACGCTTGCCGTGGAACGCGCCCGGACGAGACAGCGCGCCGCCTGAAACGGAGGGGCGCTTGGGGAAGCGACGCTTTCGCCCCCGCTCGCCGGCGGCGCCGTGGCATGATGCGGGCGCGCGGATCGAGGGGGACCCGTCATGAACTTCGGCCGTCTTCGCAATGCGGCGCTCGCTGTCGCAGGGCTCTCGCTCGTGGCCTGCGCCGGCTCGCAGCCGCCCACGCCGACGCCGCCGCCCAATGCGGACTTCCACGTGGTCTCGTTGGGCGATTCCTACGGCTCCGGTCAGGGCGCCCCCAACGACCCCCGCTGGTGGGAGCCGTGCACGAGCCAGTGGGACTACCGTCGCTGCAACCGCTCGCGCTGGGCGCCCACGACCCAGGCGGTGAAGCGGCTCGCCGACGACTACCCGATCCACCACCACAGCTTCACCTGCTCGGGCGCCGACATTGAGCAGGGCCTGCTGGGAACCTACGACGGGCAGGAGTCCCTGCCCGGCGACCCGCCGCTGCAGCCTCAAGTGAGCGAGCTGGCGGCGCTGGCCGCGAATCCTGACGACGTGGACGCCGTCACGATCTCGGTCGGCGGCAACGACGTCTACTTCGCGCGCATCGTGGCGGCCTGCATGCTCCCCGACCCCATGACCTGCAAGATCGCCGAGTCCGACGTGGAGCAGGCATTCGCGGATCTGCCGGCAAAGCTCCAGGCCCTAGCCAAGCGGCTGAAGCAGGAGGTGGGGCACGTTCCCGCGAACCGGATCTTCATCCTCGGCTATCCCGACCCGGCTCGCGACGCCAACGGCGTCCTGTGCAACGCGTCGCCCCCGCTCCCGGAACCCCTGTCCGGAATCAGCAGCGCCGATGCGAGCTGGGCTTCGGAGACCGTCCTGCCGAAGCTGAATTACCTTCTGTGTAAAGCAGCCGAACTGGCGAAGTGGATCTACGTAGCGCCGCCGGTCGAGTTCGAGAAGCACGGCTGGTGCGCGGATCCGGTGGCCTTGCAGCACAACTGGATCAACACGTTCCTCCAGTCCGAAGCCAAGCAGGTCAGCCATCGCGGCACCATGCACCCGACCCGCGCCGGTCATAAAGCCGTCTCCTTGAAGATCGAAGACCGGCTCCGCGTAGCGGTAGACCAGCGGGAGTCCGTCCACGGCCCCGTGGCGGACGACGCGGTAGGGGGCGTGGATCGCGTCGGGGCGAATC
>CAMYOO010000300.1 GCA_947260035.1 uncultured delta proteobacterium
CGGCTAGCGCTCGCGTGGCTCTCCACCGAGGCCGTCTCTCAGCCGAGCGGCATCTCCAGCGCCACCGCCTCCTCACCGTTGCGCACGTACAGGCGATCGCCCACCAGGACAGGGTGGTTCCAGGTCTTGGCGTCGAGCACCTCCACGCGGGTGAGCTCCTCGAGGCGCTCCGGGGTGGCGCGCACCAGCACGACGTCCCCGGTCTCCGTCAGCACCAGCAGCTGGTCAGCGTCGGGCAGCAGCAGCAGCTGGCCGTGGCCGTAGCGGCCGCCTTTCCACTGCCGCTCGCCGGTCTCCAGATCGACGCAGACGAGGATGTTGGGATCGAATCCATAGACGAAGCCCTGGTGGGCTACGAGGTCGTTGAAGTGGGGCTTCAGACCACGCGAGGTCCAGCGCTCCTCGACCACGAAGCCGTCGCCGTCGCTACGCAGTTCGAGGCGACGGGTGCCGACGCCGAAGCCGGTGCTTATCAGCAGCGTCGACTCGCCGATCATCAGCGGCTGCAGCACCCGATAGAGGTCGGAAGGCCACTCGTACTGCAACACGACGGAGCCGTTGGCGGGGTCGAGCAGCATCAGCCCGGCGTCGGTCACCTGGGGCACCGAGCGGCGGCCGGCAATCCGCGACAGCTGCGGTGAGCTGTAGCTGTGACCACCGGCAGGCGCGCCCCAGCGCAGCCGGCCGTCCTCGACCCCGTAGGCCAGCACTCCGCGGTCGCCTTCGCCACCGGCGTGCACGATGACCACGCCGTCGACCACCAACGGTGAGGAGGCGAAGCCCCAGGTCGGCGGCTCGCGGCCGGCGTCCTGGCGCAGATCGGCCTGCCAGACGACCTTGCCGGTCTTCGGCTCGAGCCGGTGCAGCAGGCCCTCGGCGCCGAGGGTGAAGAGCATGCCCCGGGAGAGCGTCGGGGTGGCACGCGGGCCGGCGCCGCCGGGGGTGTCGGAGAAACGAGATCGGTACTCGTGCGCCCAGATCTCGGCGCCGGTGTCGGCGTCATAGGCGGCCACCACCTCGAACTCGCCGCGCTGCTCCTGGGTGAACAGCCGCCGGCCTGCGACGGCGAAGGACGACCAGCCGGGACCCACCCGGATGCGCCACAGCTCGCGCGGCGCCTCGGCGGTCCAGTCCTCGGCGAGCGCCAGGCCGGGCACTACGCTGTCGCGCCCGGGACCGCGGAAGCCGGGCCACTCGGCTGCGGCGAGAGGCTCGGCGACGGCTTCGCCGCCGGCCCGCTCCGACCTCCCGGAGAGGAAGCGATCCTCGGCCGTCGGCTGCCAGCGCCAGACGTGCTCGGAGTGGAAGTCGCCCCAGAGGCCGTCGTTCCGCACCAGCGTCCAGAAGCCGAAGGCGACAGCGGCGGCCGCAAGGGCGACGGCGGCGCGCCGTTCGGGTCTCGTCCAGCGAGCGGCAACGAGGCCCACGACGAAAGCCGTCGCGCCCCACGGAACCGCGCTGCCGAGGGTGCCGAAGACCTGGAACGAAGGGTGGGACAGCAGCGTCGAGACCACCAGGAGCACCACCCAGCCGCCGGCACCGATGAGCTTCTCGCGCCGGCTCGCCCGGCTACCGGCAAGCCACCAGACGAGGATCAGCAGGGCGCAGACCACGGGCCCGAAGAAGGCGACCATGAGGACCGGGGGCGACAGGTCGTCCGCCATCGCCGGCAGAGTGCGCAGAGCCCAGATGAGGGCCAGCAGCACGAGGGCAGGCCAGAGACGCAGCGGTGATGGTCCGGGCTTGGCGGGGTCGGGGCTCATGCTGCCTCCCAATTCGGGTTCGAAAGCCTCAGTTCCTTGGCAGGGTCCAAACCAACCGGTTGCGACCAATACTGCGGCCCCTCCTCCGGACTCGATCGGTAGCTCCGTCTACTAATCGTACGCCAGCGCATCCGCAGTAGTGATGGTTGTAGCAGTGCGGGCGGGATGGAGGGTCGCCAGGGCGGACACCACGGCGACCAGCACGAACCAGCCGACCACCGCTCCCCCGGCGGGGACCAGGACGAGCGGCGCTTCGAACATGATCGTTCCGAACCCGGCGGTGACGACGCGGGTCATGGGAATCGAAATCGGCACCGCTAGCGCCCAACTCAGCAGGCCGATGGTCAACCCTTCCATCAGAAAGATGGAGTAGATCGCGCCGTTGGCGGCACCGATGGCCCGCATGACGCCGATCTCGCGGGTGCGCTCCATCACCGCCAGGCTCATGGTGGTGGCGAGACCCAATGCGCCCACGGCCACGATCAGCCCCGCCATGGCCAGCAGCAGGTCGCACACCATGAGGAAGTGCTCTTCGAGCGCCCGCCTGGTGACCGCGACACTTTGGCCCTCGGCAACGCCGAGTCCCGCCTTCTCGAGCGCCTGTTCGAGGTGCCGCTGCACTTCGCCCGGCGACGCCTCCGAAGCGGAGACCGTGACCGCCACGGCACGGTCCGCGCTTCCCGGCCTGCCCGCCATGGCATTCACCGCGTCTCGGCCGGCGTAGGCCAGGGGTGCCATGGGCGACGACGAAACGACCCCTACAACGAGCCACTCCCGCCGCGACCCCCGCACCTCCAGCGTGACCCGCCGGCCCAGGGCGAGATTCGGGTCCAGGCGCAGGAGGCGGTCGTTGACCACCAGGGCCGAGGAATCTCCCGCGTGGAGCCACCGACCCACCAGCGCGGCATACGACACCATCGCGCTCCCCGGCGGGAGGCCGATGACGGTGAATGGCTCGCCGGTGCCGCCGTCTCCAGCCACGGAGGCCGCCTGGGCGGACGTCCACGCCTCGGCGCGGCGCACGTGGGGCAACGCGGCCAACGCGGACTCGATCGCCGCAGCCGGCTGACGCTCGGCGAAACGGATCGCCAGGTCGTAGCGCAAGGGGTCGAAGGTGCTCGCCACAACGCCCCGGATCGACGACCGGAGGTTGAGGGCGCCGAGCAACACCGCGCCCCCCAGCGCCAGTGTCACCAGGGTGATCGCCATGCGGGAGCGACGGCGGAACGCGTTGCGGAGCGAAAGCAGCACCGGCCGGCTCACGCCGACCGCCCGGGCGAGCAGCCGATCCGTCAACCCGCGGCCGTGCGACCCGTCCTCGATACCGTAGTCGCGGATGGCGCGGGCTACCGTCATACGACTTCCCCGGACCACCGGGACCGCCGCGGCCACCACCGGGATGAGCACGGCCAACGTCAGCTGGAGTAGGAGCAGCGACCGAGGAATCGGATACCCGGCGACGTCGAAGTTGAGCAGCCCTGCCGCAAAGCCCGCGTAGGCCCGCCCGATGACGGCGGCCAGAGGCAGCGACGGGGCGGCGGCGAGAAGCCCCAATAGGAGGGCAAGGCCCAGGTACAGCCCGGCGACCTGGTCGGGCCTGGCTCCCACTGCCTTCATCATCCCGATCTGGCGAACCTGGCCGGCCATGAGCGCTGTGATGAGGTTGAACACCAGAAGCCCGCTCAACGCCAGGGCCAGCAGGCCGAACGTGACTTGAGTGTAGAAGAGCGAGTCCATCTGAGCCGCGTGGATGTGGCGGCCCGGCTCCGGTACCACCACCTCGTATACCGGCCGCCCCTCTTCTTCCAGAATTGCCCGGGCATCCGCAGCCAGGCGCCGGGCATGGTCCCGGCTCATCCGGTCCGTCGCCGCGGTGATCCGAAGCTCGTTCAGCTCGGGCGGGCCGCCCAGCGCGGCCAGGGTCTCGCGAGTCGCGTAGGCGTAGACGATCTGCTCCATCCACCCCGGCGCTAGACCCGGGTCACGAACGACGCCGCTCCACCGCACCGACATCGGCTCTCCCGTGCCCAGGGTGACCCGCGCCTCTTCCCCCAGCGCCTCGGGCACCAGAGACAACGAAGACTGCTCGATCGTCAGCCCACCGGTCGGTGGCGGCCAATCACCCGCTTCCGGCGTGACCCGGCCGATCTCCATTCTCTCGGGATCCCCCGGCACGAACAGAACCAGCGCCGCCCATTCGCCTCCCGCCCGTACCCGCCCCCGCACCGTCCGCCGCGCCTCGGCGCGCTCGATCCCGGCCATGCGCCCGACCCGCTCCAGCAGGGCGTCGTCGATGCTGTCGGTCGAGAGGGTGGCCGCCGGCGGGTTGGTGGCCAGGTACCCCTCGCTCGTGGCCTGTCTGAGTAGCGCCCAGGTGTTGGGAGCGTCCGGCCGCGATGAAGCCGCAGATCTCGGCCGACCTTCCTCCACCGGGTGCCTATCACCGGGCTGCGCCCGGCACGATCTTGCCGTCGTGAATCGTTACGCCGCGAGACGCATGGTTCGCCGCCGCCTGGGCATGCGTCACCATGACCACCGTCTTGCCACTGTCAGACAACCCGGCGAACAGGTCGAGCATCGCCCGGCCGGTGCGCGAGTCCAGGTTGCCCGTCGGCTCGTCTGCCACGACGATGGGAGGGTCGTTGGCCAGTGCCCTGGCGATGGCAACCCGCTGCCGCTGCCCGCCCGAGAGCGTGTCGGGCAGCTTGTCCGCCTGGTCCGCCACGCCGGCACGCTCCAGCAGTCCACGGGCTCGCGCTACCCGCTCCCGCGCCGGCCAGATGCCGCAGAAGTCCATGGGGAGCATCACGTTCTCCACGGCGGTGAGGGTCGGAAGGAGCTGGAAGAACTGGAACACCACCCCCACCGTCCGCCCCCGCCAGGTGGAGAGCGGTCCCTCGGCCAGCGTGTGGAGCGCGGTGGCGCCGACCAGGATCTCCCCCTCGGTGGGCCGGTCGATCCCGGCAATCAGGTTGAGAAGCGTCGACTTCCCGCTTCCCGATTCACCCACCACGGCGACGAACTCCCCCGGTGCGATGGTGAGGTCTACGCCCCGCAGGGCGTGGCAGGGTCCACCGCCGGAGTCATAGACCTTGCCTACGTTGCGAAGCACGATGTGGGGACGGCTGGTATCCGGATCGGTCGTTGCGCTCATCGGGCACGGATCGCTTTCATCAACAGGGCGAACAGATCCTCCACCTCGCGGACCACGTCGTCGTGGGGCCGCTTCGCTACCTCCGGGGCCGAGAAGTACTCGGCAACCGCCTGGACCAGGAGTCGGGATGTCGATTCGGGATCCTCCACGGCGAAGGCTCCCGCTTCGCACCCTTCCTGGAGAACGCCGGCGACGCTCCCCGCCATCAGTTCGAAGATCTTCTTCCGCGTGTCGGCCGTGGTGCGGCCCAGGTAGCGAAGGCGCTGGGCGCCGGACAGAAGCTCGAATGCCGCCCGGTCTTCCCGCACGATCTGGCTGAAGGCCGCGGCATGCTCGACGAGAATGCCGCGGAGCTTGTCTTCCGGAGGTTGGTCTCCGGCCACGATGGCCGCGTTGCGCTCGGCCACGTGGGACCGCCACTTTTCCTCCACCATGAGAATCAGGGCGTCCTTGTTCGGGAACTCGAGGTAGATCGCGCCCACGCTCACCCCGGCCTCCCGGGCGAGGTCCTTCATGCTGACCCCGTCCAAGCCGAACTGGGCGACGAGACTCTCGAAGGCGTGCATGATCTCTTGACGACGTCCGGACATATTGAACGGATAGTCTAATCGTTCACGCCCTCCGGGGCAACCGGTCGGGGACCGCCGATCCTGCGCCGGACGACGCCTTAGCGGCCGAGACCTCGGTCGGGCGGTGGCCGATTCAGGACGGTGAGCGCGACGACCCGGTCGCCGTCGCCGACGATCTCCTTGGTCGCGCACGG
>CAMYOO010000301.1 GCA_947260035.1 uncultured delta proteobacterium
CGGCGTCGAACATCAGCGTGTCGCTGGAGAAACCCGTGGTGCCGGGCCCGGAGATCTCGCCCACGCGCACGTGGGCGGCGTCGGGCAGGCGCGTGGCCAGCCACGCCTCCAGGTCCTTGCGGGTCTGCTCTAGATCGCGCTCCTTGGGGGCCGGCACGGCGGCGCAGGATAGCAGACGGGGTCTGGCGTCAGAGATCCCGGTTAGGCTAGGAGTCTCAATGAGTCCCGCGCAGCGTCGCTGGGATCGAGGAGTGCGCCATGACTCAGGTGATCGACGCCGACGCCCACGTGCTGGAAGGAGCCTCCTTCTTCGGCGAGGCGCTGCAGCGCTGGCCCGACCGGATTCGTATCGAGGGCGGTGAGCGGCCCGGCATCGTGGTCGAGGGGCGCCGCTACCCCGAGCCCGAAGGGCCCGGCGCCGGTTGCCCTCCCCAGTTCGGCGTGATCGACGTCCCCGGGGCGGACCCGAACAGCATGGAGGGCGTGCTGGCCGACGCCGACAAGGAGGGCATCGATCGCATGGTGCTCTTCCCGAGCTTCGGCCTGGGGGTGCCCACGATCCGCGACCTGGCCTTCGGCGCGGAGATCGCGGGCTACTACAACGAGTGGCTTCGCCAGCGGGTAGCGACGGACCCGCAGCGCCTCTCCACCGTGGCGGTGGTTCCCATGGAGGACGTCGGCGCCTCCATCGAGCTGATGACGAAGGCGCGCGCGGCCGGCCACGTGTGCACGGTGATTCCGCCGGCGCTGCGCGAGCGCAACCTCGACCACCCGGATCTCGATCCCTTCTATGCCGCCGCGGCCGATCTGGGCATGCCGCTCGGTGTGCACGGCGCGCCCGGCGTGCACCTGCCGAAGATCGGCGTGGACCGCTTCACCAACTACATCCAGGTCCACTGCATCAGCTTTCCCTTCGACCAGATGACGGCCATGACGGCGATGATCTCGGGCGGCGTGTTCGAGCGGCATCCGGGTCTGCGCGTGGCGTTCCTGGAGTCGGGCTGCGGCTGGGTGTCCTACTTCCTGGATCGTATGCACGAGCACTGGGAGAAGCGCGCCGACTGGATTCCCGACGGCTGGAAGCGCCCGCCGCGCGAGTACCTGGAGCGCGGCCAGGTGCACGTGACCTGCGAGGCGGGCGAGCCGATGCTGGGCGCCACGGTGGCCGACCTGGGCGCCGACTTCATCATGTACGCCAGCGACTATCCGCACTGGGACTCGGAGTTTCCGAACAGCTCCAAGCCCCTGCGCGAGCGCGACGATCTGGACGAGGCGGCCCGCGCCGCCATCCTGGGCGGCAACGCGGCGCGCTTCTTCGGGCTGAGCTGAGCGGCGCGCCCGGCACGGGTCTCCGGCCGGCTCAGAGCAGCTCGGGCAGCAGGTTCACGTGCAGCAGGCCGGGCGCCAGCACCTTGAGCGCCTCGCCGTGGCTGAAGGATTCGGTTGCGGCCCAGCGGCGCTCCATGGCCTCCAGCCCCTTGCGCAGAAACTCGACCTCTTCGGGCGGTAGCTGGGTTCGATAGGCGCCGATGGCGCGCTGCTTGCGCTCGCGGGTGGCGCCCACGTCGAAGCAGGCGTTGGGTGCCGTGGTGAAGTAGAGCGCGAGCGCCGTCACGTCGTGGGGGCCGTCCACGTCCCAGGCCGTGTCCACCTCCGGGTCGATGCGCAGGCGCCGGTGCTTGTGCAGCATGCAGGCCTCGGCGGTGGCGCGGCCCACGCGCAGGTGGTCGCTGTGCGCTTCGAACCGCAGCCAGGGGTCCACCGTGAACACCACGTCGGGTCGCAGCCGGCGGATGGCCGCCACGATGCCGTTGCGCAGGGTGTAGTAGTCGTAGGGGCCCGCGTCGGGCAGACCCAGCCAGTGCTGCTCGTGGACGCCGAGGATCGCGCCGGCTTCGTGTTGCTCCGCGCGCAGGCGCCGGGTGGCCTCGTCGTCGGGCAGGTCCGGGTCCAGGACGCCCACCAGGTCGTCGGTCGCCGTCAGGTAGTGGATCTCGGCGCCGGCGTCCGCCAGCGCAGCCACGGTGCCTCCGGCGCCCAGGTCGTTGTCGTCGTAGTGGGGCTGCACGCACAGCACGCGGCGTGCGCGCTGCAGGGGCTCCAGCCGGTCGCTCACTTGAAGAGCGCCCGGGCCAGCTCGGCGCGAAAGCGCTGGGTCAGCTCCGCGTCGGAGCCCAGCAGCTCGAAGAGATCCAGCATGGCCAGGCGCGCGGCGCCGTCGTCGAACTCCGCGTCGCGGCGCACCGCCTCGAGAAACGACTCCAGCGCCTCTTCGTTGCGTCCGGCGGAGGCCAGTGCGCGGCCCAGCTCGATGCGCGTGGCCAGGTCGTCGGGGTCGGCTTCCACCCGCGCGCGCAGCGCGTCGGGATCGCCACCGCCTTCGCCCTCCAGGCGCAGGCGCGCAGCCAGGCGCTCGGCGGCTTCGGCCACGATCTCGTGGGGCAGGATGTGGTCCAACAGCTCCAGCGCCTCGGCCGTCTCGCCCCGCGCTGACAGCAGCTCGGCCAGCCCGTAGAGGGTGCGGCCGTGGCGCGCTTCGTGCTCCAGCGCGGCGCGGTAGCGGGCCTCGGCGCCCGCCTCGTCTCCGGCCTGCCGCAGTCGGTCGGCCTCGCCGGCCAGGGTGTCCGCCTCCGAGGGCAGGATCCCGGCCAGGAACTCGCGCACCTTCGCCTCGGGCTGGGCGCCCACGAACTCGCCGCGGATCGCCCGGTCGCGGATGCCCACCACCATGGGGATGCTGCGGGCGCCGAACTGGGCGGCGATGCGGGGCGACGCGTCGACGTCCACCTTGGCCAGCACAACGGCGCCTTCGTGCTCCTGCACCAGGCGCTCCAGCAGCGGCCCGAGCGTGCGGCAGGGGCCGCACCAGGGCGCCCAGAAGTCCACCACCACGGGTACGCTCTCGGAGCGCTCGAGCACCTCGCGCTCGAAGTCCGCCTCGCCTACGTCGATGATCCAGTCGGCGTTCGACACTCTCAGCTCGGTGTGAAGAGGTTGCGGTCGTCCGCGTGCTGCACGCGTCCCGGCAGCCCCACGCCCTCGCGCTCGATCAGCGACTCCAGGGTGGCGCGATCGTCCGGCGTGTTGGCCAGGAAGCGTTCGCCGCCGTCCAGGCGACCGATCACGATGCCGCGCTTGGGCGCGCCGTCGCGCGCGAAGAGCACGGTGTACGTCTCGATCCGCGCGGGGCCTTCTGCCTCTGCCGAGACCGGGACCGCCGGCGGGAGCGCAGGCTGGGGAGCGGGCTTCTCGGCGTCGGGCTCGGCCGGGGCCGAGGCCAGCACCGTGGCCGCGTGCTTGGTGAAGTACCAGCCCAGGCCGGTGAGCAGGCCCGAGTCGCCCGGGCGCCGGCGCAGCCGCTCCACCATGGCCGCCGTCGCGTTCAGCGTGTAGGCGTTGGCCGGACCACCGGCGTAGGGCAGGCCGCCGGTCACGGTCAGGCCGCGGGGATCGTCCCAGGCGATGTCGAGCATGGCGCACGCCATCTGGATCGCGCTGGGGAAGCAGCTGTAGAAATCCAGGTGGGCCAGCGCGTCGAGCTCGAGCCCGGCCTGGGCCAGGGCGCCGAGGGTTGCGGCCCGCAGGCCCTCGCTGGAGTGGAAGTCGCGCCGTTCGCTGGGGAACCAGGCGGCCTCCTGGATCCACGCGCCGCCGCGCCACCAGACCCAGCGCTCTTCGGGAATGCCCAGCGCCCGCGCGGCCCCGACCGACGTGATCAACACCGCCGCGGCCTGGTCCGTAGTCATGACCGCGTTCAGGTACTTGGGGTAGGGCCAGGCGATCAGGCGGTTCTGCGCCGTTACCGTGGACAGCTCTTCCGGGCTGCGGAAGGTGGGGAACCACGCGTAGGGGTTCTTGGCCGCCACCTCGCTCAGGCGGCTCATGAGCCGGCCCAGGTCGCGCAGATGGGTCTCGGGGGCCGTGCCCCGGGCGGCGCGCAAGGCGTTTTCGAACATGGGGTAGACGTGGAGCGGGATGCCCATGCCGTAGGCCTGCTCCAGGTCGGAGCTGCCCCAGCGGGCCTCGCCCAGCGGAGTCGGCGCGCCCTCGCCGCCGGCGTTCCACTCGAGCCACCGGCGTTCCACTCGAGCCACACGTTGCCGGCGCGCGCGTTGAACAGGGTCTGCATGTTGTTGCCGCCGGCCACCAGACCCACGCGCGTCTCGCCCCGGGCGATCTGCTCGGCCACGTGGTTGATCAGCACCAGCCCGGTTTCACCCCCGGTCACCGTTTCCAGGTGACGGCGCGGCGACGCGCCCAGGGCCTGGCCCAACAGCTGTGGGCCGTTCTGCGGCTTCCAGCCGAAGATCTCCACCAGGCCGCAGGTGTCGATCTGCTCCAGCAGGCGCGCGCCGCCGCCGGCATCCTCCGCCGCCAGGCGTGCCGCCGTCTCCAGGGAGGCCAGGGGCTCCAGGGCGGCCCGCGGATCCTCCTCGCGGCCCAGCCACTGCCCGACTCCGACGATGACCGGCGTGTTGGCGTCCATGGCGGCGAGGAAGGTATCCAACCGTCGCCCCGAGAGCCGCCCCCCGGTACACTTGGTCATCGAGCCCCATGGCCCGCCACGTCCTCGTCACGCTCGCCGACGAGCGCTTTCTCGACCCGGCGCGCCAGCTCTTTGCGTGCGCGCACTTCAATGCGGGCTGGGACGGGGAACTGCTGCTGCTGGCCCATGATGTTCCCGACGCGAAGCTCCAGCCGTTTCGCGAGCGCGGGATCCAGGTGCGCGAGTGCCGGCCGTGGCTCGAGGCGGATCGCGACGACGTCTTCCACCCGCCCACGGT
>CAMYOO010000302.1 GCA_947260035.1 uncultured delta proteobacterium
TTCGTGGCGCGCCACAAGCAGGGGATCTCGGCCCTGCAGTTCCAGCGCGATGCGGGCTTGGGCAGCTACAAGACGGCCTGGATGCTGCTGCACAAGGTGTGCTCCACCCGGGTGCGCAACCCCCTCTTCTCGCTCCAGGGAGACGTCGAGGCCGACGAGACCTACGTCGGCGGCTATCGGCCCGGGCGCAACGGCCGCGGCGTGGGCAAGACCGGGGTCGCGATCGCCGTCGAACGACGAGCGAAGACGGCAGGGTCCGTGCGCCTCGTCGTGATTCCCCGGGCGAAGAGGGCGGTGCTGACCTCGTTCGTGCAGGGCTCGATCCATCCCGAGGAGACCACGGTGTTCACCGATGCGTGGGGCTCCTACAAGGCCTTGGGCAAGCTCGGGATCGACCACCGCCCGCGCAAGGGGGGCCACGGGCGTCAGGCCCTGGACGTTCTGCCGTGGGCGCACACCGTCTTCGGCAACCTCAAGACCTGGCTGCGTGGCACCTTCCACGGCGTCAGCCCGAAGCACCTGCAGCGCTACCTCGACGAGTTCAGCTACCGCTTCGATCGCCGTTGGCGCGAGAGCGAGCTCTTCGGTTTCGTCCTACGCCGCGTCGCCCGCGGCCAGCCGCTTCCCTATCGACGGCTCGTGGCGGAGGGAACGGCATAGGCAGAGTTCGACCTAGCCGCCCGAGTGGCCACTTGATAGAGCAGCGGCTGGAACAGGTGGTGGTTGTGCTTGTCGAACAGGATGACGTCCGCGTCCACTCGGTCCAGCGCCTTGGCCGCCGCGAGACCGCCGAAGCCGCCGCCGACGATGACGACCCGAGGGCTGGGCGTAGATTGGCTCATGCGGAATGCCTCCGGGCCGTTCCGAGAGGCGTATTGTAACGCGCCGTGTCCGGGATCCCGCCTGGCCCAACGCCATCGCTGCTGTATTCAATGCGTGAAACCGACGCAAGCCGCCGATTTCCGAATCGGTCCGGACGCCATCCAGGGAGGGGATCATGGGGGATCTCGTCGAACAGACCGCCGTCGAGGAGATCGGGCTGGAGCAGACCCCCGAGCGTCGTTACCGCGCCGTGCTCAGTTCGGACTGGATGACCTGGGGCCCGCCGGCGGCTTCGTGGCTGCGCTCGCACGGCGCGCGCACGTGCTCGGCGGCTCCCACGGCCGCGCTGACCGGGGCTCGTGGCTCAGCGCGCCATCAGCTCGGGGAAATCCGCGGAGAAGTCCACGTCGGTGAGGATCACGTCGACGCCCTGGTCCACCAGGGTGCGTACCCGCTCGGAGTGGTTGACGGTGAAAGCGTGGATGCGCAGGTGTCCAAAGTCGCGCAGGAAGGCTCCGTCGATGGCGCGGTGGTTGATGCTCACGGCGCCCGTTCCCGAACGCACGGTGTTCTCGCGCAGTTCGCGCCTCGAGTCGGCATCCCGCTTGCGATAGCCGGTGATCCAGTAGAGGGTGCGCACGTCGGGCAGGTGCTCCCGCAGCGTCGCCAGGGCGTCCCAGCGGGTCGACTCGACGAAGGTCCGCTCCACGGCCTCGTAGCGGCGCAGCAGCGGCCCCAGCTGCGCCGCGGCCGCTGCTGCGTTTGCGGCGTCGAGGTTCTTGAAGTCCAGGTACAGGTACGTGTCGCGGGGCTTGATCGCCAGGTATTCCTCCAGCGTGCGCAGTGCGCCGTGCTCGAGCTGCTCGGGAGTCGGCGGGTCGTGCTGGACGATCAGCTGTGCGGGCGGCAGGAAGAAGATGTCCAGCTCCACGCCCCCGAAGCCGAGGTCCACGGCAGCCGTGAGCGCCTCGAGACTGTTCTCGGGTGCGCCGGCCGCGTGGTAGCCGCGGTGCGCCCAGAGCTGGGGGGAGGACTCGCCCGGTCGGACGTCCGCTGGCAGCGACCGGAAGCGCTCCGCGAGGCTTCCCTCGCCTGGAGATGGCTCCAACAGGTCGAGCAGGACCGCGTCGCTGGCGGCGCTTGCCACGTTGCGGAAGAAGCGGACGTCGGCCTCGGGCTGCTCGATCTCCCGTAGCGCAGGGGCGAAGAGAGGGTCTTGGTCGGGATCGATCTCGTAGCAACGGCTCTCACCCAGGCCCGGCAGCGAGTAGCAAGCCCGCCCGTCGATCCGGAAGTGGAACTGATCGCCCTCCTCGTAGACCCACGGGCTTCCGCTTCCCGACAGCGCATCGCGTCCCACCCAGGCGACATCTCCGGTGAGGCCTGCGATGCGGGCGACGGTCGGGGCGATGTCCAGCTGGTGGACCGGGTAGGTCACCTTTCCCGGGCTGGACATGTCCCGGGTGAGCAGGGCCAGGGGAACGCGGAAGCGCATCTCCACCTGCTGCACTGGGGACTGCTCGAAGGTTGTCACCACCCGCACGCTGTGGTCGCCGACCAGGACGACCAGCGTGTTCCCGCCGAGGTCGGATGCGAACAGGCGCTCGAGGAAGTCAGCCAGCGCGCCGTCCACGTAGTGGAAGGACTTGAGGAGGCGCTGGTACTTACCGTTGGACATCGACAGCTTCAGGAGGTTTTGCGGCAGCGTGAAGTTGTCGGGGACCTCGAACGGGCTGTGGCTGCTCACCGTCAGCAGCGTGGCGAAGAACGAGTTGCCTTGCGCGGCGGTCTGCTCGAGGACGTCCAGCGACTTCTGGAGGAAGGGCGCGTCGGCCAGGCCCCAATCGCCGATCCGCTCGGTGATGCCGCTGTCATGGAAGTACCGGTAGTCGAGTACCCGCCGGGTTCCGTGAGCCTTCTCGAACCGCGCGGAGTTGTGATCCTCGCCGTCGAGGGTGTGCATCCAGAGCGTGTCCGCGCCCCCGCGCCGGAACAACTCCGGGAGACAGGTGGCTCGGATCAAGGTGTGGCCGACGTAGGCCGCCACGCCGCGGAAGTTGGGTAGCGCGGAGCACTTCGCGCTGAACTGCCCGCGGACCGTCTGGCCTGCGGTGAATGCCGAGCTGTAGGCCTGGGTGAACCAGATCCCGTGATCCTCGAGGAGTGCGCGCAGGCGCGGAAAGACGCCTGGTCCGATCTCGGGATGCTGCAGCTCCAGGGCACGAAAGCTCTCCACGAAGACCGCGGCCACGTTGACGGCTCGCTCCGGGTCGAGGCCGAGGGCTTCGCGCAGAGCCCACACGTCGGCGGGGTTCGGTTCCAGCGCCCGGTGGAGCGGTCCACCGGGGGGCGCGGGTGTCTTCCGCGAGGGGCTCGGGGCGGGCAGGCCAAGGGGCACGGGGCCACCGCGACCGAGATCGCGAAACTCCGCCAAGGTGTCGAAGAGCTGCGCGCGCCCGGTCTCCGAAAGGGGATCGGCGATCGCCGCGCGCAGCCGACCCCGCTTGGCACCGCGGCGCTCGTCCCAGCGGCCGAGCCTGGGATCCGCAGAGGCTCGGAACTGCTTGGCCCAGACCTTGAAAATCTGCTCGCGGACCGGCACGGCCACGGTCTCGAGCTGCACCACCCGCAGGACTCCCTCCCGACCGAGGAGCAGGAGCAGGCCGGCGGCGGCGACCAGCGCCGCGGAGCGCAGGCGCCCGCCGGCAGGAGCCCTTCCCCGGGAGGCCTCCGCCGTGCGTCCGGCCAGGCACAGGACGATCGCTGCGATGATCAGGGCGGCGCTGAGCCCGATCCACCACGAGACGCCCAGATCCATCGCGGCTCCGGCCACCAGGGCCATGTCCGACCAGTGGAAGCGCACGACCCACAGCTCGAGAAGCGCCTCGAAGAAGCGGTGGTGGAGGACGTTGGCCAGGGTCGCGGCCCAGGTGAAGGCCGCGAACAAGGGCCAGCTTGCCCGCGGCGGGATCCGCAGGATCAGCCACGCGAGCCGGGCAGCCAGCGCCGCCCCCAGGGCGACCACCGCGTCGTCCAGCCAGCCCAGCGCGATTCCCCGCGAGAGCGCGGTACCCAGGTCCATGCCCGCGTCGGATGCGATCTGCAGGCGAAGCACGACGAGGGCGAGCCAGAGCAGGATGGACGCGTGCGGGACTCGAGCCAAGAACATCCCCACCGGGGGGATCGACGGCCCCGGTTCGCGACGTTCCTCGAAGGGTGAAACAGCCCCGAGGATAGCGAACAGCCTCGG
>CAMYOO010000303.1 GCA_947260035.1 uncultured delta proteobacterium
CCCCATCCCCGCGTGCACGAGCTGCTGCGCGCGAAGTACGGGATCGCCGACATGTGGGTCCGCCTCATCGGCCCCGACGGCCCGGAAACCGTCGCCGTCAAGCTCGAGCGCCTCTACTAGAACCGAGCAAGCGGATGGTCCTTAGAAACCAAGGGGACAGTCCCGTTAGTTGACGGGAGCCGCCTGGTTTCTCAGAGCCGTCCCCTCGCTTGGGCGGCGTCAACTAAAGGGACTGTCCCCTTAGTTGACTCAGGCGGCTAGGGTGCGGGCAAGGAAGGCGGTGGTGGCTTGGACTTCGGCGGCCACCGGCGGACGCGCCTGCACGCGCTCCATCCAGGCGGATACGTTGGGCAGCTCGGCGGGGGGCGGCGCGCCCAGGACCGTGGCGGCCTGGGCCATCACGAAGGTTCCGATGTCCGCTACGCCGTAGGCTTCGCCGTACCAGTCGCGCCCTTCCAGGGCGCCGTCGAGCTGGGCGTACAGGGCGCCCAGCTCCGAGACGGCCTGCGCGGCGCCGCTCGCGTCCGCCCCGTCCGGCGGCGGCGGGTAGAAGCGCGCCTCGATCAGGGTCCAGATGTTGGGGAACCAGATCTCGTCGGCGGCCGCCTCCTGCTGGCGGCAGCGCGCGCGCGCCACCGGGTCCTTGGGCAGCAGCGGCCGCTCCGGGTAGCGGTCCTCCAGGTACTCCAGGATCAGCGTCGAGTCGTAGAGCGACAGCTCGCCGTCCACCAGCACCGGCACCTGGCACTTGGGGTTGAGCGCGACCACGTCCGGGTGATGGGGCAGGTAGCGGTCCGTGCGGCTCCAGCCCACCTCGATGCGCTCGTAGGCGAGCTGCTTTTCGGCCAGCGCGATGCGCACCTTCTGGGTGAAGAGCGAGAGCGGGCCCGAGTAGAGCTTCATCAGGAAGCCTCCGCCTGCGCCGCCGCCCGCAGCCGGACGCGTACGCCGTTGAGGATGGATTGACCGACGACGGCCTCGGTCTCGGCGTCGTCGCTCCAGTCGTTGAAAGAGACGCCCGGGTGGCTGCCGGCCGTGCGCAGGGTTGCCGCGGCCCGCGCGTGTCCCCAGCCGTGGGGCAGGCTGACCACGCCGGGGCGCATCTCGTCGGACAGGTTGATCGGAACCTCGCCGGTATGGATGCGGCTCTCCAGGATTGCGGTATCGCCGTCGGCTACGCCCGCCGCTGCGGCGTCGTCCGGGTGCACCAGCAGCACGCAGCGCTCGCGGCCCGAGACCAGGGCCGGCACGTTGTGCATCCACGAGTTGCAGGTGCGCACCTCGCGCCGTCCGATGAGCAGCAGCTCCCCCGGCTGCGCGGCGCCCAGCGTGGGATCGGAGGCCCAGGCGTCCAGCGCCGCCAGGAACGGCTCGGCGTCCACGTGCACGCGGCGGTCCCGGTGCAGGATGCGGCGCGTGACGCCGGGCTCCAGCGGTCCCAGGTCGGCGCCGCGCGGCATCTTGCTCAGGCGCTTCAGGGAGAGCCCGTCGCGGAAGCGCCCGAAACGCAGCGGCTTCGGCAGCAGCCCGTCCCCGTGCGCTCCCGTGCGCAGCAGCAGGTCCAGCATGTGGTCCGGGGTCGCGCTCCAGCCGCGTTGGCGGGCTGCGCGGAGCAGCCGGTCCAGGGGGCCTGTACCCGTCATGCCGCCGCCGAGACCCTCGGACAACGCCACCAGGATCTCCCAGTCGGCGCGCTCGCCGGGTTCGGGCTCCACCACCGGGGGTGACCAACGCGCGAAGTTGCGGGCCGCCACCTGGGTGAAGATCAGCTCGTAGTGGCGTTCACGCAGCGCCCAGGCCGGCGGCAGCACCAGGTCGGCGTGGCGCGTGGTTTCGTTCAGGTAGATGTCTACCGAGACCATGAAGTCCAGGCTCGAGAACGCGCGGTCCAGGCGTTGGCCGTTGGGAACCGACAGCACCGGGTTGCCGGCGTAGGTGAGGAGCCCTCGCACCTGGCCCGGTCCCGGCGTCTCGATCTCTTCGGCCAGGCAGGCGGCGGGAAGGTCGCCCAGGGTCTCGGGCAAGCCGCGCACCCGGCTGCGGAAACGCCCATGGCCGTCCATGCCGGGGACGCTCGACAGGCGCGAGAGGTCCACCGCCGGCGTCGTGAACATGGCGCCGCCGGGCTCGCCCAGGCGACCGGCCGCCAGGTTCAGCAGGTCCGTGGCCCAGGTGCCCAGGCTGCCGTAGCGGCTGTTGCAGACGCCGATGCGGGAGTATGCGGAGCCCGTGCGCGCATCCGCGAACTCGCGCGCCAGGCGCGCAATGGTGTCGAACGGGATACCGCAAGCCGCGGCCAGGGCCGCCGCTTCCAGTGCACGGACACGGCGTTCGATGCCGTCGAAGCCACGGGCCAGGCGCGCCACGGCCTCGCGGTCCACGCGTCCCTCGTCCAGCAGCACGCGCAGCATGCCCAGCAGCAGCGCCGCGTCGCCGCCGGGGAGGATCGCCACGTGCTCGTCGGCCTCGCGGGCGGTCTCGGTGCGGCGCGGGTCCACCACCACCAGGCGTCCGCCCCGGGAGCGCAGCGCGCGCAGGCGGCGGCGCATGTCGGGCGCGGTCAGGACGCTGCCGTTGGAGACCAACGGGTTGGCCCCGATGCACAGCAGGTAGTCGGTCCGCTCCAGGTCCGGGATCGGCAGCACGAAGGAGCTGCCGTACAGGTGCCACGACGTGGCAAAGCGCGGGCTCGTGTCCTGGGAGCCGGCGCTGAAGCAGTTGCGCGTTCCCAGCGCCTTGATCAGGCCTTGGCGCACCAGCGCCGCGCCGTGGTCGTGGACCACCGGGTTGCCCACGTAGAGGGCCACGGCGTCGCGCCCGTGCCGGTCGCGAATCTCGGCCAGGCGCGTGCAGGCTTCGCTCAGGGCCTCTTCCCACGAGATCGGCTCGAAATCACCGGCGGGCGTGCGGCGCATCGGTCGGCGCAGGCGATCCGGATCGTCGTGGACGTGGGCGATGGCGATGCCCTTGGGGCACGCATAGCCCTGCGAGCGGGGATCCTCGGCGTCGGGCCGCACCGAGAGGATCTTGTCCTCCTCCACGTGGAACTCGAGGCCGCAGCAGGCTTCGCACAGGTGACAGGTCCGGTAGACACTTCGGGGCATGACGTTCTCCTACGCTGCTACGTGGGTCTCACTCGGTCGCGGCGCGCAGACCCTCCAGGGCCTGGGACATCTCGGCCAGCGGTACGCCGATTCCGTCGCAAAGCATGCCGAGGTCGAAGAAGAAACGCTCGCGGGCCAGCAGACCGTCGCGGAAGTCGAAAATCGAGAAGGCCGGGATCGTGGCGTGGCGACCCGTGGGGGCGCGCCCCAGCAGCGGCCCGGAGAAGGTTAACGAGATGCGGCCCCACCAGGCCACCCCGTCGTCGCCCGACAGCAGCCCCTCGGTTTCGGCCCGGTAGTCCGGAAATACGGAGAAGAACAAGGCGAGCTGGCCGGCGGTGTCCTCCCGGTCACGCGAGGTCGTGCCGAAGGCGAGGGTCTCGATCGAGAAGTCCGGATGGCAGATCTCGAGCGCCGCTTCTACGTCCTGGGCGCTCTTGGCAGCGGCGTAGGCGCGCACCAGCGTCTTCTGGAACGCGTCGCGGAAGAGCGGCGCATCCTCGGGGCGCGGCGTGGGCGCAGGACTGCCCGGCTTTCGGAGCGCAGCATCGTGTCGCTCGAGAAAGGCGCGCGCCTCCTTGTCGCACCCGTCCAGGAGCGTCTCGTCGATCCGCAGGATGGAGCCGGCGTCGGCGTAGACCGTCAGGTGATCGCCCTCGAGGACGAGATCCGGAAGATCCGCCCGGCGCAGGCGCATGCTGAAGCGCATGCCGATGCCCCCGTCGCGCGGCTCCGGACCTTCCACCACCTCGACGATCCGTGCATCGAAGCGACGGTCGATGCGTGCGACGCTGGCGCGCAGGCCGTCGACGACGCGGGCGCGGCCATGATCGTCGGCGGCGAACGGCTCTTCGCCCGTCACCTGATGCCGTGCGTCGGCGGCGAAGAAGGGCGCGATCAGCGCGAAGTCGTCGCTCAGGTTGGCGAGCTCGAATGCGCGCGCGTAGTCCAGGAAGCGGGCCACGGGCAGTGAGAGCCGGTAGGTCACCAGGGCGCGCGCCACCGGGTTTCCGTCGGCGTCCCCGACGGAAACCTCCACCACGCACAGCGAGCGGCCGCGTTGGATCACACGGGCGTCGGCCAGCAGATCCTTGCCCAATCCCGGGGCCAGGAAGTTGAGGGAGAAGCCGACCGTGCTGCCGCGCGCCTTGAACGAAGCCTTCGGGCTGGCCCAGGCGGCGGCCGTGGCGGCTACGTCCACGGTGGATGCGATTGCGCCGCCGTGCACCATCTCACCGAGGGTGGTCACCTCCGTGCGGAAGGGAAGCCGCAACTGCACGCGGTCTTCCTCGACGGACACGCACTCCAAGCCGATCAGGTCGCCGAACGGCGAGGCCACGATCAGCTTCTCGATGGCGCCGGTCGCGTCCGCACTCAGGGCGTCGCCCATCGGGAGCGCCTCCTCAGCCTGTGGCCCGGCGCGCGGCCAGGGCCAGGGTGTCGAAGTAGGCGCGACCGCCGCGCACGATGCCGCCGTCCAGCTCGCTGCGCTCGGCGATGCCGAAGGCGAAGGGTGCCCCGCCCACGGTGGCCCGGGCGCGCCACTCCACGAAGGCCAGCGCCTCGTCACCCGCACGGCTCACCCTCTGCAGGCTGAGATCCGGGAGCAGCCGGGCCAGCTCGGGAAGCGAGACGGGCTCGTCCTTGGCATCGGGAACCAGCGCCGGGATGTCCGGGTTGAGCCGCGCGAAGAGCGGCCGGCGGTCGTAGTAGCGGCGCCCGCGCACCACCCGATCGCCGCGCAGATCCATGCAGTAGACCGAGTCCCATTGGATCGGCGTCCCGCCCAGGGTGGCCCGGTTCAGCGCCTCGACGAAGAGCGTCCCGTCGCACTCGCGCCAGCGCTCGGGCGTCATGCGGAAGTCCGGCACCAGCTTCAGGATGGCCCCGATGTGCTCCGGGATCTCCGCCACGCCGATGGGGCGCTCCATCCCGGAGTCGAAGAGCGTGGCGTCGGGGTGGAAGAGGGGCAGGTAGGTATCGATGCTGGGGGTCGCACCGAAGCTTCGGAAGCGTTCCAGAAAGGCCGGTACGTCTGCAGTCACGGCCCCAGGATCGGCCCGGAAAGGCCCTTCGACAAGAACCATTTCTGGTAATCTGACGGGGCCATTTCGACATCCTGGGAGATCGCCCATGTGGCTCCAGCTCGATGCCGAGGGCCCGCTCTACCAGCAGCTCTACCGGGCCCTGCGCCGGGCCATCCTGGATGGAGCCCTGCTGCCGGGGGCCAGGCTGCCCGCGACCCGCAGCCTGGCGCGGGAGGCCGGCGTGTCTCGGAATACGGTGCTGCTGGCCTACGAGCAGCTCCTGGACGAGGGCTACGTCACGGCCCGGGTCGGCTCGGGCACCTTCGTGGCCGCCAGCCTGCCCGAGGATCCGGCCCCGGCGCCGCGGCCGTCCTGCGACTCTGCGGGCCGAAGACCCGGCAAGGCCGGCACGCTCGCCGTTTCCGCCCAGGCGCGACGCATGCTGGCGCAGGCGCCTCGGGCGGGCGTGTCGTGGGACATGCCGCGCCGGCACCTGGCCTACGACTTCCGCTACGGCGAGCCGGCCTACTCCGACCTGCCGCTCGAGACCTGGTGCCGGCTGCTGGGCCGAAGGGCGCGTCGGGCCAGCGCGGTGCGCCTGGCCTACGGCGAGCCCGCCGGCGCTCCCGAGCTGCGTCGCGCCCTGGCCGGCTACCTGCGCCGCGCGCGCGGCGTGGTGTGTACGCCCGAGCAGATCCTGGTCACCCACGGCAGCCAGCAGGCCATCGATCTGGCCGGG
>CAMYOO010000304.1 GCA_947260035.1 uncultured delta proteobacterium
TTCTCGCGCTGGATGCGCTCCTCCTCGGCGCCTTCGGCCACCCGCGCGTCCAGGTCGTCGACGCGGTCCTTGGCCCGGACCGTCAGGAAGCGCAGCACCGACTCTTCCAGCCGCAGCGTGCGCTCGAGTTCGGGGACCACCGTGCCCCCGTCCAGGTAGTACAGGACGAAGTAGTGACCCTTCTGGAAGCGCTGGATCTCGTAGGCCAGCTTGCGCTTGCCCCAGTCATCCAGCATGACGCGCCGAGCGCCCTTGCCTTCCAGGATTGCGTCCAGGCGGCCGCACAGATCCGTGCAGGCCTCGTCGGAGATTTCCGGCTGGACGACGAACGTCGTTTCGAATTCCCGCAAAGAGTCCCCCTTGGACGGCCCGCCCGAGGGCGGGAGCCGGGCCCCCGCGACAGGCGCTTCCCGGCGGGACCGGGTGGGCTCTGACGGGGACCGAGGTGAAGGCCGGTTGATACCAAAGCGGCCACGGAGTCGCTACCCGCGGGGCCCGGGGGGCAGACCCGAGTGTTAGCTTCCGGTCTCTCATCGAAAGGAGCCCCCCGATGGACAAGGGTGCATACCGCAAGAAGGCCGAGGCCAAGATCGAGGAGCAGGAGGCCAAGCTGGACCAGCTTCGGGCCAAGGCGAAGGGTGCCGGCGCCGATGCCCAGATCGAGGCCGACAATCAGATTGGAGAGCTGGAGAAGGCCCTGAAGACGGCCAGGCGGAAGCTGGAAGACCTCGGCGACGCCGCCGAGGACGCCTGGGAGGACGTGGCCAAGGGCGTCGACCGCGCCTGGGAAGACGTCTCCGAAGGCGCCAAGAAGCTTCTCTCGCGCTTCAGCTAGGCCGGATCCAGGGCCGTCTCAGCGCGCCCGGGTTTCGAGCAGCCGCTCGTGCACCCGGGGGTCGTCCCCCAGCTCCGGGTGGAAGGTGGCGGCCAGCACGTTGGCTTGGCGCACCAGCACGGGCTCGCCGTCCACCCGCATCAGCACCTCGACGCCCGGGCCCAGCTCGGAGAGTCGCGGCGCGCGGATGAACACGCAGCGCATTCCGGCGAACGCCGGGTCGGACTCCGGATCCACGGTCGCGGCGAATGAGTCCACCTGGGTGCCGTAGGCGTTGCGGGCGGCCGTGCAGTCGAGGACGCCCAGCGTCTCCACCGGATGGTTCAGCACCCGCCGCGCCAGCAGGATGGCGCCCGCGCACGTGCCCAACACCGGATGCCCGGCTGCGATGAACCCCCGCAGCGGCTCATACAGCTCGAGCCTTGCCAGTCCTTTGGCGATGGTCGTGCTCTCGCCCCCGGGCAGGATCAGCGCATCGAGCCCATCCAGATCCTTGTCGCGCAGCACCGGCACCGCGTCCGCACCGGCACGGCGCAGAGCCGCGGCGTGCGCCTCGACATCACCCTGGATGGCGACGATTCCAACTTTGGGTGCCTGCACGTTTCCATCCTTGGCCGGACAAGGCCCTTCGCTCGCCTTCGGCTCGCTGCGCGCGCCGCAGCCAACTCACGTGCATCGCCACACGGGGCGAGCGGCGCTTGCGAGCCGCAGGCCCGGAGGTGAGTCCAGCGCCCCCGGGCTACGTGCCGGTCTTGCTACCAACCCCGGTTTGCGAGCCGCTCCGACTCCGAGAGCGTCTCCATCTCGATGCCTTCCATCGCCTTGGCGAGGCCGCGCGACGCGGCCAGGATCTCGCCCGGATCCTCCCAGTGGGTGTTGGAGCGCACGATGGCGCGCGCGCGCGCCTCGGGGTCGTCGCTCTTGAAGATCCCCGAGCCCACGAACACCGCCTCCGCGCCCAGCTCGCGGCACAGCGCTGCGTCGGCCGGTGTGGCCACGCCGCCGGCCGCGAAGTTGGGGACCGGAAGCTTGCCGTGCTCGTGCACGTAAGCCACCAGCTCGTAGGGCGCCTGCAGCTCCTTCGCCTTGGCCATCAGCTCGTCCGCGCGCAGCGCCTGCACCGCGCGCATGTCGCCGCAGACCGTTCGCAGGTGGCGCACCGCCTCGACGATGTTGCCGCTGCCCGCCTCGCCCTTGGTGCGGATCATGGCCGCCCCCTCGGAGATGCGGCGCAGCGCTTCACCCAGGTTGCGGCAGCCGCACACGAACGGCGAGCGGAAGTCGTGCTTCCAGATGTGGTTCTGGTCATCGGCGGGGGTCAGCACCTCGCTCTCGTCGATGAAGTCCACGCCCAGCGCCTCCAGCAGCCGCGCCTCCACGATGTGGCCGATGCGGACCTTGGCCATCACCGGGATGGAGACCGTCTTCTGGATCTGCTCGATCATCTCGACGGCGCTCATGCGCGCAACGCCGCCCTCCTTGCGGATGTCGGCGGGCACGCGCTCCAGCGCCATCACCGCGGCGGCGCCGGCGTCCTCGGCGATCTTGGCCTGCTCGGGAGTCGTGACGTCCATGATGACGCCGCCCTTCAGCATCTCGGCCAGGCCGACCTTGATCTCGAAGGCTTCGGCCGTCGTGCGGCCCGCTCCGTTTCCGTTGTCCTTGCTCACGTTCGCTCCCTCCAGTGGAGTTGGGTTCGAAGGTCCTACACGTGCACGCTGGCCGCGCGCGGAGGCGCCGGTGCGCCGCGCTCGCGGCGCTGGCGCAGCAGCGCGCCCAGGGTCGACACCGCGCGGGTGATGGCCGGCTCGTCGGCCATGGCCACCGTCAGGCGCAGTGCATTCGACGGGCGGCCGTCGACGTTGAACTGGTGGCCCGGCGCGAAGAGCACCCCGGCGCGGGCGGCCTCGGCGCCCAGGGTGGCGCTGTCGATCCCCTCCGGCAGCTCGAGCCATACCTGGTAGCCGCCCTGCGGCTCCGTCCAATTTGCGCCGTCGGGCATGTGCTCTTCCAGTGCGTCCAGCAGGGCCGCGCGCCGCGACGCCAGCACGCGCCGCAATCGCACCAGATGCCGGTCGTAGGCGCCGCTCTTCACGAAGTCCGCCAGCGCAGCCTGTAGCGGCTGGGCATCCGAGAGGTCCGTGGAGCGCTTCAGCGCAACCAGGGCCTCGACCGGGCGCCCGCGCGTTAGGACCGACCCGACGCGCGCGCCGGGGAACAGCGATTTCGAGAACGAGAACAGGTGCACCACCCAGCCGGCTCGATCCAGGGCCGCCAGCGGCGGAGCCGGCGGACCCTCGTGCCAGAGGTCCATCTCGAAGGCGTCCTCGACCAGCGGCTTTCCGCAGCGGGCCGCCACCTCGAGCAGTGCGCGGCGGTGCGCTGCCGACGTGGAGATGCCCATGGGATTGTGGAAGGTGGGAATCGTGTAGAAGAGCTTGACCTCGGGTCGCGACAACGCGCGCTGCAGCGCATCGAGGTCCGGCCCCTGGTGCGTCATGGGCACGGGAACCGGGCGGATTCCCAGGGCGAAGAGCGTCGCCAGCACGTTGTTGTAGGTGGGCTCCTCCACGGCCACGGCGTCGCCCGGGGAGGCGAACAGGCGCACGCCCAGCGAGATGCCCTGGCTGGCGCCGTGGCACAGCACCAGGTCCTCGGCGTCGGCTGCGATGCCCGCGTCGGACAGGCGCGCGGCCAGCTCGCGGCGCAGCGCCGGGTGGCCCTGGGGACCGCCGTAGAGCAGCAGCTCGGGGCCGCCCTCCACGAGGGCCCGGTTCAGCGCCTTGCGGAAGTCGTCCACAGGGTAGAGGGACGGCTCGGGGACGAGCGCGTGCATGCGCACGGCGCCGTCGCGCTCCGGGTAGCGGGGGCGCGCACGCTCGAACTCCAGCAGTCGCTCCACCTGGGGCGAGAGCGTCGGCTCCGCTGCCTTCGGTGCCGCAGCGTCGCCGGACTCGGCGACGAACGTGCCTCGCCCCACCGTGGACTCCAGCACGCCTTCGGCGGCGAGCCGCTCGTAGGCCGCCGCCACCGTATCCCGGTTCACGCCCAGCTCTCGCGCCAGGTCGCGGATCGCCGGAAGCCGTTCGCCCGACGCGAGCCGGCCGGCGACCACCTCGCCGCGCAGCTGGTCGGCGATCTGGCGGTTGACGGGCGTTCCCGTCTCGCGGTCCAGCACGATCCTCATGGAGGGCAG
>CAMYOO010000305.1 GCA_947260035.1 uncultured delta proteobacterium
ATCGTGATCCTGCTGGCGATTCCGTGGATCCACATCGGCGGCAGCCCGCTCATCCTGCTGGACGTCCCGGCGCGGAAGTTCCACGTCTTCGGGCTCACGATCTTTCCTCAGGAGCTCTACTTCCTGTGGCTGATCGTGGCGGCCATGGCCTTTGCACTGTTCTTCTTCACGGCGTTGGCCGGGCGCCTGTGGTGCGGCTGGGCCTGCCCGCAGACCGTCTTCACGGATCTCTATGCCGGCGTTGCGCGACGCATCCAGGGCTGGACGCGAGGCGGTCCACCGCGGCGCATCGCGGTCTGGCGCAAGGTCGCCACCCACGTGGTGTGGATCGCGCTGTCGGGCTTCGTCGGCTTCCATCTGGTGGCCTACTTCCGCTCGCCCTACGAGCTGCTGGGGGCGTTGGCCAAGGCGGATCTGGGCGGGGCCTCCATGCGTTTCTGGCTGGCGGGCACGGCGCTGGCCTACGTGGACTTCGCGCTGGTGCGCCAGGTCTTCTGCAAGTACCTCTGCCCGTACGCCCGCTTCCAGAGCGTGCTCTTCGACCGCGAGACCCTGCTGGTAGCCTACGACGAGCGCCGCGGTGAGCCCCGCGGAAAGCGCGGTACCGTCGAAGGCGACTGCGTGGACTGTGGCATGTGTGTCGAGGTCTGCCCGACGGAGATCGACATCCGCCACGGCCTGCAGCTCGAGTGCATCGCCTGCACCCAATGCATCGATGCCTGCAACGAGGTCATGACCCGGGTGGGCCGCGCGCCCGACCTGATCAGCTACCGCTCGCTGGACGGTCTGGAAGGCGGCCGCGGGGCGCGGGCCTGGCGGCCGCGGGTGCTGGTCTACGGCGCGATGCTGCTGCTGGTGTCCGCCGCCTTCACCGGAGCGGTGGCGGCTCGCAAGCCGATGGCCATGATGGTGGAGCACAACCGTGCGTCGCTGTATCAGAAGACCGCGGACGGGCGCATCGGCAATGCCTTCACCCTGCACCTCCAGAACCGCGCTCGCACCGATCGCGTGTTCCGACTCCAGCTGGAGCCGGAGAGCGATTACGAGCTGGTCACCGGGCTCAACCCGCTGCCGATCCCGGCCATCACCACGCTGGAGGCCCGGGTCTTCGTGGTGGCGCGCAACGGCGTGCAGCCGTCGCGGGAGGTGACCTTTGTGCTGGAGGAAGTCGAGAATCCCGATCGGCGCATCGAACGCAGCTCGCGTTTCATGCTGCCCGGGGGCGGCGGAGGCGAGCGGTGAGTGAGGAGCGGCGCAGCTCGGGTCCCTGGCCCTGGATCGTGGGCGGGCTTCTGCTCTTCATGGTCTCCAGCTCCCTGGCGTTTCTGGGAATCGCCTTGTCCCACCCGGACGCGTTGGTCGTCGATGACGCACGCCGGGCGAGTCGCGAGGAGCATCCCGAGCTGGCGGCTTCCCGGCGCGCCGAGGCCCAGGGCTGGCGTTTCGCGCTGACGGCGGACGTGCAGGGCCAAGTGGCCGATGTGCGGGTCTCGATCCGCGATTCCAGCGGAGCCGAGCCGGAGCTGGACGCCGTCTCGGTCAGACGCATCCGGCCGGCCGAGGGCGGGTTCGACCTCGAGACACCCCTGGTCCGCGGTGCGGAGGGCTTCCGGGCCGAGGTGCAGCTGCCGCGGCCCGGGCGCTGGCACCTGCGCGTCAGCGCAGAGCACGACGGAGAGTCGCTGGAGCGCACCTTCGCCGTGTGGCGCCCGTGAGCGCGGCGCTCGAGGCCGGCCTCTTCCTCGACGGCCTGCACTGCGCAGGGTGCGTGAGCCGGGTGGAGCGTCGCTTGCGCGAGGAGCCCGGCGTGGACGAGGCCTCGGTGAGCTTCACGAGCCACCGGGCGCTGGTGCGCTACCAGCCCGATCAGGTGGACGTCCACGGGCTGGTGGCCGCCGTCGAGTCGCTCGGGTTCGGCGCCGTGCCCTTCGATCCGGACGCCCTGGAGCGCCCCGCCACGACGGCGGCGCGGGAGGCGCTGGCGCGGGTGCTGGTGGCCGGCTTCCTGGCCGGCAACGTGATGCTGTTGGCGCTGGGCCTGTACCTGGCGGGTCCCGACGGAATGCCGACCGAGATGCGCCGGGGCCTGCGCTGGCTGGCGGTGGCGCTCAGCCTGCCGGCTGCCACCTGGTGCGCGGCTCCTTTCTGGCGTGGCGCCTGGGCCGGGCTGCGGCGCCGGGAGATCTCGATCGACCTGCCCATCTCCCTGGGCATCGGAACGGCCTTCGTGGCCGGCGCGATCGGCACCTGGAGCGACGCGCCGCATGTCTTCGTGGACTCGGCCGCGATGATCGTCTTCCTGGTGCTGTTGGGTAGAACCCTGGAGCGCGGTGCGCGCGCCCGCGCGGCGGGCGCCGTGGAACGTCTGGCGACCTTGGCGCCCGAGACCGCGCTGCGGCGCGGCGCGGCGGGCCTGGAAGAGGTGCCCGTCGCGACCCTGGAGCCCGGGGATCGCGTGGTCGTCCCGCCCGGGAGCGCGTTCCCGGCCGACGGCGTGGTGCTCGCTGGTTGCACCGAAGTGGACGAGTCGCTGCTCACGGGCGAATCGCTTCCGCTGCTGCGCGAGGTGGGCGACGCGGTCACCGGCGGCAGTCGAAATGTGGCGACCGAGGTGGAGATCGAGATCAGCGCCCGGGTCGGAGAGGGGACGCTGGCCCGCCTGGCGGCCCTGCTGGAGCGGGCGGAGGCCCAACGGCCGCGGGTGCAGCGGACCGTCGATCGCGTGGCGCGGGTCTTTGCGCCGACGGTCCTGCTGGCCGCGGCGGGAACCGCCATCGGATGGCTGGTCACGGGCCACGGCGCGCTGGATTCGGCGCTGGCCGCGACGGCGGTGCTGATCGTGGCGTGCCCGTGCGCGTTGGGACTCGCGACGCCGGCGGCCGTGACCGCGGCTCTGGGCCGGGCAGCGGCGGCGGGGCTCCTGTTCAAGAGCGGTGAGGCCTTCGAGCGCTGCGCCGCGGCGGATACCGTGGTGCTGGACAAGACGGGCACCTTGTCCGAGGGGCGTCTGGCGGTGCGAGCCGTATTGGCCGCGCCGGGCTCCACGGAAGACGATGTCATCACCTGCGCCGTATCGGCGGAGGGCGCGTCCGTGCATCCGGTGGCCGAGGCATTGCGCGCGATAGCCGGGGAGCGTGGCCTCCGCGCGCCGGCTCCGCCGGCACCCCCCGAGATCGTCCCCGGCCGCGGCGTGCTGGCCGGCACGCTGCGCGTGGGCTCGCGTTCGCTTCTGGACGAGGCCGGCGTGAGCGTGCCGGAGGAGCTGCAGGCCGAAGCGGATCGCCTGGCGCGCAGCGGTGCGAGCCTCGCGTTCGTGGCCCGCGAAGGCCGCGCGCTGGGCTGTGTTGCGCTGGACGACCCGCTGCGCGCGGATGCGGCGGCCGCCAGCCGGGCCCTGCAGGAGCTGGGGCTCGAGACGATCGTGGTCTCCGGGGATCACCGGCATGCCGTGGAGTACGCGGCGCGTCGCAGCGGCATCGCCGCCTTCCGGGCCGAGGCGACGCCCGAGGACAAGGTGGCCTTCGTGCAACGTCTACAGCAGGACGGGCACCGCGTGATCGTGGCCGGCGACGGCGTCAACGATGCGGCCGCTCTTGCGGCGGCCGATCTGGGGCTGGCCATGGCGCGCGGTGCGGACGTGGCCATGCACGCAGCCGAGGTGGTGGTGCGCGCTCCCCGGCTGGGCGCCCTGGGCGATGCCGTGGGCCTGTCGCGCACCACATTGCGCCGCATCCGCGAGAACCTGACCTTCGCCGTCGGCTACAACGTGATCGCGGTCCCGCTGGCCATGAGCGGGATCCTGGGACCCCTGGGCGCAGCCGCCGCCATGAGCCTGTCGTCCCTGGTGGTGACGGGCAACTCGGTGCGCCTGCTGCGCTGGAAGCCTTCGGCGTGAGCTCGCTGGCGCTGACCATCCCGGTGACGCTGCTGCTGGCAGCGCTGCTGCTGGGGCTGGTGATCCGGGCGGTGCGCCGAGGCGAGTTCGACGACTGGGAAGGGCCCGCCGCGCGCCACTACCT
>CAMYOO010000306.1 GCA_947260035.1 uncultured delta proteobacterium
GGGATCGCGCACAAGGCGCGCGTGCACATCGAGTACGTGGATTCGGAGAAGCTGACCGACCCGCAGGTGCTGGCCTCGGCCAGCGGCGTGTTGGTGCCCCACGGCTTCGGCGGCCGCGGCGCCGAGGGCAAGATCGCGGCCGTGCGCTGGGCCCGGGAGAATCGCGTTCCCTACCTGGGCATCTGCTACGGGATGCAGCTCGGGGTGATCGAGTTTGCGCGTCACGTCGCCGGCCTGGGGGGAGCCAACTCCCGCGAGATCGACGAGGCGACGCCCCACGCGGTGATCGACCTGCTGCCCGAGCAGCGCTCCGTGACGGAGAAGGGGGCCACCATGCGGCTGGGCGCCTGGCCCTGCGTGCTGCGCGAGGGCACCAAGGCTTTTGCGGCCTACGGCCAGCGCGAGATCTCGGAGCGCCATCGACACCGCTACGAGTTCAACCCGGATTACCGGGACGCGCTGGCCCGCGCGGGCCTGGTCTTCTCCGGCACCTCGCCCGACGGTCGTCTGGTCGAGGTGGTCGAGCTGGAGGACCACCCCTGGTTCGTGGCCTGCCAGTACCACCCGGAGTTCAAGAGCCGCCCGTTCGAGCCCCACCCGCTGTTCGTGGACTTCGTGGCGGCAGCGCTGGAGGCCGGTCCGGAGCGCTAGGGAGCGGCTCTTCCGGCTCGCTTGCAACTCGCGCCGGGGTCCCCTAAATCAAGGCTTGTCGGGGCGTTAGCTCAGCTGGCTAGAGCGCCGTGTTCACACCGCGGAGGTCACTGGTTCGAGTCCAGTACGCCCCACCAGTACTCCCCGTTGGCCCAGTAGCTCAGCTGGATAGAGCGCCAGCCTCCGAAGCTGGAAGTCGCAGGTTCGAATCCTGCCTGGGTCACCACCACTCCCCCATCTCCCCGAGCCGGCCTGCTCATGCGCAAACGAATCCCCGCTCGGCTCGGCGCCGGCGCGTTGCTCCTGGCGGTCCTGGCGTGCGGCGGTGATCGACGTTCGCATCCTGAGCGACGGACGCCTGGCCACGCTGACCAGCCGGCGTGTGGAGGTGCCCGAGATCCATCCGGGACCGCTCTTGGACAAGGGCGTGGCGCTGCTCTCTCCCGAAGGGGCGCTGCTGGAGGAGCGTTCCCTGCTGAACGTGCTGGCATCCCATCCGCAGCGGCTGCCCGTGGTGACCGCCGGCATCGAGGAGAAGGAAGGCAGACCCCTGGATCTCTTCCACGCCAACTCCCTGGACTGGATCGAGGCGCCCCGGGCGCCCGGCGCCGACCCGCGCTTCGCGCCGGGCGCCGTCCTGGCCACCCTGCGCCATCAGGACGCCGTCGTGCTCTTCGACTGGCGCAGCGGAGAGCTGCTCTGGAGCTGGGGCCGCGGCCAGCTTCGCCGGCCCCACGACGCCAGCGTGCTGGAGGACGGAAACGTACTGATCTTCGACAACCAGACCGGAGCCGACGCTTCCCGGATCGTCGAAGTGGATCCGAGCACGGATCGCATCGTCTGGGAGTATCGCGCCCAGAACCCGACCGACTTCTACACGGGCACCGGGGGCACGGTGCAGCGCCTCGCCAACGGCAACACCCTCATCGCCGAGCCCAATGCGGGGCGCGGGTTCGAGGTCACCCTCAGCGGAGAGGTGGTGTGGGAGTATCTGGCGCCGCGCAATGCCGACGGCCATCGACCCGCATTCCGCCTGGAACGGGTTCCCCTCGACGCACTGCCGCAGTAGCGCCTCGATGGGCGATGCGGGCTAGGCTCCGCACCCGGAACTCCAGGAGGGAACGTGACGAAGCGAACACCTGTCGCCGGCGCCGGGCGCGCCGTGCTCGCGGCTGCGCTCGCGCTCAGCGTACTGGCCGGGTGTTCGCGCAACCCGGTGAGCGGACGTCCGGAAATGGTGCTGATCTCGACCGAGGAGGAGGTCAAGATCGGTCGCGAGGAGGCCAAGAAGGTCGAGACGCAGATGGGCTTCGCCGACCTCCGGTCCGCGCGCAGCTACGTCCAGCGCATCGGCAAGAACCTGGCGGCCTACTCGCCCCGCACCGACGTTATCTACACCTTCGACGTGGTGGACACGCCGGAGCCCAATGCCTTCGCGCTGCCGGGTGGGCCGGTCTACGTGTCGCGGGGTCTCTTGGCGCTGGCCAACAGTGAGGACGAGCTGGCCGGCGTGATCGGCCACGAGATCGGACACATCGCCGCACGCCACCAGGTGCAACGGGTCAGCGCAACCGCGCCCTTCGCAATCCTCGTGGGCATTCCCGCTGCCATCGTGGGGAGCGTGAGCAAGACCCTGGGCGCCGTCGTGGCCGCGCCGGGCGCCCTGGCCGGGGGGCTGGTTCTGGCCTCCCACAGCCGCGGGCAGGAGAAGCAGGCGGATCGCATCGGAATGGACCTGGCCGCGAAGGCCGGCTACGACCCGGCGGCCCTGGCCCGCTTCCTGGCGACGCTCCAGCGCGAAGAGGAGCTGGTGCGAGGGGAGAGCCGCGGGACCCGCTTCTTCGATTCGCATCCTGCGACCGCGGAGCGCGTCGTGGAAGCTCGGAAGTATGCGGCCGGGCTCCCGCTCGCGAGCGCCGCGCCGGTGGCTCAGGGACGCGCGGGCATGCTGCGCCGCGTGGACGGCCTGATGCTGGGCGAGAACCCCGCTGCCGGCGTCTTCCTGGACAATCGCTTCGTGCACCCGGTGCTGGGCTTCTCCATGGACTTCCCTCACGGCTGGAAGACCAGCAATCAGCCGAGCTTCGTCGTGGGCCTCAAGCCCGACTCCGACCAGAAGGTGTTTGCCGTGCTTCAGCAGGTGGCCGAGGGCAAGGACCCGCGCGAAGGGCCAAAGGCCGATGGGATCGACGAGAAGCTCCTGCCCAAGCTTCAGGTCAAGCACGTCAACGGCCTGGCCACGACGCGCTTCGAGACGCGGAACAAGGGCATGACGTACCTGCTGGCCTGGATCGCTCAGCGCGGGACGGTGTACCGCATCGCCTGTGTGGCGCCGGACGACCAGTGGCCGCAGCTCGGTCCGGCCTGCGAAGCGGTTGTGGGCAGCTTCGCGCCGCTCTCGTCCGCGGACCGCGGAAGGATCCGCGAGAGCCGCCTGCGGGTCGTCACGGCCACGGGAGGCGAACGCTTGAGCGACATCCTGGCGCGGTCCGGGAACGTCTGGTCGCCCGAGGAGGCCGCCGTCGCCAATGCGTTGGAGGGTCCGGCCGCGCGCTTGAGCGCGGGGAGCGAGGTCAAGGTCTCCGTCTCGCGCCCTTACTCGGGCCGCTAGCTCGAGCCGTCGACCTCATACAGCCGGCGCCTCAGCAGCGCCACCTCCTGGGCCAGCTCGGTGATCTTGGCACCCGCCTGGGAGATGCGCACGGCGTAGTTCAGGCAGATGCCGAGCAGGAAGAGCTCTCCCAGCAAGAACAGCGTCGAGCTGATGCTCCATGCGCCGATCGCCCGGGCTACCAGCCGCAGGATGTCCAGGTCCAGGGACGCGATCAGGATTGCGAAGGCGACGCCCATCCAGATGGGCGTGTACTCGGCCCGCAGGGTGCGGCGTCGCACCAGCCAGAGCACGACGCCCATCAGCGCACCCGCGAACAGCAGGGCCACGAGTTGGACGCTGGCCGAGTCGGGTGCAGCCTGCATCAGGCTGCGCAGCTCGGCGAGGCGTTCCTGTTCGTTCATGATCGCTCCTTCGTGCTCCCCGAGGCCGCCCACAACGAGAGCAGCATCTTGTAGACGTAGTAGAGGGTCCGGGTGCCGCCGTGCAGGGTCGATGCCCGGGGGCTCGCGAGCATGCGAACGGGGATCTCCCGGATCCGGATCCCGCGCCGTGCCGCCGTCACCAGCACGTCCACGTCCGGATAGTCGTGGGGGAAGAAGCTCTCGGTGTAGAGCTCCAGGGTGCGGCGGTTGAGAGCCTGGAAGCCGGAGGTGGGATCGCTGACCTCCACGCCCGAGATGCGTCCCAGCAGGCCGAAGATGCGGCGCCCGAGGTTCCGCGTGTGGCCCATGGCGTAGCCGGTCTCG
>CAMYOO010000307.1 GCA_947260035.1 uncultured delta proteobacterium
CGGCATCTCCATGGGCGTGAACTACGGCTCCAACAAGCTGCGCTTCCCGGCCCCGGTGCCGGTGGGCTCGCGGATCCGCGGCTCGGCGGAGCTGGTGGAGGCCGAGGAGGTGAAGGGCGGCGCCGTCCAGGCGGTCATTCGCGTCACGGTCGAGGTGGAGGGCAGCGACCGCCCGGCCTGCGTCGTGGACACCATCAGCCGCTACGTCCCCGCCTGATACCCCGCCCCGTCGCCGAGGATTTCCTTGACGACCCATCGGGGGTTCCCATACGCTCCGGTTGGGACGTTCCGTCCTTCGGAGGGGTTTGAGCATGAGAGCAGTAGGATTCGCGCTTGCGCTGGCAGTGACGGTAGCCGCGGGGCTTCCGGGTGTGGCACGCGCAGACAACAACATCGGTTGCGGCTGGGGCACGATGATCTGGGAAGGCAAGGACACGCTCCCGTACCAGGTTCTCGGAGCCACCACCAACGGGACCTTCGGGAACAACACCTTCGGCATGAGCAGCAACACCAACGGCTGCCAGGGCAATCAGGTGATCAAGGTGGAGCACCGCCTGAACATGTTCGCCGGCGCGAACCTGGACCGCCTGGCCCGGGACATGGCCGTGGGCGAGGGCGAGGCACTCACGACGCTCGCCGACCTGATGGGCATCGAGGAGCCGGATCGCGCCTCGTTCTACCGGCTGACGCAGGCTCGCTTCGGCAAGATCTTCTCGTCCGACGACGTGACGTCCGGCGAGATGCTGGCCAACCTCGACGCCGCCATGGCCGGGGACGCGAAGCTCGCCCGGTACGCCCAGAGCTGAGCGGAGACCCACACGTGGGGCGGGCCCACAGACTCGGGCCCGCCCCGCGCGTTCTCTTCGCCTTCCTGGTTCTGGCGCTTCCGGCCGCCGACGCGGCCGCGGCAGCGCCTTCCGGTCGCGCCGATCCCGCGTATCTGGACGAGCTGATCGCGTCCGCCCGCGAGCGGGACCTCGCCCGGAGTCGCGAGTGGAGCATCCTGCTCCACTACGAGCGCAACCAGATTCCCCTGGTTCCCTTGGCGCTGCCCGGCGTCACCAGCGTTGCCGACTCGCCCGAGTTCTTCCTGGCCCAGGACGGCAAGACCGATCCGCAGGCGGAGCTGGAGGCGACCCTGGCCGCCTTCTTCCAGCCCGGGGACGTCACGCTCCGGCTGGGCGACCACCCCCAGTGCGCCTACCCGGCGCGCCGGGCCTTCCTGGATCGGGAGCTGGGCTTCGACCGTGCGCGCCTTCCCTGGCGCGACTGCCCGCACCTGGACGCCTGGCGCGAGGGCCTCGGCGCCGTGGGCGTCACCCTGATCTTCGCCGAAGCGTTCATGAACAACCCCTCGTCCATGTTCGGCCACACGCTGGTTCGCCTCGACCAGCTCCCCCCCGGCGAGGAAGAGCGGCGGCGCGACCTGCTGGCCTACGCCGTCAACTTTGCCGGCCAGACCGGCGCGAACCCCGGCGCCCTCTACGTGGTCCGGGGCGTCGCCGGCGGCTACCCCGGCTTCTTCTCCCTGGTGCCCTACTACGACAAGATCAACCAGTACAACCAGTGGGAGAGCCGCGACCTGTGGGAGTACGGGCTCGACTTCAGCCCCGAAGAGGTGGACCGGCTGTTGATGCACCTCTGGGAGCTGCGGGAGGTCGCCTTTCAGTACTTCTTCTTCAGCGAGAACTGCTCCTACCAGCTGCTGGGTCTGCTGGAAGCCGCGCGGCCGTCGCTGGAGCTCACCGCGCGCATCGGGCCCTGGGTGATCCCCGTGGACACGGTGCGCAGCATCGTGGATCAGGCCGGCGTTGCCAGAGAAGTCCACTGGCGCCCTTCCGCCGTAACGCGGATCCGCCAGCTGGCGGAGTCGCTCTCCTCGGAGCAGCGCAGCCTCGCGCGGGCGATCAGCGAAGGCGAAGCGAAGCCGGACGACCCCCGCCTGACGGCGCTCGACGACGAGACCCGCGCGGCGGTCCTGGCCCTGGCCCACGACCGGCTCGCCTACGAGGGCGAGAAGGGCAACGTCGAAGAACGACGGCGCGCCCTCGCGATCCTGCGCGCCCGTGCACAGGTGCCGGTCAAGGGCGACCCGGGCGACGAGCCCACCCGGCCCGCCGTGAGCCCGGACCGCGGTCACGGCAGTGCCCGCCTGCGCATCGAAGGCGGCTGGCACGACGAGCGCGAGTACGTGGAGCTGCGCCTGCGCCCGGCCTTCCACGACCTGCTGGATCCCCAGGGCGGCTTCCTGGAAGGCGCCCAGATCGACTTCCTGGACGTGGCCGTGCGCTTCTTTCCCGACGAGTCGGAGCTGAAGCTGCACGAGGCCACGCTGATCGACATCGTCTCGCTGGCACCGCGCGACGAGCTCTTCGATCCGGTCTCGTGGAAGTTCCGCACCGGCCTCACCACGAAGCGCATGCCGTCCGTGGGCGACGACCTGCGCGACGGCAAGCTCTGGCGCAGCGCCGGCGGCGCCGGGGTTTCCGTGCGGCCCTGGGGCGGCGCCCTCGCCTACCTCTTTCTGGATGCGACCTTCGACGTGTCGGGGAAGCTCGACGACGACTGGGCACTGGGCGCCGGCACCAGCGCTGGGCTGCTCTTCGGCAACGAGAACGACCGCTGGCGCGGGCATCTGTTCGCCCGGGCCACCCGCTACTTCGCGGGCGACACGCGCACGGCCCTGGAGCTGGGTCTGGAGCAGCGCATCCGCGTGGGCCGCAGCCAGGCCCTGGGCTTCCGCGTCACCGGCCAGCGCGACTTCCACGAGACCTGGTTCGACGCCGGCCTGTTCTGGAACTTCTACTTCTAGGCCCGACGCGAGTCCTCATCCGACCAAACGTCACACGCCACCGTCCAAGATCGCCTCACCATGCGCCCTTCGCCCCATGGCCGGAAGAGCAACTGGCCTTCAGCCGATTCGCGGTCCCGGCAGCCGAACGAACCGCCGTTTGGTTGGGATGGGAAGGGATCCCGGCCTCTCTTGGTTCCTTGTTGGTGTCCGCGGAGGCATGTAGCGCGTAGCCGGAGAGTTTCGTTCGTCTCCAGCCGGATCGGCTGAACGGTCTGGCTGATGGTTTACGAAAGTCCGGGTACATGGTTTACACCGTGGCACCGGTGATCTAGCCAGTGCGTTCGTCGATTCTCCCGAGCAGCGTCCTGTAGTAGACGATGCTCCAGATCCCATCGTCCACGGGTTCGAGGCCGACGGGTTCGCGAGGATGTACCGTCGCTGCGGTCGGTGCGCTTCGTGTGTGAGTTCGAACGCTCGCTACGCCAGATCCGCCCGCGCCCGGGATGCCGCGTGGTCCAGTACTCGATCCAGGGCAACCACGTGCACATGCTGGTGGAGGCCCCGGGGCCCGACGCATTGGGACGCGGGATGAAGTCGGTGGGGGCCCGGCTGGCGCGGGCGGTCAACCGGGTGTTCTCACGGAACGGGCCGGTGCTGGCGGATCGCTATCACGCTCGGGTGCTGAAGACGCCTCGCGAAGTGCGCAACGCCCTGGCGTACGTGCTGTTGAACGCGCGGCGCCATGCCCTGCGCGCGGCCAGGAAGGTGGGGAGGGGGATGATGGTCGATCCCGCTACATCGGGGCGCTGGTTCGAGGGGTGGCGAAGGCCGATCGGGCCCGCCCGCGATGCGCCGGCCGTCGCTGGGGCGCATACCTGGCTACTGCGGAAGGGCTGGCGACGGCACGGGCTGATCGGTCTGGACGAGATTCCAGCCCGGGCCTGAGGTGCAGACGACTCCCCGGCGCGAAGCGCCGGCGGACCACCGCGATGGCCGCGGCCGCTGAGGCGAAACGCCGGCGCCGAGCGTCCACTCACCCATCCCAACCGGATCGAGCCCACGCAAGGGCCGGGTGCCTCGGGTCCCCACTTCCCGGATTCGGGCCGGGGCCTGGCCTAGGCGCGCTGGCTGCTGACCGACAGGGTCTCGCCGGTCATGTAGCTGGACAGGTCGCTGGCCAGGAAGATCATCACGTTGGCCACTTCCTCGGGCTCGG
>CAMYOO010000308.1 GCA_947260035.1 uncultured delta proteobacterium
CCCGCCCTGGTACTTGACGCCCAGGCCGTCCAGGCGCGCGGCGGTCGCGGCCAGGTCGGCCTCGTCCTCGCAACCGAGACGAACGCTCCGCAGCTGGCGGTACGGCGCCTCAACGACCTTGATCTGTCCGGGCTGGTCGGCGGCGCCCCAGCTGCCGCGGCCACCGGTGAAGCCGATCTCGCGGTAGAAGTCGTCGAGCCGGGCGGGATCGGGCACGCCGATCTCCATCTCGAGCAGGCGGTGGAGGGCCATGGGTTCTCCTTGCTGGGACGGCGCGACTCCCGGCTTCGCGATCCGTGGGCTGCCCTGATCCAGTCAGATGGCTTGATTATCCGCGATGCAGGCATCCGGCAAGTCCCCGGGACGGGGCGGCGATTCGCTGAAGGCGGCGCTCCTCGAGGCCGCCTGCGACGGCCTCGCCGACGTAGGGCCGCGGGCCCTCTCGACCCGCCAGCTGTCGGCACAGGCAGGCGTGAATCACGACCAGGTCCACCACTACTTCGGGGGCAAGCGCGGGCTGCTCAGAATACCGGGGGTCGGCCAGCGGCACGTCAGGCTGGCGGCGACTCTGCCCTGGAGCCCGTTCCGGAGGGCTCCATCCCGGTCCCGGCCACATCCGCGAATCACGACATCGCGAGCCGGCTCCCCGTCTCAGCCGCGGACGTGGTGGGGGCGGATGGCGAGCGCGGCGAGCTGCTCGGCGACCAGGTGGTCGATGACGGCTGCCGAGGGTCCGTCGAGGGGGCGAAACGAGATGGCCATGCCCGCCGGCAGCTCGGGAAGGGAGGTGTCGCCGGGCCGCTTTGCGAGGACGACGCGTCCCCGGGCTTCGGGGCGCAGCATGCCCACGGGTACGCGCAGCGAGACGCGCCGGCCCGGAGCCAGGGGCTCATCGCTCAGCAGGAAGGCCCCGACCGACGAGAGGGTGTAGAGGCGCTCCCGGCGCGTTCGCAGCCGGCAGCGCACGTCCACCTCGAGAGCCAGGGGGGCGCGGACGGCGGATCTCGTGGGAGCCGTAGCCGGGGCGAGCGCGCGGTTGATCTGGAAGCGCAGGACGTTGGCATCGAGCGGCTCGAAGAGCCCAAGCTCGACCCCGGCCTGGCTGAGCCGGCGATGGGCCGCTGCATCGGGCCGGCCGCCGTAGGCGAGCATCGTCAGGGGGCGGTTCGGCGCGAGGTCGCGCAGCTCGCTGCGAAGATCGTGCTCGCCGCCGTCCACGGGGATCACCGCCGCGCGGCGCGCTCCACCCCGATCCACCATCAGGGCACGACGCCCGGCAGCGTTCTGGATGCGGGCGACGGGATAGCCCATCGCGTCGAGCGTTCGGTCCAGGGCTGCGAATGCCTCGAGAGGGTTCTGCGCGGTCAGGCAAGCTCGAGCCAAGGCCACGGGTCCTCCAGGTGGTTCCCAGCTCATCGACCCGCTGGGCCCGAGCGCTCTGTGACGGGGATTACGCTTCGTGCCCAGCGCGAGCGGATCGCCCGACGCGCACGCGCCCCCGGGGTAGCGGCGCAGCGCTCCGAGGGCTGCGATAGGCACGGTCCAGCAAGCCACAAGTGGCGGTTCCGGAAGGTCGGCGCAGCGCGGGCAGCCTGCCGGGAAGTACAGCGCCCTGGCGCGGGGGACGCTGCTGCTTCGTGCCGCCCGCCTGCGCCGGGCTGCCGGACCCATGGCACCGCCACGCCAGCGCGCGCCAGCAGAAGAGCGGAGCTAGCACGTTGGCGGTGCTTCTCGTCAATGCGACTCCCAAGACGCGTCCTGGCGAAACTCAAGCGTAGGTATAACAGGCCGCTCCCAACGACCCGATACGCTGTTTTCTGGCCCTATCGGGCCTCTCTGTGACCATCGACATACCCCCACCAGGCCGGGCTGTGCTCCGTTGTGAGTCGCTTCACTCCATTCGGTGTAAGAAGGAGCGGAGGGTGAGGCTGGGAAGGGGATCAGGCCATGCGGAAGCACCTGTTTGATCGCGGGCCAATCGAATGCCGTAGGGCGCAGCAGTAATCCGCCGAGTGCCTGGGCGCATGGCTGGGTGTACCGGGTGCGCGATGGTTCATCCTTTGCGCCCATCATGGACCCTGATGTCTTCCAGTCGCCGGGGGATTCCAGCCCCTGGCCGGGTTTCGCGCGGGCGCTACCCCCGGAGCAGTTCCCCAAGCTGATCACTGCCGCCAGGGGGAGTACCTGTCTCCTGGAGTGGACGCATCGAACTCAATCCCTCTACTGGAACCCCGACGAGGGGCGGCGCTATGAACGCGCGCTGCTTGCATGGGAGACGCTGGGAAGCCCCCTCTGCGTGCGTGGCTCTACCACCAGGGCGAGTGCGACGGTGCCGAGATGCAAAACGCCGGAGTAGCGCCCGAAACTGCCCGCGCGCTCTACGCCTCTGCGCTCATGGAGCTGGCTGATGCGGTACTAGCCGATTACGGGGCTCCGATGATCGTCGCCCGCATCGTAGAGACGCGGCCTGGGTTCGTTCCGATCAATGAAGCCATTGCCGACGTGGCGGCGGCTCACCCGAATGTGTGGCTGGGCCCGTGGACCGATGACCTTGAACTGAAGCCGGATCGGGTGCACGTGCAGGATGTGGAGACGCTGGCTGTTCGATGGGCGAACTCCGTTCTTGCGCTTCTGCAGTAGGAGGTGGCGCTTGTGTGTTCTCACCACTCGGTCCTCGCCCCTTAGCTGCGGACTCCGGCCCGCCAGCGTACCGCAGGGCCCGCGAGACTCGACAGCGTTGTGTCTGACCACGGGATCACGCAGGCTCGCCGCCGACGTGATGCTCCTGCTCTCTTTGGCGATCGCCCTGCTCCATTCGCTCCGAGCCGGCTTCCGCAGCCAGAGTGCGCAGGCGCTCGTCGAGCTCTCCCTCCGCCAGCAGCTCGCGGTCTACGCGCACGCTCGCCGGCGCCCCAGGCTCACCCCCCTGGATCGAGCCTTCTGGGTCGTGCTGCGTCGAAGCTGGCCTCGCTGGAGGGACGCCTTGGTCGTGGTCCAGCCCGAGACGGTCACCCGTTGGCACCGGAAGGGCTTTCGCCTCTACTGGCGGTTCCGCTCCAAGCGGCGACCCGGCCGGCCGCGCATTCCGAAGAAGTTTCGACAGCTCATCCGGCGCATGGCGCTCGAGAATCCGTGGGGTGCGCGAAAGATCCACGCCGAACTCGCGAAGTCCGGCATCGAAGTCAGCCTTGCGACCGTCTCGCGCTACCTCCCGAAGCGGCCACCGGATCCGATGCGGCGCCAGAACTGGCTGACGTTCCTACGGAATCACAAGGCTGCCATCGCGGCCACGGACTTCTTCGTCGTCCCCACGGTGAGCTTCCGGCTGTTGTACGTCTGGTTCGTCCTCGACCATGACCGCCGATGGCTGATCCACTTCAACGTCACGACGAATCCCACGGCCCGCTGGGCGATCCAACAGCTGCGGAAGGCATTCCACTCGGACACCGCCCTTCCCTTCCTCGTCTACGACCGCGACTCGATCTTCTCCACCGACGTCACAACCGCGATCCGAAACCTGGGTTGCGAACCCATACGCACGGCGTACCGCAGTCCCTGGCAAAACCCGTTCGCCGAGCGATGGGTGGGAACCTGTCGCCGTGGGCTTCTGGATCACGTCATCGTCTTCGGCGAACGTCACCTCAGGCGGCTTCTGGCCGACTACGTGGCCTACTACAACGCTGAGCGGATCCACACGAGCCTGGGGGCTTCACCCCATGGACGGCCGACGGAGGCCCGGCCCGCAACGACGGTCAGGGTTGTCGCCCACCCTCGGGTCGGCGGCCTTCACCATCGGTACGCATGGCGCGTGGCGGCTTGCCCCCCGATGCACCCGTCGCCTGACGGCCCAGAGCCCGGCGAATGGGTTTTGACAACAGACAGGAGTCCCCGCCTGAGGCTCGAGACCGCGGAGGATGGATCCTGATCACGGACAGGGACACGGATCGCGCTCGAGCTGCAGGCCGCGAGCGCCTAGCCGG
>CAMYOO010000309.1 GCA_947260035.1 uncultured delta proteobacterium
CTCGTCGTCCAGGATCTCGGCGGCGGTGCCCGGGATCGTGCCCAGGCCCGCTTCCTTCAGCCAGAGCAGATAGTCCGCCAGCTCCATACCGCTCTTGCGGTGCCCGAAGTCGATCTCCTCGGGCGAGAAGGCGTGGATGTCCACCTGCGGGAAGGCCGCCTTCAGCGTCTCCAGGATCTCGCGGTAGTGGGTGTGGTCCTTGTTGGGATGGATACCGCCCTGGATGCAGAACTCGCTGGCGCCGCGGGCGACCGCGTCGCGAGCCTTCTCCAGCAGCGTCTCCATGGGATGGTCGTAGGCCTCTGCATCATCCTTGTGACGCGCGAAGCCGCAGAACGAGCAGCCCACGTAGCAGACGTTGGTGAAGTTCATGTTGCGGCAGACGACGAAGCTGACGTCGTCGCCCTTGTCTTCGGCCCGGGCCAGGTCGGCAGCGCGCACCAGTGCGTGGAAGTCGGCGCCTTCGACCCGCAGCAGGCGCTCCGCCTCGTCTATGGAGAGCTCGGCGCCGTCCAGGGCGCGGTCCAGGATCCCGGCCACGTCGCCGGACACGTCCGCGAGAAGTCGCTCCAGACTCATGCCGCAGCCTCCTGATGCGGGCGCACCCAACCGGCTTCGTCGACTCGCTGCAGCGCCGCCCGGCGCACGGCCGGGTCGAAGCGCTCGGGGCGCCCGAGCAGATCCTCGGGGTAGACCGGCAGCCGCTCCACCAGCCGCTGGCCCGCGGCTTCGGTGCGGCGGCGCAGCTCCACCAGCGTAGGCCACGGCGCCTCGGGGTTGATGAAGTCCAAGGTCACCGGCGACACGCCGCCCCAGTCATTGAGACCCGAGTCGAGCAGCAGCTCCAGCACGTGGGGCGCCAGGTTGGGCGGCGCCTGCACGTTGCGCTGGGGTCCGAGCACGAGCCGGGTCAGGGCCACCCAGCCCGCCACCCGGGCGTCGTCCAGGGGCGTCTCCGCGCGCATACCGGTGCCCGGCTTGGGATGGAAGGGCTGCACGATGCACTCTTGGATGTGGCCATACTCTTCATCCAGCTCGCGGATGGCGAAGAGCGTGTCCACGCGCTCCTCGTCGGTCTCGCCGATTCCCAGCAGGATGCCGCTGGTGAAGGGGATGCCCAGCTCGCCGGCCTCGCGATGCATGCGCAGCCTGGCTTCGGGCTTCTTGTCCGGCGCGTGGAAGTGCGGGCCGCCCTTGGCGCAGAGCCGCTCGCTGACACTCTCCAGCATCAGCCCCATGGATGCGTTCCAGGGCCGCAGCGCCTGCATCTCGTCGGACGAGAGGATCCCGGCGTTGGTGTGCGGCAGCATCCCGCCCTCGAAGGCCACGCGACAGGCCTCGACCAGGTACTGGGGCGTGGTGGGGTAGCCGCGCTGCTCGAGCCAGTCGCGGTGCTCGCGGTAGGACACCTCCGGCTTGTCGCCCAGGCAGAAGAGCGCCTCGATGCAGCCGGTGGCCAGCCCGCCGCGCACTACCTCGGCCACCTCTTCCAGGCTGTAGGTGCGCGCCTCCGGCGAGTCCGGCGGCTTGGCGAAGGTGCAGTAGGTGCAGCGGTCGCGGCACAGGTTGGTGAGGGGGATGAAGACGTTGCGGGAGAAGGAGACCAGGTCGCCCTTGCCGCGCCGCTTGCTCTCCAGCGCGCCTTCGCGCACCGCATCACGGATTCCGGCGTCGCCCAGGCCCGCCGCAAGCAACAGCGCCTCGGCGCGCTCCAGACCGCCGGCGTCCACCGCGGCGGCGACCCGGCGCTCGGCGTCCGCGCGAGAGAGCGGCGACGCGGCGGGCACCCCAGGCCTCGACCTCGCGGCGGGCACGCTAGACCTCGACCTCGAGCCCGACCCAGGCGCGGAGCTGCTCCGGGGCGGTCCGGTGCAGGAACTCGCCCACGGGAAGCCCTTCGGTGTTGCGCTCCTTCACGGCGCGGAACAGGCCCACCAGCGCGGTAACCATCTGCTCGCCGGCCAGGCGTGGGTAGAGGGTGTGCGCCAGCCGCGAGCCCTCGCGCGAGCCCCCGACCAGGACCACGTGGTCGTTCTTCCCGTAGCCGTAGATCCCGACTTCGGCCGTGGGCGGCCGCGCGCAGTTGTTCGGGCAGCCGGTCATGCGGATGACCACGTCCGTGTCGCCCAGGCCGGCCTCCTCCACCGCGTCGATGTAGCGGGGCAGGATGCTCTCGGCGTCGGTCATGGCCAGGCCGCAGGTAGGCTTGGCCGGGCAGGCCATGGCGTTGCGCCGCACCAGTGACACGGTTTCGGGCAACGCGACACCCTCTTCGGCCAGGATCGACTCGACGCCCTCGCGATCGGCCAGGTTGCAGAGCAGCAGATCCTGCTGCGGCGTCAGGCACACCGACGCGCCCAGCTCGTCGACCACCCGGCGCACCGCGCGGCGCTGCGCTCCCTGCAGGCGGCCGTTCTCCACGGAGAGGCCGTACCAGCCACCGCCACTCCGCTGCTCGTTCCAGCCCAGGTGAAGCTGCATGGGCGGGAGGGCAACCGGCTCCGAATCCGAAAGCTCTACGCCGAACGTATCGGCCAGCTCCGCGCGCACGCGCTCCAGGCCCAGGCGGCGGATCGTGTACTTCCAGCGGGCCAGCTTGCGGTCCTTGCGGTCCCCGTGGTTGCGCTGCAGCGTCACGATGCCGCGCACCGCGTCCACCACCTGCTGCCGCCGCACGCGTCCCAGGTAGAGCCCGGGCAGGGCCGCCGTGGCGGGATTGTTGTGGGTCAGGCCCATGCCGCCGCCGCTATAGAGGTCCCACGCGACGCCGTCCGGATCGGCGGGGACCAGCCCCACGTCCTGGCTCAGCACGTCCACGGCGTTGTCGGTGGGGTGGGCGATGCCGATCTTGAACTTGCGCGGCAGGTAGGTGGCGCCGTAGATCGGCTCCTCGGGCGTCAGGTTCTTCTGCCCGTCTTCGGTGGACAGGAAGATCTGCAGGTAGGCGCCGGTGCGGGGCGCCAGCTCCGCCGCCAGCGCCTGGGCCAGCTGGCCACCGCGCACGTCGCACTCCGGATCCAGCCCGTCGATGGGCGAGCACATGACGTTGCGGTTGACGTCGCCGCAGGCCGCCAGGGTGCCGCCCTCCAGGTAGGCCTGATTCAGGTGGCGGACCAGGGCGCGCAGGTTCTTGCCGAAGACCCGGTGGTACTGGACCGCCTGACGCGAGGTGATGCGCAGGGTGCTGTCGGCGTAGGCGTCGGCGGTGTCGTCCAGGGCGGCCCACTGCTTGGGGCTCAGCAGCCCTCCGCCCGGGTTCTTGATGCGGATCATGAAGACCAGATCGCCGGTCTTGCGGCCGCGCTCGCCGCGGATCTGCTGCTTGTAGATCCCGAAGAACTTCGAGAGCTCCTTGGCCACGTTGCCGATGGTCTCGGCCTCGCCGACCTCCATGGCGCTCAGCTCGTCCCCGAAGGTATGGGGCTGCTTCGGGTCCAGGACGTGGAAGAGCCCCTGGCTCTCGGCCTTGATCCGCTCGTTCTTGGACATCTCCTCCAGCGGGGAGGCGTCGAGCGTCACGGGGGGCTTGGGGGAGGGCTCCCAGGCCATGCGGTCTCCTCGGTGGGCGCGAAGGGGCGATTCTAGCGGCTTTTCGAGGGCTTGTAGATGTTGACCCCGCGCTGGGGAGCCGTCCGCCAGCGCCGGTGCACCCAGTACCAGTGATCCGGGGCGGTCCGTTTGGCCTCCTCCACCGCGACGGTCATGCGCCGCACGTTTTCGATGACCGCGGCGTCCCGATCGTCACCGGCCGGGACCATCTCGAGGGGCGGGTAGAAGCGGACCACACGGCGGACTCCGTCCGCACTGCGGAAGAGGAAGCCCGGAATCACGGGTGCGCCGGTATTCATGGCGATGCGCGCGGGTGCGCTCTGGGTACACGCCGGGCGCCCGAAGAAGGGCACGAAGATGCCCTCCTTGCGCGGAGTGTCCTGGTCGACCGGCATGCCCACCACGCGCCCGCGGCGCAGCGCGCGCAG
>CAMYOO010000310.1 GCA_947260035.1 uncultured delta proteobacterium
CCCCGGCTCGTCGGGTGAGGCTTGCGCCGCCTCCTTCAGCGTCGAGAGCGCCTGCTCGTTCTCTCCCGCCGCCAGGTAGGCGCGCCCCAGGGTGTCGAGGACCTGGGCTGTGCGCAGCCGCGCGGCGGCGCCCTCCGCCAGCGCCAGCGCGCGCTCGGGATCCTCGCCGTCATCGAGCAGCGCCCACGCCAGGTCGTTGGCGGCTCCTGCGTGATCCGGATATCGCGCCAGCACGGCCTCGAGGCGGCGCCGGGCGTCCTCGTCGCGCCCCAGCGCGGTGGCGAGCTGGGCGGCGCGGAATCCGATGTCTGCGGAGCCCGAGGCGCTGGCGCGATCCATCAGCGCGAAGCCCTCTTCCAACCGACCCGACAGGACCAGAAGCTCGCCGCGGGCGGCCAGTGCGGGCGCGTAGTCGGGGTCGATCTCCAGGGCGCGTGCCAGGGCCGCTTCGGCCTCGGCGCGACGGCCCAGTCCGGACAGGATTCGTGCGCGCAGATCGTGCAGCTCTGCCTGCTGGGGGTTCCGGGCCAGGGCGGCATCCACCTCGGCCAGGGCCTGGTCGGCGCGGCCGGCCCGTACCAGGAGTTGAGCTCGCGTGCGCAGCACCACCTCGTTGGCGGGGTCGCCCAGGTCGAGCCCCGCGGCCCCGGTGCGCGCGATGCCGGCGTCGACACCCTCGGCTTGCGCCTCCAACTCGGCGAGCGTGGCCACCACCAGCGGATCGGGCCTGACGCCCTCGATCCACAGGGCCAGGCCCTTGCGGGCGGTATCCGGCTGGCCCTTCGCCTGTTGCGCTCGCGCGGAAACCACCACCGCCTCCCCCAGCCGGCTGGTGCGGTGGGTTGCGTGCCGCCGGGCGAATGCGATCGCCTCGTCCGGCTGGCCCAGCGCGAGCGCCACCTGGGCGGCCTGGAGGGCCGCATCGCTGCCGCTGGGCTCCGCGCGGGTGGATTCGCGGTACTCCGAGAGGGCGCGCTTCAAGAGGCCCTGCTGCTCCGCCGCCTGGCCCGCCAGGTAGCGGGCGCCGGCGTTGTTGGGCCAGGCGCTGAGCCCGCGGTCGAAGGCCTCCAGAGCGCCGGCGGCGTCGCCCTGCACCAGCAGGATTCGGCCGCGAATCAGCTGCGCGTACACCTCCGGCTGCGCCGTGTCGGCCAGGCGCTGCGCCTCGTCCATGCGACCCAGGTCGACCAGCGAATCGGCCAGGGCGAAGCGCACCGGGCCGGTGTTGCCCTGCGCCCGTTCCAGCGCGTTCTCCAGCGCCGCGGCTGCGCTGGCCGCGTCGCCCCGTTCCTTGTAGAAGCTCGCGAGGAGGGACCAGGCCGCCGCCGAGTCCAGCCGGCGGGCGACGCTCTCCAGCTCCGTCAGCGCCTCCTCTGCGGCGCCTTCGCGCACGCGCAGCATGGTCCACGCCCGGCGTAGCCCCAGGTCGTCGGGGGCGGCTTCGATGGCGCGGCGCAACGCGGCGCGGGACTTCTCGGGCTTGCCTGCGCGTTCGTAGAACGCGGCGGCCGCTTGGAGCAGCGTTCCGTGGGCCGGGTCGGTCAGCAGGCACGCGTCGTAGCGGTCCTCGGCGCGCACGGCGTCGTTGAGGTGAGCCTCGTAGAAGTTGGCCAGCGCGCCGCAGGCGTTTCCGCGCAGCAGCGTGTCGTCCTCGGGCACTGCCTGCTGGGCTTGGAGGAAGGCGCGCTCCGCTTCGTCCATGCGTCCGGCGGCCGCCAGGCAGGTTCCGCTCAGGATGAAGGACTGGGGATCGGCGGGCGTTGCCCTCGACAGGAGCGCGGCGTCTTCCAGGCAGCCGACCGCATCCCCCATTCGCAGGCGTGCGTTGGCCCGCAGGCGCAGGGCTCCCTGGTGATCGGGCTGTCCTTCCAGCACGCGGCCGGCGGCCGCGGCCGATTCCTCGAAGTTCTGGCCGGCAAAGAACGCGCCGGCCAGCAGCACCCCCGCTTCCTCGCCGTAGCTCTCGGACTCCAGCGAGCGGCGCAGCCGCGGAATGGCCAGGCTGGAGTCGCCTGCGGCGACCAGGGCGGCGCCGAGTCGGAAGTTCGCTTCCTCGTGCTCCGGCTCGCGCTCGAGCACCGACCGCAGCAGCGCGATCGCCTCCTGGGGGCGGCCGCCCTCGCTGGCCTGCTGAGCCTTGGCCAGCTGGTCATCGACGTCCGGTGCGCAGGCCAGCGCCACGGCGAGCGCGGCGATCCGAATGCGGCGCAGCGCCCCGCGACCACCTCTCATGCTACGCACACCCTCCGGAGGGCCAGCATAGCGCGCCGCCCCTCCGGGGTGTCGCTCGTGCTGGGAGGGTTGGCCCTGGTGGCGGGGCTCGTCCTCTCCGTGGACGTCCGCCTGCCCTCGCGCCCGGAGCGCTCGATCGACGCGCTGGCCGAGCTGCGCAACCGCGACGACCTGAACGTGATCTTCATCCTGGTGGACACGCTGCGGGCGGATCACCTGGGCGTCTACGGGTACGAGCGCGACACCAGCCCGTTTCTGGATCAGATGACCGCTTCGGGGGTGGGCTTCGCCGACGTGCAGTGCCAGTCGACGTGGACCAAGTCGTCCATGGCGTCGCTCTGGCTCGGGGCCTACCCCGCGCGCACCGGGGTGTTGCGGCACTCGCATGCGATCCCCGAGGCGGCGACCCTGCCGGCGGAGATCCTGAGCGACGCCGGCTTTCGCACCGTCGGCATCTGGCGCAACGGCTGGGTCGCCAACAACTTCGGCTTCGCGCAGGGTTTCGACGTCTACTACCGACCGCAGCCCGCTCGCGCGGCGCTGGAGGTTCGCCGCGGCAATCCCTCGGCGCATCCGCTGCTGGGAACGGACTACGACGCCACCGAGGCCGCTCTCGAGTTCCTGCGCAGCTACCGCAACGATCGCGTATTCCTCTACGTGCACTACATGGATGTGCATCAGTACCTGTACGACGAGCAGTCGGGACACTTCGGCACCGACTACAAAGACGCATACGACAACGCGATCCACTGGACGGACCGGAATCTGGGTCGGCTGATCACGGCGGCGGATGAGCTCGGTCTGCTGGAGCGCAGCATCGTGGTGCTTGCTTCCGACCACGGCGAGGCGTTCTACGAGCACGGCGGGGAAGGGCACGCGCGCAACCTGTACGGAGAGGTCACGCAGACGCCGCTGCTGCTGTGGTTGCCCTTCCGGCTGAAGCAGGAGCTGGTGGTGGAGTCGCGGGTCGAGAACGTCGACATCTGGCCCACGCTGCTGGATCTACTGGGACTTCCGGCGTTGCCCGGTGCCCAGGGCCGTTCGCTGGTGCCCCTCATGCAGGCCGCGGCGCGAGGCGAGGAGCCTGCCCCGGAGCGGCCGAGCGACGCCCAGCTGGACCGTACCTGGGGTCAGGTGGACGCGCGCCCGCTGCCTCTGGTCTCAGTGATTCGCGGCGACCTGCGCCTCCTCTGGTCTCAGTGATTCGCGGCGACCTGCGCCTGTTCCATCGCCCGAACGCACCCCGAGCCGCAGAGCTCTAAGACCTGTCCAGCGATCCGGGCGAACGGAACAACCTCGCTCGCGCACGGCCCGAGGAGGTCGCCCAGCTGCGCCGCCAGGCGGAGACCCACCTGGCAACTCCGCCCCCGGAATAGGGCGCGCCCGATGACCGCGAGCTGGACGAGATGCGCCTCCAGCAGCTCCGCGCCCTGGGCTACGTCGTAGGCGGAGCCGACCACCGCTAGCTGCATAGAGGGACGTTCCTGCGCAACTGCACGGAGTGCCACTCCTGCATAGGGGGACGTTCCTGCGTAACTGCACGGAGTGCCACTCCTACCGCTCAGGACTGGTACCGAATGCAGTTATGCAGGAACGTCCCTCAATGCAAGATCTTCTTACGGGCAAGCTGCCTGCGGAGTTGTTGCGGGAGCTGCTGGATGAGGCGGCGGCCGGCGCGCCCGAGGTTCTTCTGGGGCCGGCCGTGGGCGAGGATGCCTGCGCCATCGAGCTGGGCGGCGGGGTCCTGGTTGCGGCCACGGACCCCATCACCCTCACAGGTGCCGGTGTCGGTGCCCACTCCGTAGTGATCAATGCCAACGACGTGGCGGTCATGGGCGTGCGCCCGCGCTGGTTCCTGGCGGTGGTCTTGTTGCCCGAGGGCACGCAGGCAGACGACGTGCGCGCGCTGCTCGCCGGGACCCGACGGGCGCTCGACGCGGTGGGTGCCGTGCTGGTGGGCGGCCACACGGAGGTGACCTCCGCCGTGGTGCAGCCGGTCGTGGTCGGCCAGATGCTGGGCTTTGCGGCCGACGGGCGCTTCGTTCCCACCGGCGCCGCGGCGCCCGGCCATCGCATCGTTCAGGTGGGGCCTGCGCCGGTAGAGGCGGCTGCGGTGCTCGTCGCCGAGGCGCCGGGTGCGGGCGTAGCGGAGGAGGTGCGGGCCCTGGCGGCGGCTGCGCTGGAGGATCCCGGCATCTCGGTGGTGGAGGCGGCCCTGGCCGCCGCGGAGCTGGGCGCGCTGGCGCTCCACGATCCGACGGAAGGCGGGCTCTCTTCGGGGCTCTACGAGCTCGCCGACGCGTCCGGCGTGGCGCTGCGGGTGGACGCCGAGGCCGTGCTCTGGTTCGAGCCCGGGCGGACGCTGTGCCGGGCGGCCGGCGCCGATCCCTGGGGTGCACTCGCCTCGGGCGCACTGCTGGCGGCCTTCGACGCGGATCGCGTGCCCGCCGCACTCGATGGCCTGGCCACGCGCGGCTTCGCCGCGCGTGTGGTGGCGCAGGCGGAAGCGGGGAGCGGCGTGAGCTGCGGTGGTGCGCCGTTGCCGCGTTTCGACCGCGACGAAGTGGCGCGGGTCCTGGCCGAGGGCTGAGTCTCCGCCTCAGTCCAGGCGGATGCGGATGTTGCCGCCGCTGGTCTGCAGCTCGAGGCGCGCGCCGCCGCCGTTGATGTCGGCCTCCACCCGGCTCGGGCCCTGGCTCCCCTGCACCGGGATCGACGGCTCCAGCTCGATGCGGCCGCCGCTGGTGCGTGCGTCGAGCCTGGCGCCGGTGCCGCGCGGAAGCACCACTTCCACGTTGCCGCCCGACGTGCGCAGGTTGCCCTGGGCGCCGTGGGTGAAGCGCGCACGGACCGAGCCACCAGAGGTCTGCGCGTCCAGCGGGCCGCGCACGTCGCGCAGCTCGATGTTGCCGCCGCTGGTGCGGGCCTCGATTCCGCCGTCCACGTTGCGGGCGTCGATGTTGCCGCCGCTGGTGCGGATCTCCACGTCGCCGCGCACCTCCTCCACGCGAATCGAGCCGCCGCTGGTCTCCAGCTGCACCGGGCCCTGCGCGCCCTCGACGTCGATGGAGCCGCCCTGGGTGCGCGCGCTCACCGCGCCCTCCAGGCGCTCGACGTCGATGGAGCCGCCCTGGGTGCGGACGTCCACGGAGAAGCGCTTGGGCACGCGCACCCGTACGCGCACACGTCCCCCGCCGAAGAGATTGAGGAAGCCGCCGCCGCCCCGGCCCTGCAGCTCGAAGGCGTCGCCGTTGCGGTTCAGCTCGAACTCCATGCCGTCCGCGCGGGCGTCCACGCGAACCTCGGGGCGTGCGTGGGCTTCCACCTCGACCGAGCCGCGCTCGAGCTCCACCCGGAGCGTGCCTTCGGCTTGCGCCGGAAGCGTCTCCTGGAAGTCGCCTGCCCGCGCCGCGCTCGCGCCGCCCAGCGCCAGCGCCAACGCCAGTGCCGCCCGCGCCGTTCGCGCTCCGGATCCGTTCCCGTTCGTCCTCATGGCATCCATTCCTAACGGGGCCTCACGCGCACGCCGCCCCGGGCCGAGTACAAGTGCAGGGGCGCGCCGCCGCCGTTGAGGCGCACGCTGACGCTGGCGTCCTGGAGCGGCCCCTCCGCCGCGAAAGCCTGGGCCAGGTCGATGCTGCCGCGCGTCGCCCGGGCCTCGACCCGGGTGGCGGCGGTCAGCGGCAGGGCCACCTCGACCGCGCCGCGCTGGGTCTCCAGGGAACCGGCCGGGTCGCCCACGAAGCTGGCGTAGACCGTGCCGTTCTCGGTCTTGGCGTCGACCGGGCCCGTCACGTCCACCAGGTCGATGGGGCCCCCGTCGCTGCGCGCCTGGATCCGCCCGCTGATGCGGCGCATGTGGACCTCGCCGTCGCCGGTGCTCGCCGCAACGTCGCCGTCCACGGAGCCCACGTCGATCTCTCCGGAACCCGTACGCGCATCCACCGTGCCGGCCACGTCTGCGATGCGCAACGCGCCGTCGCGGGTGCGGAGCTTGACCGGGCCGTGCACCGCGCTGATCTCGATGGCGCCCTGGCTGCGCACGCGCACGCGGCCCTCCACGTTCTCGATGCGGATCGGGCCGGCGCTGGTGCGCGCGTCCACCGAGAAGCGCCGAGGCACCCAGATGCGGACTTCGATGCGCGGACCGCCGAACAGCCAGGGCGCGGTTCCGCCCACCCGACTCCACAGGCGCACCACGTCGCCGTGGTTCTCTACGTCGAAGCGCACGCCGTAGGCGCCCCAGCCGTCGGCCTCCGCAAGGATGCGCACCTCATCGGTGTCGTGGGAGCGGATCTCCAGCAGGCCCGGGTCCGGGCGCAGGCCCTCGCCCAGGTCCAGGTCCACCTCGAGCACGCCGCCCGGCGCGGCGGGCACACGCTCGTCCAGGTCTTCGGCCCGAACGGGTGTCGCGAGCACCAGGAGCGCCAGCGCCGCTGCCAGGGCTGCGCGCCTCACCGTCGTGTCGTCTCCCGCATCACGAGAGGAGCCTAGAGCAAGGCCCGTGCCACGGCTGTGGCGCGTTCTGCGGGCTCCGGAAGCTCGTTGTGCGCAGGCGCGCGCCTGCACGTGCAGTCCCTGCCATGCAGTCGGGCTACTGCGCGTCGGCGACCACGTCCGCGAAGGCGTCGCCCCGCGCGATGCGCTGCTTGAGCCGGATCACCGCCGCCGGGCGGTTCATGGCCAGGGCTCCGGTCAAGCGGCCCTCGCGCCCAAAAACCGCTACGAAACGGCGCTCTTCCAGGCTTCCCTGAATAATTTTCATGAGGTCGCCCGGGGCGTTGCGTCCGGCCATCTGGAGCTTGCGATCGTATTGGTCGGTCCAGACGTAGGGGACCGGCGCGAAGGGTTCGGCGGCCTCGGACGTGACCAGCAGGCGCCGGGCCGCCGCCTCGCCCATCTCGATCGCGTGGGTCCAGTGCTCGATGTGCATCTCCTCGCCGAAGAGCGGATGCGGCCAGCGCGCCACGTCGCCGGCCGCCGTCACGCCCGGCACGGAGGTGGCGCAGGTCGCGTCGCAGACCACGCCGTTGCGCAGCTCCAGTCCGGAGCCCTCCAGCCAGCCGACTTCGGG
>CAMYOO010000311.1 GCA_947260035.1 uncultured delta proteobacterium
ATCGAGAGGCACTGCACCATCGGCCAGCCGTTGCAGCAGCCCCGCGCGGCTGGCGGCGGCCAGCCACGCCACCCGGTAGTAGTGCGTGGCAAGGCGCGTCGCGCGCAGCAGCAGGCGCAGCTGTCCTCGACGCCAGAGCTCGGTCAGGGTCTTCGCTCTCATGAGGGTTCTCCGTCTCTCGTCAGACCTTGCAGCTGGAGCTCCAGGGCGCGGCGCAGGCCGGCCTCCGCCTGCTCGCGTGAGGGCACTGCGCCGGCCAGCCACGCTTGCACCCAGAAGCTGTAGTGGGCGAACAGGGCCGCGCTCTGCTCCAGCGGTGTCGCGTCCGTGCGCAGCTCGCCCCGCGACAGCGGACCGGCGAGGACGTCCTGCACGCAGTCCAGGTACTCCGACGTCAGCGCTCCCATGGCGTCGGCCTCGTGATCGCGCATGAAGAGCTCTTCCACGATCAGCTTGGAGAGGCGCGGGTTGCGGGCGTAGAAGGCGATGAACTCGCCGAACAGGGCCATCAGCGCATCGACCAGGTCCGGCGCGGCCGCTGCCTTCTCCCTCCCACTGCGGAAGAGGCTGCGCGCCTCGTCGCGGAAGACCAGGAAGAGCAGCTCGCGCTTGTCGCGCACGTAGAGGAAGAGCGTGCCGGTGCCGATGCCCGCGCGGCGGCAGATCTCGCGGGCGGTGGTCGCCTCGAATCCCTGGCGCTCGAACAGGCGACGGGCGGCGGACAGGATGCGCTTCCGCTTCTGGCGCTTGTTGCGCTCGCGAAGACTCTTGGGCTGGCTGGCTGCTGCGGACACGGCTGCCTCAAAAACTGAACGCACTCAATTATGATCGTGTTCATAAATTTTTCAAGGCCACGCAGGCCGGTAGGGAGGCCGCCATCGCTCTCTGGTCGTCATTGAACAAATATTGCTTTCTGTTAAACAGTCTTGAACCACCCGGAGGTCCGCATGTCCGCAGAATGCCCGCCCGTGTTCGAACCCCGCGGCGCCGAGACCTGGCGCGACCCCTTCGGCATGTACAAGGCGCTGCGCGATCGCGACCCGGTGCACCACGTACCGGACAACGGCGAGGGCGAGGACTACTGGGTGCTGTCGCGCTTCGGGCACGTGATCGACGCCGCCGTGGACGCGGCCACCTTCTCCTCCGCACAAGGCCTCACCTTCAGCTACGGCGAGATGGAGAAGGTGGGAGTCGAGGCGCCCATCGTGATGATGGACCCGCCCGAGCACACGTCCCTGCGCAAGCTCTCGGTCAAGAAGTTCACGCCCCAGCAGGTGACCGAGCTGGAGCCGCTGGTGCGGGAGTTCGTGGTCGAGCGCGTGGAGCGTCTGCGCGAGCAGGGAAAGGGCGACGTGGTGGAGGCGCTGCTCAAGCCGCTGCCCAGCCTGGTGGTCGCACACTTCCTGGGCGTGCCCCGCGAAGACCGCGAGCTCTTCGATCGCTGGAGCTACGCCATCGTGGCCGCCAACGCTCAGGGCGACGTGCTGAGCGCCGCCGCGGCCGTCGGCGAGATGATGGGCTACTTCGCCGGGCTCATCGAGAAGCGCAAGACCGACCCGGGCGAGGACATCATCTCCGCCCTCGTCCATGGCAAGCTCAACACGGGCGAGGACGTGTCGCCCGCGAAGATCCTGGGCATGGGCTTCACCATGGTGACCGGCGGCAACGACACCACCACCGGGCTTCTCGGCGGGGCGCTGGAGCTGCTTACGGAGAACCCCGACCAGCGCGCGCTGCTGCGCGACGATCCGGCGTTGCTGAAGAACGCTGTCGACGAGTTCCTGCGTCTGACTTCGCCCGTTCAGGGTCTGGCCCGCACGACGACCCGCGAGGTGGAGATCGAGGGCAAGGTGATTCCGGAGGGGCGCAAGGTGATGCTCTTGTACGGCTCCGCGAATCGCGACGAGCGCGAATTCGGCGCAAACTCCGGCGCGTGCGACGTCACGCGCAGGATTCGCCGCATCATGAGCTTCGGCTACGGGCCGCATCACTGCATCGGCGCGGCCATCGCGCGGCTCCAGGCGCGGGTGGCTCTGGAGGAGCTCCTCTCACGCTGCCCGGAGTTCACGGTGGACGCCGCGTCCGGCCGCTACGCGCCGGGTCACTTTGTGCGTCGCTACGAGTCGCTGCCCTTCACGGCCAAGGGAGCCGCTGCGTGAGCAGCGCCTGGCTGCGCGAGGAACAGCCCGACGCCGCCGTGGCGAAGATCCTGGCGGCCGCCGACAAGGCGTTCGTCGAGGTGGGCGTCGCCGACGCGCGGATGTCCACCATCGCCGACTACGCCGGCTGCTCGCGCGGCACGCTCTACCGCTACTTCAAGAACCGCCACGAGCTGCACATCGCCTACATCGAGCACACGGCCCACGAGATGATGCTGCGCGTGCAGCGTGGCCTGCGGGGGATCGAGGATCCCCGCGAACGCCTGGTGGAGATGATCGTGGGCTCGGTCCGCGAGGTGCGCCGCAACCCGGGAACCGCCGCATGGTTCGCCCCCGGGGTTTCCGGGATGGCTGCGCGCATGGGCCGCTCTTCGGAGGTGGTGGACCGGTTGACGACAACCTTCGTCTCGGAGCTGTTCGCAGACGAGGGACACGACCCGGAGAGCCGCATGCGCGCGCGCTGGCTGGTGCGCGTCATCGTCTCGCTGCTGGCCCTGCCCGGCGACAGCGAGGAAGAGGAGCGCGCACAGGTGGAGCGCTTCGTGGCGCCGCTGCTGCTGCCGGACGCCTGACGCTCCTAGCGCGGAGCCGCTGCCAGCTGCTTGGGCTTGGCCGCGGCCTCTATCTGCGCCCCCGCTGACTCGAGCGCGGCCATGTCGGCCTTCAGCGGCTTCTCCACCCCGGCCAACCAGGCGTGCCGAGCGCCCACGCGCATCCAGAACACGCCCGGGAAGGGCGGCTCGTCGGTCACGAACACGCGACGGCTCTTGACGCGGTAGCGGGTCAGATCCGCGCGTTCGCCCTCGTTGCGCTTCAGCCGTGCGGAGCGGATCACCTTGCGCACCAGCGAGGTTCCCTCGTCGATGCCGGGCAGCCAGTAGGACTCCCCGCGGTAGCGCTCGCCGTAGTGGCCGGCGGGCACCTCGGGCGTCACGAAGACGGGGCCGAAGGCGGTCTCCACCAGCACGGCTTCGGACACGGCCGGGCCGAGCTGAGCCCCGCCGGGGCTTGCCAGGAGCATGAGAACAAGAAGGGTTGCAGTCTGCACGCCACTTCCTCCAGGGGCGGGTATGTCCAGACCTTCGACCTGACGTGATGGCGACTTGAGCCCCAAGTTGCGCATTGGTGATAGGTTCCCCGTGGGGAAGCCAAACGCAGAGCCCTCCGTCCCTCTGGTAACGTTTCGCGGGAGGTTCTCGTGTCGACAGACCCCTTTCGCGGCCGTGTGGCGGTCATCACCGGTGGAGGCGGCGGGATCGGATCCGCCCTGGCGCGGGCCTTTGCCGCCCGGGGGGCCCGCGTGGCCCTGGCCGATGTGGACCCGGAGGCCGCCGCGCGGGTGGCCAAGGAGCTGGAGGCCGGCGGCGCCGAGGCCGTGCCCTTCGCCGTGGACGTGACCGACCGGGCCGACGTTCACCACCTGGCCGACGCCGTGTGCGAGCGCTTCGGCGGCGTCCACATCGTCTGCAACAACGCCGGCGTAGCCGTCGGCGGCGAGATGTGGAGCGCCCCCATGGAGGATTGGGAGTACACCATGGCGGTGAACTTCTGGGGCGTGCTGTACGGGGTCCAGGCTTTCGTTCCACGGATCCTGGAGCACGGCGAGGGAGGCCACGTGGTGAACACCGCGTCGATGGCGGGCCTCACCGGCATGAGCTTCCTGGGCATGTACTGCGCGTCGAAGTTCGCCGTGGTGGGCCTCACCGAGTCGCTCTCGCGTGAGTTGCGCGGCCGCGGCGTCGGCGTTTCGGTGCTCTGCCCCATGATCGTGCAGACCGAGCGCCGCAAGGCCGCCCAGGCGGCGCCCGACGCTGCCCCGCCGCCCATGCGCGGCGGCGTGATCCAGGCCGACGAGGTGGCCGGGAAGGTGGTCCGAGCCATCGATTCCGGCGAGCTCTACATCCTCACCCACCCTGAGCAGCGCGAGATCCTGAGCCGGCGCGCCGCGCGCATCGACGCGGCCTTCGGCGACGACGCCGCCTGAGGCCGGGAGCGGTCCCGGAGGAATCCGCATTTGGGCGGCGCCCTCGTGGTAGGATCACCCCACCTTGTGGATGCGGCTCCTGGCGACACTGATCTTCCTATGGGCGGGGGCGGCGCGGGCGGAGGTCCCCTACCCGAGCTGCCTGCTCCCCGTCTGTAGCGATCCGACCGACTACGCTGCGTATCTCTTCCTGCCGCCCGGCGTGCTGCCCGACGACTACGCGTTCGATCCCGGCAATCCCGCTGCCGGCGGCGGCTGGAAATACGCGCCGGGCGTGGGCATGGACGTCACCGGCGCCTGGCAGTACACCACCGGCCGACCCGACGTGGTGCTGGCGGTGTTGGACAGCGGGATCCGCTGGAATGACCGCGGGCTGGCGCCCAAGTTGGCGCCCAACCGGGGCGAGCTTCCGGAGCCCTGCCCGGGCTGGGACTGCGACGGCAACGGCGTGGTCAACGTGGAGGACTGGGCCGGCGTGGACTGCGGCCCAGACGTGGTTGTCGACCACAACCTCAACGGCCACCTGGACGGCCAGGACCTGATCGTCGCGTGCAGCGACGGGGTCGATGACGACGACAACGGCTTCGTGGACGACGTGGCGGGCTGGGATTTCTTCCAGAACGACAACGATCCCTTCGACGACGTGGATGCCGGGCACGGGACCGGCGAAGCTGGCGACATGGCCGGGCAGGCCAACGACGCCGGCGGCTTCCCCGGCGTCGCGCCCAGCGCGATGTTCGTTCCGCTGCGCGTGGGCGATCACTTCGTCGCCCTGGAGTCGGACTTCGCGGTGGCGGTGGTCTACGCGGTGGAGCTGGGCGTGGACATCGTCTCCGAGGCCCTGGGCGTACTGGGCGGCTCTACGCTCACGCGCCGCGCCATCGATTACGCCTACCACCAGGGTGTGCCGATCATCGCCAGCGCCGCCGACGAGCAGAGCCAACACCACAACTGGCCGGCGATCGCCGATCACACCATCTGGGTCAACTCGATCCGCAACGGCGACGGCACCTTCGTCGCCACCGAGGACGACTTTCAGATCCTGAACGGCTGCACCAACCACGGCGGCCGCGCCTGGGTGGCGATCTCCTCCACCAGCTGCTCCAGCGAGGCCACCGGCCGCGCCGCCGGCATCGCCGCGCTGCTGGTCTCCCACGGCAAGAACCTGATGGACCGGGGCCAGTTGGATCCCTACCCGGGAACCCAGCGCCCCTTCTCGCCGGAGGAGATCCGCCAGATCTTCCGTGCGGCCGCTGAGGACGTGGACCACTCCCTGGACCTGAGCCTGGCCCCGTCCCCGATCGGGCTCTTCCTGGTGAATACGCTGAGCGGGCCGACGCCGGAGACCGAGTTCCGGTCGCAGCGCTTCCCCACCCGGCCCGGCTGGGATCAGTACACGGGCTACGGGCGGCCCGACGTGCTGCGCATGCTGGAGATCGTGCAGGAGGGCATTCCGCCGGAGGCGGACCTCGCCGGTGGGCCCGCCTGGTTCGACGTGCTGGATCCGCGCCGGCAGCCCTACCTCTGGATTCGCGGGAGCGCGGCGGCGCGGCGCACCCCCGGCGCCTTCCGCGTTCGCGTGGAAGTGGGCTGCGGTGTCGAGCCGGACTCGTTCACGCTGGTGCGCGAGCGCACCCGTCGCCGGCCGCTGCAGCGGCGAACCCTGGCCCGCCTGCGTACGGCGGAGATCGCCGCGCAGTGCGGCTTCGATCCGGCCGAGCCGATCAGCGATCCCGATGCGCACGCGGTGACGCTGCGCTTGCGCGTCATCGATGCCGAAGGCCGGGAAGGCATCGACCGCCGCACCGTGGCCATTCACGCCAACCCCGACGAGCGCTACGTGGTGAAGCTGCGCGCCTCAGGGGAAGGCTCGCCGTTGCTGGCCGACGTCAACCGCGACGCTGTGCTCGACATCGTCTACGGAACCGCCGACGGTCGCGTGCACGTGCTGCGCGGCTCAAGCGGCCGCGAGCTGCCGGGCTTCCCGGCCCGCACCGACGCGATCCTGTCGCCGGAGCGAGAAGCGCGCATGCACGGCTTCCGCTCCCGCCAGGTGCCGCGTCCCCACGAGGCGGTTCTCGCCGGCGTGGCCGTAGAAGATCTGGACGGCGACGGCCGGGTCGAGATCG
>CAMYOO010000312.1 GCA_947260035.1 uncultured delta proteobacterium
CAGCGCGCGCAGTCGCTCCCTGTCCACCTTGTGCAGCAGGCGCAGCGCGCCGGCCGCGGCATTGCGCGGGTTGGCGAAGGGCTCCTCGTCCCGTTCCAGGCGCCGTGCGTTGAGGCGCTCGAAGGCCGGCACCGGAAGCACCACCTCACCGCGCACGCTGACCCGGGCCGGGGGCGGCGGGTCGGAGCTCAGATCCAGGGGGATGTCGAGGACCGCGCGCAGGTTGGCCGACACGTCCTCGCCCACGCGGCCGTCGCCCCGGGTGCAGCCCACGCTCAGGTGTCCGTCCTCGTAGACCAGCTCCACCCCGGCGCCGTCCAGCTTCGGCTCCGCCGCGTACGCCACCGGGTCTTCGCTGTGCAGGATGCGCTTCACCCGCTCGTCGAACGCCCGCATGGCGGCCTCGTCCATGGCGTTGTCCAGCGACAGCATGGGGACGCGGTGGGCGACCGTGGCGAAGCCTTCGGCGGGCGGTGCGCCCACCCGGTGGGTCGGCGAGTCCGGCACCACCTGGTCGGGATGAGCCTCCTCCAGGGCCTGGAGCTCGCCAAACAGCCGGTCGTACTCGGCGTCGGAGATTTCCGGCCGATCCTCCACGTGATACAGGCGCAGATGCCGGTTGATCTCGGCCGCGAGGGCCTCCATCCGGCGCCGCGCATCCCTCGACCCATCGGGCATAACTCGGCGTCCCTGCTGGAGAAGGCAGATTAAAGGCAGAGCCGGATCGAGGCGATGAGGGAGGGGTCCCCGTGCGTCGAGACGGCGCCGGGAGGATACCACGGTCGGGACGACGCCCCGGCCTGGAGGCCCAATGAGTCCCGAGCCCAAGAGCGCCGCTGCCGGCGACCTGCCGGTTCGTCTGGTGGGAGATGCCCTGTCGGAGGGCGTGGCCGTGCTGCGCGAGGGCCGGATCGTCTTCGCCAATGCGCAGCTCTGCGCGTGGGCGGGCCGTCCCGACCTGCAGGGCGCGGACGCTTCGGAGATCTTCGAGGGAGAGGCCCCGCCGGCGGCCGGCCGGGCCATGGCTTGTCGCATGAAGCGCAACGGCGGTGAGCCGCGTCACGTCGAGCTGCGAGGCTATGCCCTATGTGACAACCAGACCCTGCTGGTCGCCAGCGACGTGACCCACGTGCGAGCCCTGGAGGAAGAGATGCTGCGCGCGGGCCGCGACCTGCACGAGGCCCGACGGCTCTTGGAGCAGGTGAAGGAGCGCGCGCGCCGCGAGTCCGAGGAGCGCGAAGACCTCCTCACCGTGGTGGCCCATGAGCTGCGCACCCCCGTCACTGTGATCAGCGGCTACAACAAGCTGCTGCTCTCCGAGGGCGTGGGGCCCCTGTGCGACGAGCAGCGGCGTTTCCTGGAGGAGAGCTCCAAGAGCTGCCAGCGGCTCAACCACTTCATCGGAAACCTCCTGGAGACGTCGCGGCAGGCGGCCGGCGACGCGCCCCTGGAAGTTCGCGAGGTGACCATCTCGGCCACCCTCCAGGGAGTCGTCGCCTTTCTCAAGCCGCTGCTCGAGGCCCGCGGCCTCGAGGTGGAGCTGAGCCTGGACCCGCGGGCCCCGTCGGGTCGCTACGACCCGGTCCGTGTGGAGCAGGTGCTCACCAACTTGATCTCCAATGCGATCAAGTACGCGCCGGAAGGCGGCGTGATCCAGGTCTCCACGCGTCCGGCGGAGGTGGAGGGCCGGTCTTTCGCCGAGATCTCGGTCGGCGACGAGGGCCCCGGCGTGCAGCCCGAAGATCGCGAGCGCATCTTCCTGCCCTACGTCCGCACCAGCGCGGCCCGCGGCGCGGGCGGTCTGGGCCTGGGCCTGGCCATCTGCAAGCGCATCGTCGACGCCCACGGCGGCAGCATCCGGATGGACGCGCGCCCCGGAGGCGGAAGCGTCTTCGTCTTCACGCTGCCCGCGCCTTCGGGCGGGGAGGTCTGAAGCGTGTCGGCCGCACGTAGAGGCAAGGCCGCCCAGCGCCGCCCGCGGATCCTGGTGGTGGACGATGCCGAGGGGATCCGCTCCTACCTGGCCAACCTGCTGGAGCTGCGCGGTTACAACGTGGATACGGCCGAGGACGGCTCGCGCGCGCTGGCGCTCCTGCAGGGAGGCGCCGCGCCGGACCTGATCATCCTGGACCTGATGATGCCGGGCATCGACGGCCTGGAGACGCTGCGGCGCATCCGCGACCTGGACGACGTGGTGCCGGTGGTGGTGCTTTCGGTCGTAGGCCGCGCGGCCACCATCGTGGAAGCCATGGAGGCCGGGGCGGCCGACTACCTGAACAAGCCCTTCGAGGAGGAGGAGCTGGAGCTCACGCTCCGCAAGGTGCTGGAGGCCCGCGAGCTGGAGGACGAGCGCGACCGTCTGGCCGGCGAGCTGGACGATCCCGCCGCCGCGGTCTGGCACGGGGCCGCTCTGGGCAAGATCCGCCAGACCATCGATCAGATCTCGGACACCGACGTCACCGTCCTGATCCGTGGCGAGAGCGGCGTGGGCAAGGAGATCGTGGCGCGCGCCGTGCACCATGCGTCCACCCGGGCCGACCAGCCCTTCATCAAGGTCAACTGCGCCGCACTCCCGACGAATCTGCTGGAGAGCGAGCTCTTCGGCTACGAGGCCGGCGCCTTCACCGGCGCGCTCGGACGCAAGCTGGGCAAGTTCGAGCTGGCCCACACCGGAACGATCTTGCTGGACGAGATCGGCGAGATGAGCCCCGCACTCCAGGCGAAGCTCCTTCAGGTGTTGCAGGACGGTGAGTACACCCGGCTGGGCGGCAATCGCGAGGTGCACGTGGACGTGCGCGTGGTGTGCGCCACCAACCGCGCCCTGGAGGAGATGGTCTCCCAGGGAACCTTCCGCGAGGACCTGTACTTCCGTCTCAACGTGGTGGCCATCGACATTCCGCCGCTGCGGGAGCGACGGGAAGAGATCCCGGCCCTGGTGGATACCTTCCTGCGCCGCTACAGCGCGCGCTACCACAAGCGCCTGCGCCCGCTCTCCAAGCGGCTGGTGGCCGGGTTGGATCGCTACGCGTTTCCCGGCAACGTTCGCGAGCTGGAGAACTTCATCAAGCGCATTGTGGTGCTCGAGACCGAGAAGCCCATCCTGGAGGAGCTGCTGGGCTCCGAACGGCGCGGCGCCGCGCAGGCGACGCGCTTCGAGCAGCTCCTCGATGAGATGGAGGAGCACGCCGGCCAGGTGCCCCTGCGCGAGGTGGGCCGGCGCGCCGCCCTGGAGGCCGAGCGCAACACCATCGAGCGCGTGCTCCACCAGACCGGCTGGAACCGCAAGAAGGCCGCCGAGCTGCTGAGCGTGTCCTACAAGACGCTGCTCCTGAAGATCCGCGAGTGCGGACTGGAGCCGGAGTAGGGCGCGCCCGACGGCTCTGAGCTACACCCGGCCGACGTGAAGCAGGTCCTGCTCCTCGAGAACCCGGTGCGCCACTACGCCTGGGGATCCCACACGTTCCTGGCCCAGCTTCAGGGCAGGCCGGCGCCGACGGCTGAGCCCGAAGCCGAGCTGTGGATCGGCGCACACGGCGCCGCGCCTTCGCGTGTGAGGACCGAGGAGGGGGCATTCTCCCTCGACGAGTGGATCTCCCGCGAGCCGGCGAGCGTGCTCGGCCCCGACGGCGGGGAGGCGCTGCCTTTCCTGGCCAAGCTTCTGGGCGTAGCCCGGCCGCTGTCGCTGCAGGCGCACCCCGATGCGTCCCAGGCCCGCGCCGGCTTCGAGCGCGAGGAGGCTGCGGGTATTGCCCTGGACTCACCGCTGCGCGGGTATCGGGATCGCGCCGCCAAGCCCGAGCTGGTCTGCGCGCTGAGCCCGTTCCGCGCGTTGATCGGGTTTCGCGAGCCGCGCGACATCCTCGAGCATGCTGCGCAGCTCGGCGCTTCGCGTCTCGATCAGGCGCTGCGTCCCCT
>CAMYOO010000313.1 GCA_947260035.1 uncultured delta proteobacterium
CCCAGGCCGAAGACGACGTCACGCGAGACCAGCAGGGCGACGCCGGTCTGCCCGCGCGTGTGGTCCGAGCCGCGAAACGCGTCGGCCAGGTCGCGCAGGCTCTCCGCCTTGATGTCGCTGGTCTCCACCGCGCTCAGGTCGATGAGCTCGCGCCTTCCCCCCGGCAGGGAGGTGTCGTCGTTGAGCGCCTTTGCCCACTCCAGGAAGGCATCGGCGCCGCTGGACTGCGCGAAGCGCGCGAAGAGCGTGCTGTGCTCGGCATCCCAGCGCTGGTGGATCGGCATGTCCCCCTCCGAGGGCGGACGCTAGCGGAGTGTCAGGCTCCGTGGGCCGCTGCCAGCGCACGGGCGCGGGCAGTCCAGCGGCCCGTGGCGAGCCACGCGCCCGTGGCCAGCGTGATGGTCCATGCGCCCGTCACCTGGGCGGCGAAGACGCCGCTCGGGCCCCAGCCGAAGCCCGCATCGGTCGCGAGCAGCAGGCCCAGCGGGATCGTGATCCCGATCGAGTTGGCCAGGGACAGCAGCATGGGGACGGCGACGTCGCCGGCGCCCTGCAGGGCGCGCAGAAACACGAAGAAGAACGCCCAGGCGGCGAACGTTCCGGCCTGGAACAGCAGCATCTGCGTCCCCAACTCGATCACCGCGGGATCGCTGGCGAAGGTGCTCATGATGGGCCTGCGGAAGAGCGCGAGCACCAGGGCCAGGCTCCAGAGCACGCCCACGTGGGCCACCAGACCCACGCGCAGCGCCCGCCACGCGCGCGGTACGTTGCCCGAGCCGAGCCCCTGGCCCACCAGCACCGAGCACGCCCCGGCCAGGGGAAACGCCAGCATGGGGCCCACCATGGAAAGGCGCATGCCCACCGCGTAGGCCGCCTGGGCTTCGGAGCCGAAGCCGCCCATGAGCCGGATGAAGAAGACGTTCACCACGAAGCCGCCCAGCATCTGGATCGCCGGAGGCCAGGACAGGGCTGCGATCTCGCGCATGGCCCGCGCATCCGGCCGCAGGTGGTGGCGCCGCAGATGGACCCGGCCACCCCGGGAGAAGAGCACGCGCAGGGCCAGGGCGGCGGAGACCAGCTGGCCCAACGCCAGGCCCAGGATGACTCCGCGCACGCCGAGGGCGGGGGCCCCGAAGTGGCCGAAGATCAGGCACCACTCGGCCGCCACGGCCACGGCGCTCTGGGTCAGGCTGATCAGCAGCGGGGTCATCGAGTCGCCGGCGCCCTGCAGGATGGCGTTGAACAGGAACAGGAACACGAAGCCGAAGTTCAAGGCGAAGACGAGCCGGGCGTACGGTACGGCGATGGCGTGAACCGGCTCGGAGACGTTCAGTCCGGACAGCAGCGCCGGGGCCAGGGCGATGCCGATGCCGGCGATGGCGAACGACGCCAGCAGTCCCAGCAGCACCACCTGGCCGGCCACGTGCTCGGCGGCGTCGAGCCGGCCTTCCCCCACACGGCGGGCGATCAGTCCCTGGGCGCCGAAGCTGGCGCCCATTACGAGCATGAAGAAGGCCTGACGAAGGGCCTGGTTGGTCACGACCACGGCGGTGGTGGCGTCGTCGCCGAGCCGGCTCACGAAGCCCAGGTCGATCAGCTGGAACGCGACGCCGCCTCCGCTCTGGGCCAGGAGAGGCAGGGCGAGAACGGCCAGGGACACCCAGAGGCTTCCCTGCGTATGGTCGCGGTCGCGCCATGCCACGCCGGGGCTAGGGCCCGTCGCGGCGGGCGAACGCGGCAGCGCGGCCGGCCGAGACCGGGCCGCGCTCGCCGGGGATCACCCGCTGCTGTCCTGGAGGGACTCGAACTCCCGGAGGATCCGTTCCCCCTCCGGATGCGCCAGGATGCGCTCGGCCAGGATCTTTCGGGTTCGCTCCGCAACCAGCTGCGGCTGCTCGTTCACGGCCCACTCGACGATGCCCCGCCACAGCGTGTCGACCAGCTCGCGGCCGGGCACGTGCCCGCCGTCGCGGGTGCGGAAGGTGATGCTGCGCAGCTCGCCCAGGTAGAGCCGCAACGAGCTGACGTGGATGGCCTCGTCCGTGCGGATCCGGTTCACCACCTCGGCCGCTTCCTCGGCCTGCGCGCGTCGCTCGGTGAAGAGCTCCGGGTCCAGGAGCATGCGCTCACTGAAGGAGAAGCCGCGCTCGGCGCGGAACTCGATCATCAGCAGGTTGGCCAGGAAATAGACGGTGCGCACGATGGCCGGCACGAGCTGCGGGAAGGGATCGGCCTGGTCGTCGGGCCGCGCGATGTTCGCGGGCACCTCCGGGTCGTGCCAGCCGGTCTCGCCGAAGGCCAGGTCGCGCAGGGCGAACCACATGACGTCGTGGCCGCCGATGCCGCGCTCCGGCTCGCCGCCCTCGTCGAGGCCGTGGGCCCGAAGCAGCCCCCGGTTCAGGTGGCCGATGCCCATCTCGGAGATGTCCTCCTCGATGGACCCCTGCAGCTCCGGGAAGGCCATGTCGGCCAGGATGCGGCCGCGCGCCTCGATGTGGCCGGTGATGGTGAGCGTGTTCCAGAAGGTCTGGCCCAGCCCCTCGCGGATCATCAGCTTCTGCTGCTCCGGGCTGGGAAAACGGATTCCGTCCAGGAGCGAGGGGCCGGCGTCTAGGGGAGCTCCACCGCGGCGGATCAGCGCGGCCGTCCAGGCTGCCACGGCCGGCCCGCGCTGGACCAGGCGCGGCGGGACGTAGCAGCCCGAGGCGTCGAAGCCTCCGTGCAGTCTCCGGCCGGCTACCTCGTGCGGCCTCGCATAGTCATGGGACGCGAGAAGCTCTTCCTCGGAGTAGCGGAGCCGGGGCACGCAGGGACGGTTCCCGATCCGCGCAGGGTCGTCAACCGAGATGCAGTCGCCGCAGGAACAGCGGCTCGACACCCTTGTAGTAGAGCGCGCGGGAGAGGGCGAAGATCGCGTAGCCCATGAACCAAGCCGCCAGCACGTCGACGGTGTAATGGTTGTGGGTCAGCAGCACCGCGATCGCCATCGTCACGGCTCCGGCCAGCATGACGCCCTTCTGCCACGGCGTGTCGAAGAAGAGGAAGAACAGGAACGGTACGGCCGTGTGTCCCGAGAACACGAACTCGTTCTGGAAGGTGTACTCGCCCGCCACGTACGCGAAGAGGGTGTCCAGCTCGCGCATGTCCAGGATCGTGACCGGGGCGCCGATCGGAGACAGGAACACGAAGAGGGTGCGCACGCACAGGTAGAGGCCGAGCAGGAAGAGCAGGAAGGGCATGCGGCGCGGGTGGTAGAGGACGGCGATGCCCAGCGCCCACGCGTGCAGTGCGAGCCATCCCCACGAGAGCAGGGGAACCAGGTTCACCCGCGGCAGGCGGTCCAGCAGCCAGTCGGACGAGAAGGGCAGGGCGCGCTGGTCCGCGTACCAGCCCAGGTTGGCGTAGAAGGCGTACGAGGCCAGCACGAACAGGACGAGCCCGGCCAGGACGCCGACCCACCACTTGTGGTCCACGTCCTCCCAGCCTTCGCGAATCTCCTCGATCTCCGCGCGGACCTCGGCGCGCGCGCGTGCGCGCCAGCGCTCGCGCAGGGCGCGCAGCTCTTCGGCCGATTCGCGCACCCGCAGCTCGAGTCGCTCGATCTCGCGTTCGAACCCCTCGGGCGGCGTCACGCGCGGGTCCGCTCGCGCAGCGCGTCCAACACCTGACGCAGCAGCGGCTGGTCGAGACGCGGCAGGCCGAGAAGCTGGGAGAACCAGAGCCCGTCGGCGGCTAGGCGCACCAGGGTGGCGCTGGCCGGGTCGAGGCCGTCGTCCTCCAGGCGCCGCTGCCAACGCGCGAACGCGTCGCCCACGGCGGCCAGGCGCTCGGGGTCCCGGCCGATGCAGGCCAGGATGCCGGCCATCAGCTGTGCCGAGGAGTCCGCCGGGCGGCCCT
>CAMYOO010000314.1 GCA_947260035.1 uncultured delta proteobacterium
GACGGCCTTGCGGGCTTGGCGGGCGTGGCGGGCTTGGCGGTCCCGGCCCCGGTGGGCCCGCGGGGTCCGCCGGGCCCGCCAAGCCCGCCAAGCCCGCCAAGCCCGCGAGGCCGGCTGGGTGCGACGGGGCCGCGGGAGTGAGCCCGTGCTGGATCCGCTGCTGCTGCTGCTTTCGGGCGCACCGGGGCGCGCATTCCGTCGCCCCGAGATGCGTCGCGCCACGGCGGCTACCAGTGCCCGCAGCGGCGCCACCGCCGCGTCGGCCAGGTAGTCGTCAGCCATGCTCCAGCGCTGTGAATCGTCGCTCCGTCGCTGGGACGACTCGTTCGTCGATCGCATCCGGGATCCTCCCCTCGTCATGACCAGAGCATCGGCCCCGGAGTGCCCGAAGTTGTGTGAACTGCTTCACAACACGGCGCTTCTTTGGTGAAAATCGGCCAGCGTGGCGCTCGGACAGGGCCCCGGGCGATACTCGGCCCCCGGATGAGCGGAGATGGGCGGACGCCGGGTGCCTCCAGGAGCCGCGCTGGGGCACGGCGCCTGGCGGCGGGAACCGCCTTGGCCGGCGGCCTGGCCCTGGGGGTCTGGGTCTGGTCTCGGGGCGAGCTGGTGCTGGATCCGGCCGCGCTGCGCGGGCGTATCGAGGCCCTGGGCTGGCTTGCCCCGGCGGCCTTCGTGGCGGCGGCGGCGCTGCGGCCGTTCCTGGCCGCGCCCTCCTGGGTGGTGATGAGCGCGGGCGGCCTGTTGTTCGGGGTGGCCGGCGGGATGCTCTGGGGCCTGCTGGGCTTCACCGCGGGAGCCTTCCTCACGTTCGGCATCGCCCGGGGCCTGGGCCGTGACGCTCTCGCCGGCCGACTGCGCGGCCGCCTGGCCCGGGCCGACAGCTGGATGGCGGAGCGGGGAGCCGTCTGGCTGGGCGCCTACACGGCGCTGCCGGTGGTGCCCCTGACCCCCGGCCATGCGGCCCTTCGCCCGCGGCGACATGCAGCACATCGCGGGCATCTCCGCGTTCATCGCCTTCGGCGCGGTCCTGGGCATCTGGGCGACGCGTCGATTCGGGCCCCCACGCGATTCCTGAGGAGACCTCTATGTCCGAGTCCGTTGAACCCGCGGCGCCCCCCGAAGAGCTTCACGAACGGCGCTGGACGCTGATTCGCGACGTGCTGGTCTTCCAGGTGAAGATGCTGCTGGAGGCGCTGCGCGACGTGCTGCTGCCGGCGGCCACGCTGATCGCCGGCGTGCTGGGCGTGGTCCTGGGTGCGGAGCGTCCCGAACGCTACTTCCACGACGTGCTGCGGCTCGGGGCGCGCTTCGATGTGTGGTTGAACCTGTTCGGCCCCATCGGCCATGCGGGCAGGACCGCAGTGCTCACGACGGACGCGGGGGTGGACCGGACGCTGCGCTATCTGGAGAACTTGCTGGTGGAGCAGCATCAGAAGGGGCAGGTCACCCGTCAGGCCAAGCAGGCCATCGATCGCTGGCTCGACCAGGTTGAGGGCGCGGTTCGCTCCACGCGCAAGGACGGCGACGGAGACTCCTAGGCTAGTGCCGGCGCGTCCGGCGCCAGACCCATGCGACGGGCACTGCAGCCGACTGGAGCATCACGATCGTGTGGGCGGGCGGCCAGTCGAGGCCGTTGGACAGGACGAAGCCCGTCAGGGTCGTCGCCACGGCGATGCAGGGCGCGACCCAGAGCATGGGGCGGACCTCGCGGCACACGTTCTTCGCCACCAGGGCGGGCAGGACCAGGCAGCCGAAGGCGAACAGGGTGCCCGCGGCGCGGATCGAGAGGCCGACCGCCAGCCCCAACCACAGCGCGACGGCGCCTCCCCAGACGCTGGCGCGCATGCCGATGGTCTGGGCCAGCTCGGGGTCCAGGGTGAAGACCAGCAGCCGGTCGCGCAGCAGCACGGTCGCCGCCAGCGTGGCCAGCGCCAGCGTCACGAAGAGCACCAGGTCCGCGCCGGTGACCGAGAGGATGGTGGAGAAGAGCAGGCGCTGGACCTCCTCCAGCCCGTGGGGGCTACGCGCCAGCAGCAAGACGGGAAGACTCCCCGCCAGCAGGAAGATCCAGCCGATCACGGCCTCGTGGCTCTCCGTGCGTCCCTCGCCCACCCGCGCGGCCACCCAGGCGGTGGTGACCGAGGCGGCTACGGCGAAGAGTGTCGCGCCCAGCTCGCCCTCCAGGATGTGCAGACGGGTCGCCGCCGCGGTGCCCGACAGCCAGAGCGCCAGGGCCACACCCAGTGTGGAGGCCTGGGCCACCGCGGCGCCCAGGAAGATGTGGTCCCGCGCGACGATCCACACGCCAACCACCGAGAGCACGCCCGCGATCAGCAATCCCACCAGGTACGTGCTGCCGAACAGATCCCACGATCCGACGAAGCTCTCGATCACAACGCCTCCCGGGCCGTCGTCACGTCCACGCTGATCCCGAAGGCGCGTTCGAGCACGTCGTGCTGCAGCAGGTCCTCGGCGCGCCCGGTGCGTACGCGGCCGTCGTAGAACAGCGCCACGTGGGTCGCGAGCCGCGAGGCCAACAGCAGGTTGTGGGTCACGAAGATCAACGTCAGCCCGTCCCTGCGGTTGAGCTCGCTCACCGTGTTGCGGAACGCGTCCGCGGCCGCCACGTCCAGACCCTCGGTGGGTTCGTCGACCATGAGCAGGGAAGGCCGTCGCACCAGCGCCCGAGCCACCAGGGCACGCTGGCGCTGGCCGCCGGAGAGCGCGCGCAGGCTGGCCCGCTCCTTCTCGCCGAGGCCTACGTTGAGCAGGGCGCTGCGCAGGGCCGCAGCCCGCTCCCGGCGCGGCACCTGTGAGCCCACGAAGCCCAGGGAAGCGAACTCGCGGACCGTGGTGGGCAGCGTCGGGTTCAGCTCGAGGGTCTGGGGCACGTAGCCCTGGCGCTCGCGGCCTGCGAGCTGGGGGTCGAGCCATAGCTCGCCGGCGACCGGCTCGAGCGAGCCCAGCAGGGCTCGCAGCAGGGTGGTCTTGCCGGTGCCGTTGGGCCCGATGAAGAACCACATCTCGCCACGGCGAACCTCCAGGTCGACCGCACGCAGGACGCTTTGCTCGCCGTATCCCAGCTCGAGCCCCCGGGCCCGGACGAGGGTCTCGGAATCGCTCACGGCGCGGCCTCTCCGCGGTCGGACGCATTCACGACCGACCTCACGTTGTACTCGACTGTCTCGATGTAATTCCCTGTTCCTTCACGGGAATCGACCTGATGGGCCATGGTCGCCGTGCGTGCTCCGGTGCGCTCCTCCACCCAGCGGGCGTGGCGTGGGTCGAAGTAGGGGCTGGCCAGGACCAGCTTCGCCTTCTCGGCTTCGATGATTGCGACCACCTCCTGGAGATGCCGGGTGGTGGGCGCGATGCCGGGCCGGGGCTCCAGGGTCGCTACCAGCCTCAGGCCGAAGCGGTGCGCGAAGTAGATCCAGGCCTCGTGGTCCTCCACCGCCGGCGTGCCGCGGATCGCCCAGGCGCGGCCCAGCCAACCACCGGGTTGCGCGGACAGAGTGCCCCGCTCGAGGCTGTCCACCAGCTCGCGGGCGGGTCGGCTGTCCGCCAGCTCCGGTCCCACCAGCCGTCGCAGCAGCCGTTCCTCGAAACCGGTGTAGCGGGCATGAAAGGCCTCCGCCGCGGCGGGGCGCAGCTGGCTCAGCTTGTCCCGAATCGCGGCCGCGACCCGCAGCCCGTTCAGCGGATCCACCAGATAGTGCGGGTTGCCGTAGACGTGGATGTCACCCATCGAGCGGTCCACCGAGGCGGCCGGCACTGCCAGCGGGCGGATCGCCGTGGACGCGTTCAGGTAGCCCCGGCCGCTGGGCAGGATCTTCGGATTGCGGGCGCTGCGCAGCAGCACCGGCGCCCAGGCCGCCTCCAGATCCATCCCCATCTCCACGTACAGATCCGCATCGTGCAGCCTGCGTACGAAGCTGGGGCGCGGGTCCACGTAGTGGGGGTCTTGAGGGCCGCGCACCAGGGACGACACCTCGACATGCTCCCCGCCCACCGCGCGGGTCAGCGCCGCCAGGTCCGTCACGGTGGTGACCACGCGAAGCGCGTCGGCCCGGGCGTCTCCGCACAGGGCCATCAGGGCCAACGCCACACTCACCAGGGTCTTTCTCTGCAGCACGTCCGCGCTCCTAGTAGCTGTGCGCGGGATGCGCGCCGAACAGGAATTCGATCCCGGCCCAGACCGAGTGGGCGTCGTCGACCGGAGCGTCGCTCACGCCGTCGTAGTTGTACTGGAGCCGCAGACGCGAGAACTCCGACGGTTGGAACACCAGCAGCGGGGACAGTCGGAAGCGGTCCGCGCGGAAGGGATCGTCGAGGCGGCCGTCGAACTCTCCGATGGAGGCGCCGCTGCCGCTGCCGTACTCGCCGCGCAGGCCCACGGACCAGCCGCGGCGGAAGCCGTAGAGGAGCTGGGCGTAGAGGCCCCAGTCGCGCAGCGTCTCGCCGGGAAGCGCCTCGAGCTCGCAGCCCCCGTCGCCCTCCGGCTCAGCGCAGCCGGTGAAGTCCGAGGCCTCGTAGTTGCGGTAAAGGAACTCGGCCTGGAAGGTCACGAAGGGCCAGCCCCGGTCCGACTGGAGCGGGATCCACTTGAGCTTCACGTCGCCGCCGGCGATGACGGTCTGGGCGTCGCTGCCG
>CAMYOO010000315.1 GCA_947260035.1 uncultured delta proteobacterium
TTCCCGCGGGTTCCGCACTACCGGCTGCCGGCCCTGTTCCGCGAGATCCGCCCGATCCTGGAGGCCAAGGGCGCGCGCATCGAGGGAGCGTTGGCCGGCCCGGGCGCGCCTCCCATCCTGCTGCGCTTCGATCCGGACGCGGTCGAGAAGCCGGCGGCCTGAGTCCCGCCCCGGGAAGGCGCCTCACAAGCCGTGCAGCCCACGCTGAAGCGAAGCCTGTCGCTGCCGTTGATCGTGCTCTACGGCCTGGGCACCACCATCGGCGCGGGCATCTACGCGCTCAGCGGAGAGGTGGCGGGCGACGCCGGCATGGCCGCACCGCTGTCGTTCATGATCGCGGCGGTATTGGCGGGCTTCACCGCCTTCAGCTTCGCGGAGCTGGCGTCGCGGCATCCGCGCAGCGCCGGCGTGGCGGTCTACGTACAGCACGGCTTCGGCTGGTCCGCCGGCGCCGTGGCGGTCGGGCTGCTGGTGGTGCTCTCCGCCGTGGTCTCGGCGGCCGTTCTGGTGGCCGGGTTTGCGGGCTACCTGGCCGAGCTGGTCGCCCTGCCCAGGAGCATCAGCGTCGGGCTGTGTGCGCTGGCCATCGGAGCGATCGCGGTGTGGGGGATCACCCAGTCGGCCCTGGCTGCAGCGGCCGTCACGCTGCTCGAGATCGGCGGGCTGTTGCTGGTGGCCTGGGCGGCGCGCGGAGCCTTGATCGAGCTGCCCGGCCGGCTGGACGAGTTCGCGGTGATCGGCGAGCTCTCGGCCTGGAAAGGCATCCTGTCCGGTTCGATCCTCGCCTTCTACGCCTTCATCGGCTTCGAGGACATGGTGCACGTGGCCGAGGAAGTGCGCGACGTGCGGCGCAACCTGCCGCGCTCGATCGTGATGGTCCTGGTGCTGACGACGCTGATCTACCTGGTACTGGCGCTCGCCTGCGTGCTGGCCGTGTCGCCGATGGAGCTGGCGGCGAGCGACGCGCCCCTGGCTCTGGTCTTCGAGAGCAGCAGCGGCCGATCTCCGGCGCTGCTCAGCGTGATCGCCGCGACCGCCATGCTCAACGGCGCGCTGATCCAGGTGATCATGGCCTCACGCATCTTGTTCGGCCTCTCCGACGACGGGCCGCTGCCGCCGGTCTTCGGGCGCGTCCACCCGCGCACGCGCACGCCGATCTTCTCCACCGTCGCGGTCAGCGTCGCGGTGCTGGTGCTGGCGCTGCTGTTTCCGCTGGTGACGCTGGCCGAGACCACCTCGGTCATCACGCTGGCGGTCTTCACCCTGGTGAACGCGGCGCTGTGGCGGCTCAAGCGCCTGGAGCCGCACCCGCCCGACGCCTGGTTGATCCCGGCCTGGGTGCCGGTCGCCGGCTTCGCCGTGAGCGCGTTCTTCCTGGCCGTCGAGGCGACGCAGCGCCTGACCGGATGAGAACCGTCTCAGGCGCCCCGGCCGTGGGGCGAGTCCAGGTCCAGCACAGGCCCGATCGGCACGACTCTCGTGGGGTTGATGGTGGTGTGGCTCTCGTAGTAGTGACGCTTGATGTGGGCGAACTCCACGGTGTCCGCGACTCCGGGAACCTGGTAGAGCTCGCGCAGGTATCCCGACAGGTTCGGGTAGTCGGCGATGCGCCGCAGGTTGCACTTGAAGTGGCCCACGTAGACCGCGTCGAAGCGCACCAGGGTGGTGAACAGGCGCCAGTCGGCCTCGGTCAGCGCGTCGCCGAGCAGGTAGCGGCGCTCGGCCAGGCGCGCCTCCAAGGCGTCCAGCGCGAAGAAGAGCTGGGCGAAGGCCTCCTCGTAGGCCTCCTGGGTGGTGGCGAAGCCGCAGCGGTAGACGCCGTTGTTGACCAGCGGGTAGACGAAGGCGTTGACCGCCTCGATCTCCTCGCGCAGCGGCTCGGGATTGAAGTCCAGGGAGGCGTCGCCCAACGCGTCGAACTCGGCGTTCAGCATGCGGATGATCTCGGCCGACTCGTTGCTGACGATCGTCCCCTGCTGCTTGTCCCAGAGCACGGGCACCGTAACGCGGCCCGTGTAGGCGGGATCCGCCTTGGCGTAGATCTGATGCAGATGCTCCGCGCCGTTCAGCGGGTCGCCGCTCACGCCGGGCGTACCGTCCGGGTTGGCGAAGGACCAGCCCTGAGCGCCCATCAGCGGATGCACCACGGAAACCGAGATCGCGTCCCGGAGCCGCTTGAGGGCGCGGAAGATCAGGGTGCGGTGAGCCCAGGGGCAGGCCAGGGATACGTACAGGTGGTAGCGACCTGCCTCGGGCGCGAAGCGCGTCGAGCCGTCGGCCCGGATCCAGCTGCGGAAGCTGGAGTCCTTGCGCACGAAGCGCCCGCCCGTGGACTTGGTGTCGTACCACTCGTCCTGCCAGACGCCGTCCACCAGCAGCCCCACGCCGAGCCCTCCTTATAGGTAGGGTACCTTCCACGCCGGAGGGGGTGGAACGCGATGATGCGGCTTCTGCTGGTCGCCCTGGGAATCGCTCGGGCGACCCTGGCGCTGGTCGCTCTGGGGATCGCCTTGGCGAGCCCGGCGCTGGCCGCCAAGGACGTGACCCGCACGGTCATCGAGCAGACCCAGCTCGATGAGCAGGTTGCGGCCGCCTGCCTTCAGTACTGCCAGGGCAACCGCCGCCGCGGCTGGCTGGAGCGGGTGTTGGTGGAGCCGCTGGGCGGCGATCTGTATCGCGTCCAGGCCGAGGCCAGCCTCAAGAACCACCAGTACACCCCCGCGCCCCTGGGCCTGGAGGGCGGCTTCGGCTTCAAGCACGTGATCCGGGTGGTGGCCCAGGGTCGCCTGGATGCCAGAACCTGCCGGCTGCAGGTGGAGCGGGTCCACGTGCAGAATGACAAGTACGGGCTCGGGAACCTTGCGCGCAGCGAAGAAGGCAAGGTCTACCGGATCCAGGACTGCCGCCGGTTCCTGTAGCTGCGAGCCTTCGCGCTAGCCTGTCTCGCGCGGAGAGGTGGCCGAGTGGTTGAAGGCGGCGGTCTTGAAAACCGCTAGAGCGAGAGCTCTCGTGGGTTCGAATCCCACCCTCTCCGCCAGCGCGCCGCTCAGGCGTCGGCCTCCAGCGGCGCCAGACGCAGCAGCCTCACGCCGTCGGCGTCCAGGATGTGGAGCAGCGAGCCGTGGCGCTCCTGGTACGCGGCGCGCTCCAGGGCGGCCAGGTAGCGCTGCTCCTGGTCCATCACCGCGGTGGGACAGGCCCGGCGGGTGGAGGCCAGGGGCCCCACCACCAGCCTGCCGTCTTCCTCGCCGACGCCACCCTGGAAGCGGTTGCAGCCGCCGCTGCCCACGATCCGATCGCCCCGGAAGCCCAGGCTGGAGAGCACCCGGTCCACCACAGCGGCCCCCCGGATCTCCTCGACGCGCCAGTTGCTGCCGTCCAGGTCCCGGGCGCTCACCCGCTCCCCGGGCTCGCCGCCCTCCCCGGCTCCGCCGTCCGCCACGCCCGCGGCCGCGGTGCCCAGCAGCGCCAGCGCCGTCAACACCGCTCCAAGCCTCCGAAATCCCATGCGTCTGCCTCCCATCGGGCGCGCAGGATGCCACACCGGGTCAGCTCGGGCAGCCTCCGGGTCTTCCAGGCGGACACCTGCCGAAACCCCAATTCGCGGGGTATGTTCGGGCCCCTCGCGGAGAGGTGGCCGAGAGGCTGAAGGCACAGGTTTGCTAAACCTGCATACGGGCAACCGTATCGAGGGTTCGAATCCCTCCCTCTCCGCCAGATCGATGTTCCGGCCGCCCGTCCGCGGGGAGCCGGACGGCACAGCGAGAGATTCCGGAGAGGTGGCCGAGCGGTTGAAGGCACGCGCCTGGAGAGCGCGTGTACCCGTAAGGGTACCGTGGGTTCGAATCCCACCCTCTCCGCCATCTCGCCCCGTTCGCTAGATTCGCTGCCCGTTTGCACGCGCCCGTAGCTCAGTTGGATAGAGCGCCAGGTTGCGGACCTGGAGGTCGCACGTTCGAGTCGTGCCGGGCGCGCCAGGTTCCCGAGCCCCGCCGATGTCTTGCATCGGCGGGGCTTCTTGCTTCGGGACGTCGGGCACGAGCGCGCCGCCCAACCGCGAGCGCTCGCCCGAGCGGGTGGACTAGACCGTTTGGTCGATGTCGCCCCCCCTCCAACGCAAATACGGTTGGCGCGCGCGTCGCCCGGAGGAGCACTGCCATGCCGCGGCCCCGAGTCCACCCCCTTCGAACGAGTACCTGGCCTTCGGCCGAGGCATTCACGTGTGCGTGGGTGCGCGACTGGCAAGGCTCTAGACCCGCGTGGGGCTCGAGGCGTTGCTGGTGCGCACCCGCTCCTTCTCCCCGCCTACGGGTCCTCCCAGGCTGAGATCCCCCGCGAGTCGTCATAACGGCAGGCTCTCGGAACTCGAAACCCGCTTGAATCGCCCATCCGCCGTTGCTACTTCGGGCGGATTCCCACGCGGCGAGTGACGCGGTTGCGGAGCCATGACCTCGCCTACGCCGTGTAGGAAGATTCCTTCGCAGTGGCGCTGAGAGCAGTCGCTCTGGACCCGATTTCGGCGCCACACCTCATGGCGTGCCCTTCCAGTCCGTGTGCACGGGCCTGCCCGGATCGTCGATCCGCTCGTAGGTATGGCTGCCGAAGTGGTCGCGCTGCGCCTGGATCAGCGCGGCGCTGCCCCGCGCCGTGGTCAGCGTGTCGAACCAGGCCAGCGAAGCGGCGAGGCCGGGCGCCGGTAGGCCCGCCGCAGCGGCGGCCGCCACCACGCGCCGCCAGCCCGGAAGCCGCCTGGCCAGCTCCGCACGAAGGGCGGGGGCCAGGATCAGTGCCGCGGGCTCCTCCACGACCGCGGCGCG
>CAMYOO010000316.1 GCA_947260035.1 uncultured delta proteobacterium
GGTGACGGCCAAGGACCTCACGGACGAGGAGCGCCGGAGCCTGAACGGCGACGTGGTGGGCCTGATCGAGCGGCGCGGCATGGACCAGGAGTCGCTGCTCGCGGAGATCCGCGACCAGGTGGTCGAGGCCGGCGGGCAAGGCGCCTAGCAGATGGGGCGAGGAAGCGAAGCCATGGCTCCAACCCTCGCGCGTGCCCGATGGGCGATGCGCACCGCGCTGCTGCTGCTTTTCCTGACGGCGGGTACCGCCCTGGCCGGCAAGGTCTGGTACCCGGTGGAGGTGGACGTGTGGGCGCCTCCCTTCAATGCGGAGCGCGAGCGAACGCAGCGTTCGTACACACCGCTGGACAAAGCCAGCCGTCGTTGGAAGCTCTGCGTATCCATACCCCACCTGAAGGACGCCTACTGGGTGGCGGTCAACTACGGCTTGATCGCGGAAGCCCGGCGGCTCGGCGTTGGTGTCTCGCTCTACGAGGCGGGCGGCTACGAGCACCTGGACGTGCAGCGGACGCAGATCGAGGATTGCCTTGCCGACGAAGCCGACGGCCTGATCATCAGCGCCATCTCGAAGGACGGGCTCGATGACCTGGTGGGACGAGCCGCCGAACGGGGCGTTCCGGTGATCGACTTGATCAACGGCATGTCGTCCTCACGGATCACCGCGCGCGTTGCCGTGGATTTCTGGGATACCGGCTTCCAGGCGGGGAAGTTCCTGCGCGAACGCCATGCAGACGGCGAAAAGCCGGTGCACGTTGCCTGGTTTCCCGGCCCCAGCGGCGCCGCCTGGGTCGCCGCGGGCGATGCCGGATTCAGGGCGGCCCTCGCGGGAAGCTCGCTGCAGATCATCGCCGCACGCAACGGAGACACGGGACGCGCCGCCCAGAGCCGGCTGATCGAAGAGGTCCTCTCCGCGCACGAAGATGAGCTGGACTACATCGTGGGCACCACGGTGACCGCCGAGGCGGCCGTGGATCTGCTGCGGAAGCGCGGCCTGTCGCAGAGGATCAAGGTACTCTCCTACTACTACAGCCCCGGCGTCCACCGAGGCATCAAGCGCGGCACGATCCTCGCCGCCCCCAGCGACCAGCAGGCGCTCCAGGCCCGCATCGCGGTGGACGTCATGGTGCGCATCCTGGAGAAGCGGGATCATCTCGAGCATGTCGCGCCGCGCGTCGTGCTGATCGACGGCGCCAACCAGCGCGACTGGGATTCCTCCACCACGCTGGCGCCCCGCGGTTTTCGCCCGATCTTCAGCATCAACCAATGAGAGGCGATCTCGACACCCGCATGAGCGCTCCCGCCAACCCGAACTCGGCCCCCAGGGGCGCCCTGCAGTGGCTCGTCCCGGTGCTCATCCTGGCCCTCGGCACGGGGGGCAGCTGGAGTCTCAGCCGGGCGTTCCGGCAGGACGCCCTGCGCGCCTGGCAGGCGCAGGGGGAGCAGGCGTCGCGCTGGCTGTCCGGGACCCTGCTCGCCTGGCTGGAAGAGAGCTATGCGCCGCTTTCCGGTCTGGCCGTGCTGGTGGAGAACGCCGAGGCGTTCAGCGAGGTGGAGTTCCTCAACGCCTTCGATGACCAGGAGTCCCGTGCGACCGCGTTCTTCCTGGATTCAGCGGCCTATCTGCGCCCGGGTGCGGATCGGGTTCCGCGACTGGTCTTCTCCACCGACGCCAGCGGCCCACTTGCACGCGGGACGCTTCCGTCGGACCCCGAAGCCCTCCGGTTGACGGCGGACGGGGCACGCGAGCAGCCGGGCCGCATCCTGCTCGGCCCGCCCTTCCGGTCGGAGGCCGGTTCGACGGTCCTGCCGCTGGCCCTGGCCATCGAGGAGGCGAGCGGCGTGCCCGCCGTCCTGCTCGGCCTCGTGGACCACGACGCGCTGATCGAGGGGCTCTTCGAACAGCTCGTCCCCGCCGGCATGACGCTGCAGATGACGGGGAAGTTCCTGGGCGGTCCACGCGTGCCCGTCCACGGAAGCGACGACCCTGGGGCGCTGCACGCGGTGACCACCCGGACGCTCAGCGCCGGCGCCGACCTATCGATCAGCTGGCAGGTCGGTCCGGACTTCGGGGGCGGGCCGCCCACGGGGCTGGCACGCTTCGCGCTTCTGGCGGGAACCACGGTGTCGGCGATCGTTGCGCTCTTCATCGGCATGCTGCTCCGGCGGAACCAGGTCATCTCGCAGCGGATCCGGATCGCAACGAAGGAGCTTGCGCGCAGCAAGCTGCTGGCCGACGAGGCCAACCAGGCCAAGAGCACGTTCCTCGCCAACATGAGCCACGAGCTGCGCACGCCCATGAACGCCATCATCGGCTACAGCGAGATGCTGATGGAGGAGGCGGAAGACGAGGGCAACGAGGAGGCGGTCGGCGACCTGCAGAAGATCCATGCCGCCGGCACCCACCTGCTGGCCCTGATCAACGACGTTCTGGATCTCTCGAAGATCGAGGCCGGCAAGATGGACCTCCACCTGGAGGAGTTCGCGATCCCGGCGATGGTGGACGACGTGGTCACCACCATCGACGCCCTGGTGAAGAAGAACGACAACACGCTGAACGTGGAGGTCGATCCTGCGCTGGGCGCGATGCGAGCCGACGTCACCAAGGTGCGCCAGTCGCTCTTCAACCTGCTGAGCAACGCGGCCAAGTTCACCCACCACGGTGAGATCCGACTTCTGGTGAAGGGCGAGCAGGCGGATGGCGCGGGCTGGGTGCGGATGGCCGTCACGGACTCCGGCATCGGCATCCCTCCGGAGAAGATCGATCGCGTATTCGAGGAGTTCTCCCAGGCGGACGAGACCACGACCCGCGACTACGGCGGCACCGGGCTGGGACTGTCGATCAGCCAGCGCTTCTGCCGGATGATGGGCGGCGACGTAACCGTGGAGAGCACCGTGGGCCGGGGCTCGACCTTCACGATCCTGCTTCCGCTGAGAGTCGAGGAGCGGCGTGCCGATGCGGCGGCCGAGGCTCCCGCGGCCGTGACGCCGGAGCCCGTCGAGGAGCGGGTGGTACTGGTCGTGGACGATGATCCCAACGCCCTCGACCTCCTGGGCCGCACGCTCCAGGGGGCTGGCGTGCGCGTGGTGACGGCCAGCGAGGGGCGCGAAGCGCTGAACCTGGCTCGCACCCTCCGGCCGGCGGCCATCACGCTGGATGTGATGATGCCGGGCATGGACGGCTGGGAGGTGCTGCGCGAGCTGAAGGCCGATGCTGCCACGCGAGAGATTCCCGTCGTCATGGTCACGATGACCGACGACCGACAGCTGGGCTACGCGCTGGGCGCGACCGAGTTCCTCACGAAGCCGGTGGATCGCAATCAGCTCATGCGGTTGCTCGAACGCCACGCACCCAAGGGCGCCGCGCGCCGTGCCCTCGTCGTCGACGACAAGGCGGAGAACCGCGATCTCCTGCGCCGGGTGCTGGAGAACGAGGGCTGGCAGGTGAGCGAGGCCGAGAACGGCCGCGTCGCCCTGGCGCGGCTGGGGGAGCAGGAGCCGTCGCTGATCCTGCTGGACCTGATGATGCCGGTGATGGACGGCTTCGAGTTCGTGCTGGAGACGCGCAAGCAGAACGCCTGGCGCGGAATCCCCATCGTGGTGGTCACCGCCAAGCACGTCACCGACGAGGACCGCCGGCGCCTGAAGGGCGACGTAGCAGGCCTGATCGAGCGGCGCGGCATGGACCAGGAGTCGCTGCTGGCGGAGATCTGCGAGCAGGTCGTCGCGGTCGGTGGCGAACGCGCCTAGCGCGAGGCGAGGCGCGGAACCAGCGGCTACGCTAGACGACCGACGGCCGGGGCCAGGCGATCCCGCGCCGATC
>CAMYOO010000317.1 GCA_947260035.1 uncultured delta proteobacterium
CGCGTGCCGGTGCAGCCCAGCGGGTGGCCCAGCGCGATGGCGCCGCCGTTCGGGTTGACCCGCTCCATGTCCGGGTTCAGCTCCTTGGCCCAGGCCAACACCACCGGCGCGAACGCCTCGTTGATCTCGACGGCGTCGAGATCGCCCATGCTCATGCCGGCCCGCTCGAGGATCTTGTGGGTGGCCGGAATCACCGCGGTCAGCATGATGACCGGGTCCACCCCGGCCAGCGCGAAGGCGTGGAAGCGCGCTCGCGGCCGCAGACCCAGCTCCAGGGCCTTGCCCTTCTCCATCACCAGGCAGGCCGAGGCGCCGTCGGTGATCTGGCTGGAGTTGCCGGCGGTGATGACGCCGTTGGGATCGAAGGCGGGCTTGAGCTGCGCCAGCTTCTCGGCGCTGGAACCGGGGCGGATGCCCTCGTCGGTGCTCACGAGCTCGGTGCTGCCGTCTTCGCGTTTCGCCTCTACCGGGACGATCTCGCTCTCGAACCAGCCCTTCTCGCTGGCGCGGGCCGCGCGGTTGTGGGACTCGGCGCTGAAGGTGTCGAGATCCCCGCGCGAGAGGCCCCACTTCTCGGCGATGATCTCCGCCGAGACGCCCTGGGACACGATCCCGCCCTTGCCGTAGAGGTTGGCGTCCACGTAGCGCTGGGTCATGTCCGGGCCGAACGGCGCGCCCGGGCCGCTCATCACGCTGGCGCCCATGGGCACGCGGCTCATGCACTCGACGCCGGCGGCGATCACCGCGTCGTAGGCGCCGGCCATCACGCCCTGGGCTGCGAAGTGGAGCGCCTGCTGGCTGGATCCGCACTGCCGGTCCACGGTGGTGCCGACCACCGTCTCCGGGAAGCCCGCGGCCAGGGCCGCGTTGCGTCCGGCGTTGATGCCCTGCTCGCCCACCTGGGAGACGCAACCCATGATCACGTCTTCCACCAGTGCGGGATCGAGGCCCGTCCGGTCCATCAGCGCGCGCAGGGGTACGGCCGCGAGGTCGACGGGATGCTCGGCGTGGAGCACGCCGTTGGCCTTGCCGCGACCCAGGGGCGTGCGGACCACATCGACGATGACTGCTTCGCGCATGGGGATCTCCTCCGAGGTGCGTGATGAGCGGGCCGGCAGGCCAGCTCAGATGCCGGCGGACGAGTGGATGCGCTTCCAGAGCAGGCCGGGGAACCAGCGCCGGATGCGCCACGCCGCGGTGCTGCCGCGACCGGGGAAGACCCACAGGCGGCCCTGCTCCAGCCCCTCCTCGATGGCGTCCAGTACTTCTTCCGGCTGGATGCGCGGCGCCTCCTGGATCATGTCGTGAGCGCCACCCACCATCTGACCAAGCATGGGCGTCTCCACAACGGGCGGACAGACGCACAGGATCTTCACGCCGGTGTTGCGGTTCTCGTGCCAGAGCACCTCGCTGAACGAGTTGACGGCGAACTTGGTGGCGCTGTAAGCGCCGGTGTAGGTGGACGGCAGCCAGCCCGCCAACGAGCCGAAGTTCACCAGCTCGCCGCGGCGGCGCTGGAGCATGCGCGGCAGCACCGCGTAGGCCACGTTGACGACGCCGCCGTAATTGATGCTCATCATGCGCAGGATGAGCTCCGGGTCCTGCTCGCTGAGCAGCCCGGACGGCGCGATGGCGGCGGCGCTCATCACCCGGTCCAGCGGGCCCAGCTCCGACTCCACCCGCGCCACCAGCGCCTCGACGGCCCGGCTGTCGGAGACATCGCAGGGGAAGGCGTGAATGCTCTCGTGCCGCGCCGCCAGCGAGGCGAGCGCGTCTTCGGTCACGTCCACGGCCGCCACCTGGGCGCCGGCCGCGGCCAGACGCTGGGCCGAGAGCCGGCCCATCCCGCTGGCGGCGCCGGTGACCAGGGCCACGGATCCTTCGAACGCCATCACTCGGCCTCGCCGATGCGCCGGAACTGCGGCACACGCCCGTCCAGGAACGACTGGACACCCTCGGAGAAGTCCGGACGCCCGAAGCTCTCCAGCATCAGGCGCACGGCCTCGTCGTGGGCGGGGCCCAGCTCCGCACTGGCGTCCTTCCAGAGCTGGCGCTTCATGATCGAGACCGAGGTGGGAGAGCAGCTCTCCGCCACATCGACGATCCAGGCGCGGGCGTGCGCCAGAAGCGCGTCGTGCTCCACCACCTTGTTGACCAGGCCCATGCGCTCGGCCTCGCGGGCGTCCACCTTGCGCGCGGAGTAGAGCAGGTCCGCAGCGTGGGCCGGTCCGACCAGGCGCGGCAGCAGCCAGCTGGAACCCCACTCCGCGATCAGTCCGCGGCGCGAGAATGCCGTGGTAAAGACGGCCCGCTCCGAGGCGAAGCGCAGGTCGGCACACAGGCTGATGGGGACCGCCATCCCCGCGCACGGCCCGTTGATCGCCGCCACCACCGGCTTGCGCACCGCCAACAGGTAGGTGTAGCGACCGCGGAAGAGATCCCCGGCCTCGGGGTCGCCGGGCGCCGCCTCCAGCGCGCGGTCGCTGGCTCCCTTGTAGCCGCCATCGCCGATGTCCGAGAGCTGCTTCAGGTCGGCGCCGGCGCAATAGCCACGTCCCGCTCCCGTGAGGATCATCCCCACCACCGCCGGGTCGCGCTCGGCGCGAGCCACCGCGTGGCGAACCTCTTCGCCCATGCGGTCCGTCCAGGCGTTGAGCTTGTCCGGCCGGTTGAAGGTGATGGTCGCGATGGGATCGTCGACCTCGTAGAGGATCTCTTTGTACATGCTTCCCTCCGGATCCGCGCGGCGAGTGTACACTGCGCCCCCCCGACGAACAGGGCCGAGAGGGAGGACAGCGTGAGTCGAAGTGCGGAGCGTCCGCATGCCGCACGCCTGCGGAGCGCCGCCCAGCGCCTGTGTCGCGACGTGGAGGCCCTGCACTTCGCAGCGCCGGTGAGCCACGTCTACAACCCGCTGCGCTACGCGGGGCGCGGGTACGCCGCCTACCTGGACGCCTTTGCCACGGGTCGGCGGCGCGTGATCTTCCTGGGCATGAACCCGGGTCCCTTCGGCATGGCCCAGACCGGCGTGCCCTTCGGCGACGTGACCATGGTGCGCGACTTCCTGGGCATCCAGGCGCGCGTCGGCCGACCCGACCCGGAGCACCCCAGGCGGCGCGTACAGGGCTTCGACTGCGCGCGCTCCGAGGTCTCGGGAACGCGGGTATGGGGCGCCATCGCCGAGCACTGGGGACGCCCGAAGCGCTTCTTTCGCCGCCACTTCATCGCGAACTACTGCCCGCTCGCCTTCCTGGAGGAGAGCGGGCGCAACCGCACGCCGGACAAGCTCCCAGCCGACGAGCGCGCCGCGCTCTTCGCGGCCTGCGACCGCCACCTGCTGCGCATGGTGGAGGTGCTGGAGCCCGAGTGGGTGATCGGGATCGGCGCCTTCGCCGAGGGCCGCGCCCGAGAGGCGCTTGCGGAGCGCGGCGTGAAGACGGCGCGCATCCTCCACCCCAGCCCCGCCAGCCCCTTGGCGAACCGCGGCTGGGCGCCGGCAGTGCGCCGCGAGCTCGGCGAGTTGGGTCTGTGCGAGGAGCCGCTCAGCTCTCGGAAACGTCGCTGATCGCGCTCACGATCCCGGCGAAGGCCGCGTCCGCCAGCTCGCGCACTTCGTCGTCGGTGCGGTCCTGGATCGGGTGCGGCACGAACACCCGCGCCGCCTCGAAGCCCAGCGCCTGGGCCTGGGTCTCGGCCGCGTCCACGAACTCACTGGACGCCACGAACACCGAGGGCAGGCCGCGCCCCTCCAGGTCCGTCGTGTCGTGCACACTGCACGACGTGCAGGAGCCTCAATCGGCCAGGGCTTCG
>CAMYOO010000318.1 GCA_947260035.1 uncultured delta proteobacterium
GTCTGGACGATCCCGCGGTGCAGCGGGCCCTGGGCGCCAAGTACGAGCCCCTCGCCGCCGAGGCCCCGGAGCTGGTCACCGAGATGCGCGACGGACTCGAGCGCATCTCGCGCCTGGTGGAGCGCCTGGGCCGCTTCGCCCGCGGCTCCAGCAGCGAAACCGTGAGCCGCTCCGTCGACCTGTGCGCCGTCGCGGAAAGGGCCGGCGCCCTGGCGGGTGTCGGCCTTCCCTCCGGCGCCATCCGAACCCGCCTGGAGAGCACGCGCCCGGTGCAAGCCAACGAAGATGCCCTGGTCCAGATCGCGACGAACCTGTTGGTGAACGCCATCCAGGCCAGCGGGGACACTCCCGACATCGAGGTCGAGGTGCGTCCCGACGGGACCGGAACCGCCCTGACCGTCCACGACCGGGGGTCCGGCATCCCCGAGGACGTCCTGCCCAACGTCTTCGACCCGTTCTTCACCACCAAGCGGCCCGGCGAGGGCACCGGTCTCGGGTTGAGCTTGAGCTTCGACCTGGCCCGGCGCTACGACGGGACGCTGCGGGCCACGCAGCGTCCGGGCGGCGGAATGTCGTTCACGCTCTGGCTGCCCGCATCCGGCGACGCTTCGGCCTGAGGGCCTGGATCAACCCGGGTCGCGGATCCCGTGCAGCTCTTCCTTGAACTCGCGTGAGACCAGCAGCTCGACGGCGTCCAGGAGCGGACGTTGGCGGTGCAGGACGTGGAACACGTGCTCGGTGATGGGCATGTCCACGTCGCACTTGCGCGCCAGCTCCCAAGCGGCCGCGCAGGTGGAGTAGCCCTCGGCCACGGTGTGCTGCCCGGCCAGGTAGGTGCTCGGATCCAGCCCCTCGGCCACCTTCCTTCCCAGGGTGCGATTGCGCGACAGGTCTCCGGTGCAGGTCAGCACCAGATCCCCCACGCCGGCCAGGCCCAGGAACGTGAGCGGGTCCGCACCCAGGGCGACGCCCAGGCGCGTGATCTCGGCCAGGCCGCGGGTGATGAGCGCCGCGCGCGCGTTGTGGCCAAAGCCCAGGCCGTCGCAGGCGCCCGTGGCGATCGCCATGACGTTCTTGATCGCGCCTCCCACCTGTACCCCGATCGGGTCGCCGCTGGTGTAGACGCGGAAGCGCGGCGCGTGGAGCAGCTCCTGGACGCGGCGCGCGGCGGTCATGCCGTCGGACGCCAACGCCACGTCCGTGGGAAGCCCGGCCGCCACCTCCTTGGCGAAGCTGGGTCCCGAGAGGTAGGCGATGCGCTCGGGGCCCACGCCCGGCAGCGCCTCGGCCAGCACCTGGGACATGAGCTTCAGGCTGCCCTCCTCGACGCCCTTGCTGGCCACCACGACCAGCGCGCCGTCTTCCAGTGCCGGAGCGACGCTTTCGGACACGACGCGCAGATGCGAGGACGGCGGCACCAGCAGCACCACCTCGGCGCCCTGCACGGCCCGGGCCGCGTCCGCCGACGCATCCAGGCTCTCGGGAAGCTCCGCGTCGGGCAGATACGTCGCGTTCATGTGTCGCGAGCGGATCTCGTCCGCGACCTCGGGCTCGAACGCCCACAACGTGACGTCGTGCCCGATGCGCGCTGCATGACACGCGAGCGCAGTACCCCACGCGCCCGCTCCAACGACGGCTAGCTTGGCCATCTCTTCTCCTCGAAGATTAGACGCCAAGGGTAGCCGGGTGCAGGGCGGCGCGCGGCAGGGATGCCTAGGGCGTGCCGACGCCCAGCAGCCGCACCGTCACGCTGCCCTCATCCGGATCGTTGCTGGTCAGCGTGAGCGTCTCCGCATAGGCCTCGGCGGCCGCCGGATGGAACTCCACCGGAATCTGCGCGGTCTCGCCGGGGCCGATCTGCACCGCCGGGGGCCTGCGCCGCGCCGCCTCCGAGGACTGCGAGAGCACCAGCGCGGTCACCAGCGCCAACGCCACCACCGCAGCGCGCAGGCGTTCGCGTCGCTCGGCGCCAGCGCCGGCCAGCGCCGCCAGGAGCAGCAGCGCAAGCCCCAGCGAAGCCACGACCACCTGGTCGCGCCGAGCCCGGAAGATCGCGTTGTTGCTGGAGCTGATCACCGGCAGCAGCAGGATGTCGCTGCCCACGTTGCGGATCTCCAGGTTCAAAGTGGCGACCGTACCCACGGCCACCTCCCCGAAATCCAGACTGGCCGGCACCGGAAGCAGGATGTCGGGATCCTCCTCCGCGGTGTCCGCGGGACCTTCACAGCCCGGGTCGGCCGGGAAGTCGATCAGGCCATCCCCGTCGTCATCGAGGCGGTCGTCGCAGGCGACGCCCGCGGCGTTCTCCGACTCATCCACCGTGGCGCTGCAGCCCGGGTCGTCCGGGTAGTCCTTCAGCCCATCGCCGTCGTTGTCCAGCAGGTCCATGCACGCGGGGACCGTGAGAGCCCAGGTCGTCGAGGTCATGGCGTGGGGAGCCGCCATGCCGGTGGCGAGCCACGCGTCGCGAATCTTCTGGCCCTCCTGCCCGAGGAACGCGTTGCTTCCGTCGTTCGCCAGGTCCAGGAACTGGATGTACTCCCAGCTCGTCGGCTGGTAGTAGAGCACGATGTCGGCGCTGACCGCGCCGACGGGCGGATTCAGGGCGACCTCGTCCCAGTGCTCGTAGGTCCCTCCCGGGCCCGGGGCGCCGTACTGATCCCCCGGAACGGGCAGGATGTTGCGCGCGACGGCCTCGTCGTAGCTCATGCCGAAGGGCGGAATGCGGTTGTCCTTGGCCAGATGGTTGTTCAGCGCGAAGTGGAAGGTCGTGTGGTACGAGCCCGCGGGCAGGGCGGCCAGATCGCCCAGGGTGAAGGTGGGGTCGCCCGTCGCGCGGTCGTAGCTCAGGACCAGCGCGTCGGAGACGCCCAGACCGATGAGCTGTGCAGCCCACTCCTGGGTCATGGCGGGGTGCGCCTCGTAGACCGGGGCGTACGGGCCGTCGAGGCTCAGCAGGGTCTCGACGGACGTCGGCGAACCGCCGATGTCTACGCTGACGGACCCATAGGCGCCGTCCACGGCGATGGGAGCGCCACCGCCGTCGCGCCAGATATAGCCGCCCGCCTCCTGCAGCAGACCGTTCGGATAGATCAGCTTCGAGCCCACCAGCCCGGCCGCCGGATGCGTCTCTAACGTGGCCAGAATCGTGTCGATCCAGCCCGGCAGGACGGCGGTGTCGTTGTTGAGGAAATAAAGCACCGGCGCCGTCGCCCGGCCCGCCGCCCGGTTGCACGAGCGCACAAAGCCCAGGTTCTGGCTGTGCCGGACATAGCGCAGTCCCGGCAGCGCCGAAAAGAACGCCTGCGTCTCGTCGGTCGAGCCGTCATCGGCCACGATCACCTCGACCCGCGCCGCGTCGCCGGCCTGCAGAATCGACCATAAACAGCGCAGCGTATAGTGAAACTGGTTGTAAACCGGAACGATCACGCTCACCTCCGGAGACCCCGAAAAGGACCCCGAAAAACCAACCCGAACCGACCCACGCAGGATCTGTGCTTCCGGGATGCCGCGCCAGAAGCCCTCGAGTCGGTTCGGGACACTCGCGGGCCGGTGCAGCAGGCCGGGCAGCGGCGGGGTGGTGCGCCCCGGCCCGGCCCGGGTGCGGGCAATCGCCGCCCAGCCCCGGGCGAGTGCGCTGCGCCAGCCCTCTTGGCGGCCGATCTCGATCAGTCGGCCGAACTTGGCGGGGCTGAGATAGGTCAGTAGGGACATGGAGACACTTTATCCGCTTTGCCGTTGGGCGCTGGTCCCGCTTGAAAACCACCCCCGGGTAAATGACAAGGGTGCGCTGGGGCGGCGCAGCGAC
>CAMYOO010000319.1 GCA_947260035.1 uncultured delta proteobacterium
GGGTCGTGGCCGCGCTCCTTCAGCGCGAAGACTTCCTCGCTGGTCAGCCCGAACAGGAAGAAGTTCTCCTCGCCGACCCGCTCGCGGATCTCTACGTTGGCCCCGTCCAGGGTTCCTACGGTGATGGCACCGTTCAGGGCGAGCTTCATGTTGCCAGTGCCCGAGGCCTCCTTGCCGGCCAGGGAGATCTGCTCCGAGATGTCCGCCGCCGGGTAGATCCGCTCGCCCAGCGAGACGTTGAAGTTCGCCGGGTAGACCACCTTGAGGCGCCCTCCCACGTCGGGGTCGCGATTCACCACGGCGGTGGTGTCGTGGATCAGCTTGATGATCAGCTTGGCCATCCAGTAGCCCGGGGCGGCCTTGGCGCCGAACAGGAATGTGCGCGGCACCAGGTCGGCGCCGGGGTCGGCCTTGATGCGCCGGTACAAGGTCAGGATGTGCAGCACCTTGAGGAGCTGGCGCTTGTACTCGTGCAGACGCTTGACCAGGACGTCGAACACCGTGTTCGGTTCTACGGCCACGCCGGTGCGATCCTGCAAGGTGGCGGCTAGCAGCCGCTTGTTGGCTAGCTTGACCTCGCGCCAGGCGGCGCGGAACGCCGGATCGTCGGCGTGGGGCTCCAGCTCCTGCAGCAGCGACAGGTCGCGCAGCCAGCCCTCGCCGATCCGTTCGCTGATCAAGGACGAGAGCCGCGGGTTGGCCAGCCGGATGAAGCGGCGAGGCGTGACCCCGTTGGTCTTGTTCTGGAACCGCTCGGGCCAGAACCCGGCGAAGTCGGCCAGGGTGCGCTCGCGCAGCAGCCGGGACTGAAGCTCTGCCACCCCGTTGACGGCAAAGCTGCCGACCGTCGCCAGGTTGGCCATCCGCACCTGCCGGACCGGTCCCTCTTCGATCAGCGAAACGCGGGCCATGAGGTCGCCGTCGCCGGGGTGGTGCCGCGCCACTTCGTCCAGGAAGCGCCGGTTGATCTCGTAGACGATCTCCAGGTGGCGCGGAAGCACGGCGCCGAACAGATCCACGGGCCACTTCTCCAGCGCCTCGGGCAGCAGGGTGTGGCAGGTGTAGGCGAAGCAGCCGCGCGTGATGCTCCAGGCGGCGTCCCACTCCAGCCCTTCCTCGTCCATCAGGATGCGCATCAGCTCGGGAATCGCGACGACGGGATGGGTATCGTTGAGTTGGATGGCCACCTTCGCGGGCAGCTCGTCCCAACCCTGGTTTCGGATGCGGAAGCGCCGCAGGATGTCGCGCAGCGAGCAGCTCACGAAGAAGTACTGCTGCTTGAGGCGGAGCTCCATGCCCTGGGGCGTGGCGTCGTTGGGATACAGGACCTTGCTCAGGGTCTCCGAGAGCACCTTCTGCTCCACGGCGCGGGTGTAGTCGCCCTCGTCGAAGAGCCGGAAGTCGAAGCGTTCCGTCGCCCGCGCCCGCCACAGCCGCAGCATGTTGACCGTGGCGGTTCCGTAGCCGGGCACCAGGGTGTTATAGGGCTCGCCCAGCACCGTCCGGGCCGGCGTCCATTGCGCGCGAACTCGGCCCTGCTCGTCGGGCGCGTGCTGCGTGTGACCGCCGAAGCCCACCTCGACCAGCTGGTCGGTCTGCGCGAACTCCCAGGGATTGCCGTGCAGGAGCCACTCGTCGGGGGTTTCCACCTGCCAGCCGTCCTGGAAGGTCTGCGTAAAGATCCCGAACTCGTAGCGGATGCCGTATCCAACGGCGGGAACGTCGAGCGTCGCGAGCGAATCGATGAAGCATGCCGCCAGCCGCCCCAGGCCACCGTTGCCGAGGGCGGGCTCCGGGTCCAGGGCCAGCAGGTCGTCCAGCTCGACTTCGTACCGGGCCAGGGACTGGCGGGCCAGCTCTTCGGTGTCGCTGTAGAGCAGGTTCTGCGAGAGCTGGCGACCCGGCAGGTACTCGGCCGAGAGGTAGTAGACGAACTTGGGGTTGGCTGCGAAGTGCGCCTCGGTGGTGTTGCGCCAGCGGTCCACCAGGTAGTCGCGCACCGTGTAGCTGAGTGCCATGTAGGCGTCGTCCAGGCTTGCCGTCTGCAACGCCTGGCCGTGGCTGTAGTACAGATTGTCGATCAAGCGGCGCTCGAAGGCGTCGACGGTCCGCTCGAGAGGGCCGGGAGCGGGGGGCTGCGGGGCGCTCATCGGGCGTCGGCCAGGGCGGCGGACACGAGGGTCCGCGCTTCCTCCTGGAGAAGCCGCAGGTGCTCCTCGCCGCGGAAGCTCTCCGCGTAGATCTTGTACACGTCCTCGGTGCCCGAAGGGCGCGCGGCGAACCAGCCGTTCTCGGTCGCCACCTTGAGTCCGCCGATGGCGGCGCCGTTTCCCGGGGCTTCGGTCAGGATCGAGACGATCTTTTCGCCGGCCAGCTCCTGGGCGGTGACGCTCTCGGCCGAGAGCTTCGCCAGCACCTGCTTTTCGGCCGGGCTGGCCGCTGCGTCGATGCGCTGATAGGCCGGCTCACCGTGCTCCCGGGTGAGCTCCCGGTAGAGCTCGCCCAGGTCGCGACCGCGCGCCGCCATGATCTCGGCGGCCAGCAGGTCGAGGAGGATCCCGTCCTTGTCGGTGGTCCAGACGCCTCCGTCGCGGCGCAGGAACGAGGCTCCGGCGCTCTCCTCGCCGCCGAACCCGAGCCCGGCGTCGAGCAAGCCCGGTACGAACCACTTGAAGCCGACCGGGACTTCCAACACCGGACGCTGCAGCCCGGCCGCCACCCGGTCGAGGAGCGCGCTGGTCACCACCGTCTTTCCCACCGCCGCTTTGTCCGGCCAGCCGGGACGGTGTGCGAACAGGTAGGCGACGGCGACGCTGAGGTAGTGGTTCGGCGGCAGCAGACCGGCGCCGCGGGTGACGATTCCATGGCGGTCGGAGTCCGTGTCGTTCGCGAAGGCCAGATCGAACTGCTCGCGAAGGTCGACCAGGCGCGCCATGGCCCAGGGCGACGAGCAGTCCATGCGGATGCGCCCGTCATGATCGAGCGGCATGAAGGCAAAGCGCGGGTCGACGCTGTCGTCGACCACCTGCAATTCGAGCCGGTGACGCTCCGCGATGGGCCCCCAGTAGGCGACGTTCGAGCCGCCCAGGGGGTCAACCCCGATCACGAGGCCCGCGCCGCGGATCACGTCGAAATCGATGGCCGACTCCAGGTCGGCCACATAGCGGCCTACGTAGTCATGACGTTGGGTGCTGGAAGCGCGCAGCGCCTGGGCGAAGCTCACGCGCCGCACCCCGTGCGTGCCTTCGGCGAGGATCTCGTTGGCCCGGTCCTGCACGCCGCGGGTGATGTCGGTGTCGGCCGGTCCGCCGTCCGGGGGGTTGTACTTGAAGCCGCCGTCCTCGGGCGGATTGTGGGAAGGCGTGATCACGATCCCGTCGGCCAGTCCGTCGCTTCGCCCCCGGTTGTGGGTCAGGATCGCGTGGGAGATCGCCGGGGTCGGCGTGTAGCCGTCGTCGGCGTCGATCCGCACCTCCACGTCGTGGGCCGCCAGCACCTCGAGCGCCGTCTCGTAGGCAGGCTCCGACAGCGCGTGAGTGTCCTTGCCGAGAAAGAGCGGACCGTTGATGCCGCGCGCGGCCCGCTGCTCGCAGATGGCCTGGGTCACGGCCAGGATGTGGGCTTCGTTGAAGCTCTCGCGCAGGGAGGAGCCCCGGTGGCCCGAGGTACCGAAGGCGACGCGCTGGGAGGGCTCACCGGCATCGGGACGCCCGGTGTAGTACGCCGCCAGCAGGCGCGGCACATCGACCAGGTCCGCCGGTTCGGCGGGCTGGCCGGCCCGCGGATGATGGGTCGTACTCA
>CAMYOO010000320.1 GCA_947260035.1 uncultured delta proteobacterium
ACTGCGGGTCCTCGGTCATGACGTCGAGCAGGACGTTGCTGTCGACGAGGATGGTCAGCGATCGCCCCGGGTCAGCGCCAGGATCTCGTCCGTGGTCATCCGAACGGATCCGCGGCCACGCAGTCGCCCGACGATCGACTTTCCGCGGCGCCCCGCACGATTGGCGCGCCGGGCCTTCCGCATCCGGACTGCCTTCCCCACGACCTCGAACTCCACTTCCGTGTTGGGCAGCAGGCCCAGCTTCTCGCGGATCTCGACCGGGATGGTGACCTGGCCCTTGGTGGTGATCTTCATGGTATTACCTCAAGAAGTAATACTACCGGAGCCAGGGAGCACTGGCCAATTCCGCCCGCTCAGGCTTCGGTGATCCGCCGGGAACCCCTCCTGCTTCGGTGGCTCGTCCGCATCCTTCTTACCCTTGCCCGCGCCCCGTCCGCGCCCTGATCTGGTCTTGGAACTCCTTGATTTTCTCGACCTCTTGGTGCCTTGACGGCGGGTTCGATTCCCGCCGCCTCCACCATTTCTCGAAGCGGTTTCGAGGGCTTGCGAGACCGCTCCGGCCCTTGGCGACAAGCTGGCCACAAATCGTCGCCGTCCAGTGTCGGGCGCAACGGCCGCAGCACCGCGCGCTCCCACGCGCGGGTGCGCTCGGCGTCGTAGTGTCCTCCCCAGAGGTCCACGACGGTCTCCCCGTCGAGCACGAAGCAGATCGCGGCCCCGATCTCCTCGTCGCCCTCGAAGCTCTGCTCGAAGAGTTCATGGATCTCGGCGAAGCGCGTGTCGCAGTGGCCCTGGACGGGGATCCCCATTGGCTCCTTCTCCCGGAGCGCGAGTCCAGGGCGAGCGCGACCGGCGCGCTCCGGCTCCCGCGTGGGGGACCGGGAGTCGAACCCGGCGCAAGGGCAAGACGACAGCAAAGGAAACCGGAAACTCTTTGCCCAAGAACGCGACACTTGTTCCGTTTCCCGCGCCGCGCCGGTCGTAAGCCCCTGATCTTGCTGGGACCGTCCTGGGCATGATCCTTGCTGGATCCCGGGCGGGATGGTGGATCTGTGACCCGCGCGCTCCTTCTCGCGGCTGGCGTGGCCGCCATGCTCGGACCGAGCCGGGCCGGCGCCCAGGACTGCACCCTCAGCGGCAACCGCGTCGACTTCGACTTCGACGTCCAGATCATCGGCACCCTGGGTGGGAACAGCGCCCTGCCCCGGGACATCAACGCCCACGGCGTGGTCGTGGGCGACTCCACCGTCGGCTTCGGCAACTCCCGCCACGCCTTCCGCTGGTCGGCGGGACAGACGGTCGGGCTCCCGGCTCCCGGAAGCGACAGCAACGCGCTGGCCATCAACGACCGCGAAGAGGTGGTCGGCTACGTCCGCGGCTTCGACGGCATCCACTACCCCGCCTACTGGAACGCCGCCGGGCAGCTCACCGACCTGCGCACGGTGATTCCGATCAACAGCCCGTCCATCTCGGTCAGCGACATCAACAACCGCGGGGAGATCGTCGGGAACGACTACGCCGCGAATCCGATCCAGCCCTTCGTCTTCAACATCGACACCGGCGGCCTCTCCTTCCTCCCCGCCCAGGGAGTCACCCAGGCCAGCGTCATCAACGACCAGGGGGTGGTCGGCGGCGTCCTGGACTCGGGGACGGGTACGATCACCGTCTTCACCTGGACCCGCGGCGGCGGCCTCGTCGACCGGGGCACCGCCGGCAAGACGACCCAGCAGGTCTCCGGCCTGAACGAGAGCGGGGTCCCGGTCGGTCAGATCATCTTGGGTCCGCCGGGCTTCCAGACCATCACCTACACCGGGGGCTTCAAGGGCAACGACGAGCTGCCGGGGCTCCGCCACCCGGGCGCCGGGTTCCCGATCTGGACGCGGGGACAGGCCAACGACATCAACAAGTTCGGCGAGGTGGTGGGCAGCGCCAGCAACAACAACCCCGACACCAACCCCGACAGCGGCGGCTTCCTCTGGTACGGCGGGGGCGCCCTTCCGATCAACTCGATCATCGACGAGCTCGACCCATTCACCAAGATCACGGCGCTCACCGGCATCAACGACCACGGTCAGATCATCGGTGGCGGCGGCACCGGCTACGGCTTCTACCCCTTCATCCTGAACCCCGGGCCCTCGATCGACGCCATCGATCCCAACCCGGACGTGAACCGCAACCTGGTCGACGCCAACGGCGACATCACCACCGACACCCAGGTCCTCGCCAGCGAGAACCTCGAGACCCTCCTGGGGCTCGCCGCCGACGGCGCGACCCCCATCGTGCTGCGGATCCGGGCGCCGAGCGAGGGCATCGTGCAGGTCCGGGTACAGGACGAGAACGGGAGCTCCAGCGAGGCGGGAACCCTCAGCACCCTCGGCGGCTCCGAGGAGGCAGACTCGCTCTTCCTCGCGACCGAGGAGATCGACGACGTCCACATGGCCTTCGCCGTGCTGAAGGCACCCGCGGACTTCCCCCGGACCTCGGGCGCGGACGCAGGCCAGGAGACACGGCCCCTCTGCGTGCTGGCGGAGTGGAACCCGATCGGCGGCAACCCGAAGACCGGCATCGCCCAGCTCGACCTGCACCGCCCACCGGTGGTGCTGATCCACGGTCTCTGGTCCAGCGCCGGCACCTGGGGCTGGTCCCTCCAGGACGACACCCTCTACCGGGTCAAGGCGGAGGACTACAGCGGAACCGCCGCGGACTTCTTCCGAAAGAACGTCGTGCACGTGCGGCTGGGCCGGGACACCGCGGTGCGCCAGCTGCGCGAGGAGCGCGTCGCCACCACCCAGGTGGACGTCTTCGGCCACAGCATGGGGGGGCTGCTCTCGCGCCTGCACGTGGCCAACGCCCGGGGCGACTACCGAAGGACGAACAACTTCCAGAGCGGCGACGTCCACAAGCTCGTCACCGTCAACACGCCCCACCTGGGCTCGCCCCTGGCCAACATCCTGGTGTCCCTCTCCTTCGCCTACGGCCAGACCTTCGATGACATGATGGCCAGGATGGGCCTCCCCGTGGACCAGGGCGCGGTCTTCGATCTCCAGACCGACAGCCCCGAGATCCTGAACCTGCCGGCGGTGGACCTGCCGGTGCACGCCTTCGTGGGCACCGGGGGTTCGGATCTGATCGACCTGGACCTTCCCCTGCCGGGCCGCGCCGGGACCCTGTGGCGCGCCGTCCAGTTCTTCGAGGACCTGATCTTCGGCGTGGGAGTGGAGCACGACCTGATCGTGAGCCGTCCCAGCCAGGAGGGAGGGCTCGGCGCCGGGTCGAGCCAAACGAGCCTATTCTCCTTCGTTCCCGGGCTCCACATGGGAGGCGTGACCGCCGCGCCCGAGGCCGACGCGCGGGCCCGCGAGCTCCTGGACACGCCGATCGGCGATACGTCCAGCTTCGCCGCCGGCTTCCCGGCCGGACCGGGCTTCCTGGGCGGGATCGCCGCGGGGATCCCCAGCGTCCCCCAGGCCGTGCCGGAGAGCGTGGCGATCACCCAGCCGGCTCCGGGCAGCAGCGTCGCGCCGGGCTCCACCCTCGTCGTCACGGTGCTGGGAGTCGGCGGCTTCGTGCCGGCGCGCGTGCTCGTCGTCTCCCCGTTCGACGCCCAGACCGTGGAGGAGGCGCCTTTCAGCGTGAGCCTCGACATTCCCGACCAGGCGGGTGGGCCCTTCGAGATCTCCGCGTTCGCCTTCGATGCCGCGAACAACCCCGCGGCCTCTCCGGCGGTGGGCCTGCAGGCCGACGTTCCCGCCTCGCTCGTGAGCCT
>CAMYOO010000321.1 GCA_947260035.1 uncultured delta proteobacterium
GAACGGCATGGCTCTGGGCGCGACACAGGAGGCCCCGGCCTCGGCGGCGGCTTCGCAGGATCGCGAGGAGCGCTTCGGCGCCTTCGTGGCTTCGCATCGCGAGCGGGCCGTGCGGTTGGCCTGGCGTCTGGTGGGGGGCGATGCCGGCGCCGCCGAGGACGTCACCCAGGACGCCTTCGTGCGGGCCTGGCGGGCCCTGCCCCGTTTCCGCGAGGAGGCGAAGCTGGAGACCTGGTTCTACCGGATCCTGGTGCGCCGGGCAGCGGACCACCGGCGCTGGCGCGGCGTGCGCGAGCGCTGGGCCAGCGGGGCCGATCCGGAGTTCGTCCCCGCGCGCGCGGAAGCGCCCGGCGACCCGGGCCTGCGCCGGCGCATCTCCAGCGCGCTGGATGGCCTGACCCGCCGCCAGCGCGAGTGCTTCGTGCTGATCCACCTTGAGGGCTTCACCATCACCGAGACGGCCGAGCTGTTGGGCAAGCCCACCGGCACCGTGAAGAGCCACCTGCACCGGGCGTTGGCGAAGCTGCGCCTGGCACTGGCGGACCTGCGCAAGAGCGAAGAAGGAGCGGACGCATGAGCCGGAATGACGACGCAACATTGGACGCCGAAGAGCGCGCCTTCGTGGAGCGCATCGCCGCGGACTACGCGCCTCCGGCCATGAACGAGGCGGATGCGGCCGCCTTCGATGTGCGCCTGCGCGAACGCCTGGACGCGCGCCCACGCCGGGGCGGCGTATGGCTGCCGGCCCTGGTGACGGCGGCGGTCATGTGCGCGATCTGGCTCGGAGCCGGGCTCTGGGGTCCGTCGGACCCGCCGCGCTCGGTGTCCGCTCGTGCCGGCGCCTGGGAGACCGAGCTCCTGTTGGGTAGCGACATGGATGCGGAGTCCGGCGACGAAGGCGGGTACCTCCCCGACGACTACTCGGCCATCGCCGCCGTCTTCCTGGACGGCTAGGGCGTAACCCGATCGGCCGGCTCGGCGGTCGAAAGCAGCGGAACTGGAGACAAGGAGAATCATCATGCGCCGAACCCTTCTCGCCGCCGCCGCGCTTCTGCTGGGGGGCGTGCTCGTCGCCGCCGTCGGCCACGCGCGGCCCCGGTTTCACGGCCCGGGCCCCGGCGGCCCCGGCGGCTTCGTAGAGCGTCACGCCGATCAGCTCGGCCTGGATGCAGCCCAGCAGGAGGCCATTACCGCCATCGTGGCCGAGTCCCACGAGGGCGGGACGGCCTTGCACCAGGAGATGCGCGCTCTGCGTGGCGAGCTTCACGAGTTGCTGATGCAGGATCCGCCGGACGTGGAAGCCGTGATGGCCCAGGCCGACGCCATCGGCGCCGTCGACGTGGCGCTGCACAAGCATCGGCTCTCCACCATGATCGCGATTCGCAATCAGCTCACTCCCGAGCAGCGCGAGTCGCTGCAGGAGCTGCGCGGGTCGTTGCGCGAGTTCGCCGGCCGGGGTCTCGAAGAGGACTGCGCCGCGGACCTGGAGCGCCTGTGCCCGGATGCGGGCGACATGCTGGGGCGGGCTCACTGCCTGCGCGAGAATCGTGAAGACCTCAGCCAGGAGTGCGGCGAGGCGCTGCAGTGCATGCGCCGCAAGCACATGCGCGGCGGCGGTTGGCGTCGTTTCCACCGGGGTGGCGGGCCGGGCTTCTTCGGCAGCTCCGACCCCGAGCCCGGCCCCGAGGCCGGCACGGCGCTCGACTAGGCGACCCGGGCCAGGTTCCCCAGCACGCGCTCGACTAGGCGACCCGGGCCAGGTTCCCCAGCACGCGCTCGACTAGGCGACCCGGGCCAGGTTCCCCAGCACGCGCTCGACCCGCGGCCGCTGCCAGTGAGCGAGAAGTGGGACGAGCGGCGTTGCCAGGCAGGCCGCGAAGAACGCTGCCGCCACCGCTTCCAGGGGAACGTGCAGCACCTGATTGGCCAGGACGTCGAAGTCCATCCAGTGTCCGCCACCCTTGGCGTTGCCGTAGATCTCGCGGGCCGCGTCGCTGGTCATCAGCCCCCAGGCGAAGCGCAAGTCGTGCAGCACGATGTGCAGGCCGATCCAGGCGTAGAGCGGCCGCTCCGCCGGATGCGTGCAGCCGCGCCCGGACAGGGCGCGGTGCACGAAGAGCGCAGCGAGCAGCAGCTCGGTGCCGTGCCCCATGGCCGTGATCGCGGCGCGGTCGCCGCCGCTCCAGACCAGCAGCCCGTGCAGCAAGGTGAAGCCCGCCACCAGAGCCAGGCTGGCGCGGTTGCGGCGGAAGATCCAGATGCCGAAGGCCAGTACCGCGTAGATCAACAGGAGCAGCGCCTTCGAGGTGTCCATGGTCGCGGTGACGCCGCCCCCGTACACGAAGTCGAAGGCCGGCAGCGAGGGGCGGCCGAAGGCCCAGCCCGCCAGCGCGTGACCCAGCTCGTGGGCCAGGACCACGAAGTAGCCGACCAGGATGCCGAGCAGCGGAACCAACTGGCTGGCCAGCGCAAGACCGGCGCCGATCGCCAGCGCGCGCCAACCTTGGGCGTCGATCGAGGCCTCGTCATCGTGCGGCTGGGGCGGCGGATGGCCGGAGTCGGGGAGAGCCTCCGCCTGCGAGTCTCCATGCCGGCGAAGGCGCGCGAAGATCACCCCGCAGCGCTCGCACTCGGCGTTGCCCTGGAAGATCTGGCGGTGACCACAGCGCGGGCAGTCCATGGGTGGGTCTCCGACCCCACCCTTCGGCCGCGCAAGAGGCGCGGTTGAGGTCGGGCGCCTAGGAGCGGTCCACCAGCTCGGTCAGCGCGGCGACGCCGCCGGTGCTGGCGAAGGCGATGCGCCCCGAGGCATCCAGCACGTAGGTGAGCAGGGGGTGCAGGACGTCACCCGTATCTGGGTCGCGGTCTCGCGCCACATTCCACGCGTCGAGCACGCGGCTCACGTCGTCGACGTCGGCCGAGAGCACGAAGCCGTCCTCGCCGATCTTCCAGAACTCGGCCAGGTAGGGCAGCCGCGAAGGCGTGTCGCGCCAGGGGTCCAGCGTCACCACCACCACGCGCGGGATGCGATCGGCGTCCACTTCCCCGGCCTCGGCCTTGCGGCGCACCCGGGCCTGGGCCTCGAGGACGTCGCGTACGATCATGGGGCAGATGGTTCCGCACTGGCCGAACGCGAACGTGACCAGGGAGGGGCGCCCCTTGAGCCGCTCCAGGTCGAACCTCTCGCCGAACTGATCGACCAGATCCAACGGCGGGGCGTCCCAGTCGAGGCGCGGATAGGTGGCCGGGGGCAGCTCGTCGGCGATCAGACGGGGACCAGCCGCGGTCGCCGATACCACGCGCACGGTCGCGGCTCCCAGGCCCAAAGCCACGGACGCGGCGACCCCGATCAGCAGCGCCCGGCCCGCTCCGCGCGAGGCCAGGCCGCGCAGGCCGGCCCGCACCGATTCACCCCAGCCGGCCATCAGGACGGCCACCATCCCCATGGGCTGCCCGATCAGGTCACTGGGGAGTGGCCAGAGCGCCAGGGCCCACCAGCCCGCCGTCACGCCGAGCAGGATGCCCAGCGTGACGACGGCGATGGACTCACCGGATCTCAGCCGACCTTCCATACCACGGAGAGCAGCTTCCAGTTCACGAAGTAGTAGGCGATGAAGGTGGCCAGGAAGACCATCACCAACACCATCGTGCCCGGAACGTTCCCCAGCGCCGTCGACGGAAGCTCCTTCTCCTGGTCGGCCGCGGTCAGCGCGCGCGTGGGATGGGTAATTCCCAGCGGCAGGCCGCGCCCGGTTGCGCCCAGCCCGCTGTCGTCGGGCGCCAGCTTTTTGCCGAAGAAGACCGAGACCACGGTCACCAGGATGTAGATGCCGCCCCCGGCAGCCGCGATCAGACCGCCGACCGCGGTCACGCCGATCAGCAGGTCCACCGCCGGCGAGAACTGCACCTGGAAGGGCGCTCCCGTGAAGGTGATGTCCCAGTGACGCCGCGGCACGCCGAACGTACCCGCGAACGTCATGGCCACCGAGAAGATCACCATGCCGAGCGCGAATATGTAGGGCTGGATCTGGGCCAGCTTGTAGAAGGCGATCTCGCGCCGGAAGATCAACGGGATCACGTAGTAGGTGACGCCCATGAATGCCAGCGCGGTGCCGCTCACCACTGTGGAGTGGAAGTGTCCGGGAATCCGCAGCGTGTTGTGGGCGATGATGTTGATCTGCTCGGTTCCGAAGGTGACACCGGTGATGCCGCCGACGAACCCGAACACCACCACCGAGAACACCATGGCGCTGAAGCCCGGATCACCCCACGGCGCCCGGCGCAGCCAGCCGAACATGCCCTGGGTCACGCCCCGCAGGCGCTGGCCGGCTTCGATGCCCGCGGGCACGGTGAAGCCGTGGATCATGCTGGCCAGAACCGCCATGTACATGAAGTAGCTGGTGTTCCACACTTTCCAGCTCGGGCCGAAGCCCGGATCCACCAGCAGGTGGTGGGCCGACGCCATCGAGATGAACGCGATGTAGAGCCCGAAGGCCACCCGGCTCAGCTTCTCGCTCAGCACCACGCCGCCCACGGTCAGCGCCGCCAGCAGGTACCAGATCGCCACCATGGCGGCGACGTTGATCTGCTGGGAAGAGTGGCCCAGGCCCCACCAGATCAGCCGGTAGAACTGGGCGTCGATGTTCATCAGTCCCATGGACCACAAGAAGGTCGGGATGTAGACGAGGGCGCCGTGCAGCAGGGTCGCCGCCGCGATGATGGCCGCCGTTACGGCGCCGAACACCACCAGGGGCCAGGAGCCCTCGTAGGTCTTCTCGCGCTTGGCGTAGACCAGGATGGCGAAGAAGTGGCCGGTTACCGTGAGCGCACCCACGGCGAACAGGATCACGCCCAGATAGAAGGGCGGCTCCGCTCGCAGGGGCACGTAGGACGTGAAGAGCACGTCCGCCTTGCCCGTGAACATCTGCCACTCGACCATGAGCGTCCCCACCACCATCAGCGCAAACGCGACCCAGCCCACCTTGGGTGCTGGGACGCGTGCGTTGAGGAGCACGGCGCCCGCGAAGTAGAGCACCGCCATCTCGAAGAAGATGATGAAGAAGATCAGCATGTTCATGCCGTGCACGGTGAGGATCCGGTAGAACCACACCACGTCGAGCAGGTGCACGGCCTGCCAGCGGGTCAGCAACACCAGGATCGCGGCGATCCCTCCGACCAGGAGCGTGACCGTCGCCACGACGGCGTTGGCCTTGATCAGGGAGTCGGCATCCCGGTAGACGCGAAGCCCGGTCGTCGGACACGTGCGTGCGTCGGCGCTCATTGCGCACCCCCTTCCAGCGAAGCGCTCTGGCGCGGCGTGACGATGATCTTGCCGACCATCATGTGATGGCCCACGCCGCAGAACTCGTTGCAGATGATCTTGTAGTCGCCGGGCTCGCTGGGCGTCATCTTCAAGCCATAGTCGTAGCCGGGCACGACCTGGAAGTTGACGTTCATCGGGTACAGGTTGAACCCGTGATTCACGTCGACCGAGGACAGGTGCACGGTGTACTGGGCGCCCTGCTCCAGCTTCAGCACCGGCGTCCAGCGCCACATCTGGGCCTGGAGGTAGACGTGGCTGCCCGGGGGCGGCGCCACCACGGGGATGCCCTGCTCCTCTCCGACCTGGTACTGCTGGATGAACTCCGTGACGCGCTCGCGATAGCGCTCGGGCTCGACCCGGTGCCGGATACCCGACGGGTTCTGGCCGCCGCGGATGTGCCAGAGCGGCATCATGGCGAAGAGCACGATGCACCAGGCGAAGGCAATCGCGGCCCAGACTTTTTCACCGCCGTGGGCCGGCTTCCACCAGACTCCCTTGGGTGACTCGATTCCGCTGTGATACATGGGATCCTCGCGTCAGGGCAGGGGGGCGTCAGTAAGTGACGTCATCTCGACGAGGCCCCAGCCCGTGTAGAAGACAAAGAACACCACCAGACAGCCGATCAGCAGCACCACCCAGTTGTCGAGCAAGCGCTGGCCGAACGGGATCTCTTCGGGCGCTTCGCCGCCCTCGCCAGCGCCGGGCTGTTCCGTTGAACGCGGATCTGAATCGACCATGCCGGTCCTCCTGATTACGCGGCCGGACGGCTAGCGCCGCCGGACCGCGGCCGATGCTCTCGGCAGTTCGAGCAACACTTCGCCGGGCTGCCGCATCAAATCACTCAGCGTCGTCTCGGACAGGAACCGCTCGATGCGCTGCGCCAGGTCCTGCCAGGTTCCGTGCGCCGGGCACGGGTCCACGTCGCTGCACTGCTGGCGTCCAAGCAGGCACTTCCGCTCCAGCAGCGCCGGGTCCACGATGCTCACCACCTGGGCCACCGACAGATCGTCCGGCGAGGTCGCCAGGCGGAAGCCGCCGCGGGGGCCCCGCTCGGAGATCAGGACGCCCTCGCGGGCCAGCTGGTGGAGGATCTTGGAGAGGTAGTTGCGCGGGACGTCCAGCGCAGCGGCGATCTCCCCGACGGGGATCGGCTGATCGGAGCCCTGCTCGGCCAGGTGGATCGTGGCCCTGAGGGCATACTTGCCAGTCTGTGACAGCAGCACGTGCGGCGAAATATTATCATGATAATATGATGTTTGAAGCCCCGGAATCATGATTTCCAGATCGGCCCATTACCTGCGCGAGTGGGGTCGCAGGCCCCTCGCCGCGGCCGACGCCGCCCTCAACCGCCTCTACACCTGGCGCTACAACCCCCTCTATCACTCTGGAACCCTGGTGGTTCTGGCGTTCCTGCTGATGCTGGCCACCGGCATCTACCTGCTGTTCTTCTACCGGATCGGCTCGCCCTACGAGTCCATGGTCCGCATCAACGAGCAGGTCTGGGCGGGGCGCTGGATGCGCGCCCTGCACCGCTACGCCGCCGACCTGGCCATCGTCGCCGGCCTGCTCCACGCCTTCCGCATCTTCGTCCAGGGCCGCAGCTGGGGACCCCGCACCCTGGCCTGGGTGTCCGGGGTGATCCTCTTCTTCCTGACCTTCGCCTCCGGCTGGACCGGTTACGTGATGCTCTGGGACGACCAGGCCCAGCTGCTGGCGGTGGAAGGCGCCCGGCTGCTCGACGCGTTGCCCATCTTCTCGGAGCCCATCAGCGGCACCTTTGTGGGCGAGCGGCCGATCCCCGGCGCCTTCTTCTTCCTCAATCTTTTTCTGCACATCGCGTTGCCCGTGGGCGTGGCGCTGA
>CAMYOO010000322.1 GCA_947260035.1 uncultured delta proteobacterium
CTCCGCCTCGTGCACGTCGATGCGACGTCCGGTGATGATCAGCTCCATCGCCTTGGCGAAGCCCACGACCAGGGGCAGCCGCGCCGTGAGACCGTCGCCGCCGACGATGTTCCAACGCCTCTCCAGCGCGCCGAACTCGGCGTTCTGCGCCGCGATGCGCATGTCCGCCAACAAGGCCGTCTCCAGGCCGGCGGCGAAGGCATGGCCGTTCACCGCGGCGATGATGGGCTTGAAGATGTCCACCTTGCGGGTGTAGCCGCAGGCACCGGGCAGGCTGTAGAGCTCGCGCCGATAGCGGTCGAAGTCGCCCAGCTCCTCCAGCTCCGCGGCATCCTGCAGGTCCCAGCCGGCGCAGAAGGTGGTCTCGCCGGCGCCGGTGATGACCAGCACGAAGGCCTCGTCGTCGTCCCGGAAACGCTGCCAGGCGTGGTGCAGCTCCTCGTTCATGGCCCGGCTGATGGCGTTGTGCTGGTGGGGCCGGTTGTAGGTCAGGGTGACCACGTGGTCGTCCTGCTCGTAGAGGAGCGTGTCGTAGGTCATGGGTTCCTCGATCGTTGCGACCCTCCGCAGAGCGCCGATCGCGCCGGCGAGAGGTCTTGCGGCGTGAGTCCCAGGGCCGCCAGGTCGGCGGGAAGCCGGCCCTCGACGATCAGCCCCGCCGCAGCGCGCGCCGCGGCTGGCGACGTCATGATTCCGAAGCCGCCCTGCCCGGCGAGCCAGAAGAAGCCCGGCTGCTGCGGATCCATGCCGATCACCGGCGAGCGGTCCGCCACGAAGCTGCGCAGCCCCGCCCAGCGTCCTGTGAGGTGCCGAACCTCGATGTCCAGGGCGCGTTGTACCCGATCGATGGCAAGGGCCACGTCGTAGTCCTCCGCCACGGCATCGCAGGGATCCAAGGGCGTCTCGTCGCACGGCGAGGCCAGCAGATGCGCGCCCTCGGGCTTGACGTAGAAATCCTCGTCGGCATCGATCACGCAGGGCCATTTGCGGATGTCGGCTCCCGGCGGCGGCTCGAAAGTGATGGCCGTGCGCCGCAGCGGTCGCAGCCCGACGGGCTGCGCACCCGCCAAGCGGGCCACGGCGTCGCACCAGGCGCCCGCGGCGTTCACGACCACCGGCGCGCGCCAGGTGCGGCCGCCGGCCCGGACTTCCCAGGCGTCATCCGTCCGCTGCAGCTGCTCCACCTCGGCCTTGGTAACGACCCGGCCCCCACGGCGGCGCAGCCCGCGCAAGAAGGCTTCCAGCAGGCCCGCCACGTCGATGCTCATGGCGTTGGGCTCGACGATCGCCTCCGCGACGTAGCCGTCGCGGAGGGCGGGGCAGAGTCGCTGCGCCTCGGGGGCGTCCAGGGCCTGGAGATCGGCGCCGGCCTGCCTCCCCTCGCGCAGCGCAGCCGCAAGGCTCTCACGCTGATCCGCGCGCGCGATCCACAAGACCGGCTTCGGCGCTACCAGCGAATGCTCGGCAAAGCCTTCCGGAGGATCCTCCAGGAATCGGCGACCGCCCCGGGTCAGGCGACCTACGACGGCCGTGCCGTAGCTCTCCACCAGGAAGGCGGCCGAACGGCCGGTGGTGTGGTGGCCCGGAAGCGGCTCGCGCTCCAACAGCGCCACCGAGCCGTGTGCTTGCAGCTCGTACCCCGCCGAGGCGCCGGCGATGCCCGCGCCGATCACGATGAAGTCGTGGCTCTCCCCGGCACTCACTGCCAGACCTCGCTGCACACCCGCAGCCAATTCTCCCCCAGGATCCCACGGATCTCCTTCTCCGCATAGCCGCGCCGCAGCAGCTCCGCCGTGATGCGCGGGATGTCCTCCAGCTCCAGCTGCGCCATGTCGGCGTAGCCCGCGTCGGGCGGATAGCGCTCGGGCATGCGCGCGACGAAGAGCTCGAAGGTCGGCAGGTCGTACACGTAGTCGAGGCCCAGGCCCACGTGCTGGGGTCCTACGAGCTGCGCCACATGGTCGATGTGGTCCACCAGCCGCTCGGGCGTAGCGCCGCCCTCACCCAGGAAGGCGCTGAGACCGGTGATGCCCAGGACGCCTCCCCCGGCCGCGCAGGCCTGGATCTGGTCGTCACGCACACAGCGGGGATGGTCGCCCAGAGCCTGCACGTTGGTGTGCGAGATGATGGCCGGCGCTGTGGACGCTTCGAGAGCCTCCATGCTGGTCCGGTACCCGGTATGGGCGCAGTCCACGAGCATGCCCACCCGGTTCATCTCGGCGATGAGCTGACGCCCGAAGCGGGTGAGTCCCGTATCCTCGGCCACGTGGCAGCCGCAACCCACCCGGTTCTTCTCGTTGTACGCCATCAGCGCATGGCGAATGCCCAGCTGGTAGTAGAGGTCCACCCAGCCCAGCTCCTCTTCGAAGGGGGCCGTGCCCTGGAAGTGGAAGCCGACGGCCAGCTTGTCGGCCGCACGCGCGTCCCGCACGCCTTGGGTGGAGTCCACCAGAACGCACGCGTCCCCTCGCTCGGCGATGAAGGCCCGGTGGATGGCGACCTGCTGCGCCGCCGCCCGAAAGTCCATGCCGTCGATCGCCAGCGTGATCGACAGGAAGTCGACGCCCGCGGCCGCGGCACGCGAGAGCACCTCCACCTTCCGCTCCGGAGTCCCGGGCGCGGCTCAGGCGGTGCCGCGCGGCCGGGGAGGGCGGGGAAACCGGGCCCTGACGCGCCACCTCGAGTCCCGACACCCAGAGAGTGACCACGGCGATCCCGGCGAAGCCGCGGCCCCAGAAGATGTCGACAATGCTCGCGTCACGGAGCGCGATCGACGTCGCCCGGAGCGCTCCCATCGCCGGCACCACGAACCCCGGGCTCGCCGTCAGCGCGTTCCGGAAGTCCATCGTCTCCCTCCCGGATGGGTGCGTCGAAGTGCTCGCGGATCACCCGGTAGCGGTAGTCGAAGATGCGGCCGAGCAAGCTGTGCACCGCGAGGCCGTGCGCCAGGCGTCCGAGCGGACCGAGCGGCAGCGCGTAGCGCACGCGGTCGGTCACGAGCACGCCGTCGCCCAGCGGCTGAAGGATGTGCGTGTGCTCCCAGAGCGCATAGGGCCCCGAGGTCTGCACGTCGACGAAGAAGTGCGGAGGCTCCCAGCGCTCGATGTGGGTGACCCAGTGGATCGGCAGCCCCGCCAGGCGCAGGCGGTACTCCAGGCGCGTCCCGGCGCCCATCTGGATCGGGAGCGGCGTCAGGAAGCGGAAGCCCACCCAGGGCGGCGTGATCGTCTCCAGGTTCGCCGCGTCGGAGAAGAAGCCGAAGGCACGATCGATGGGCCCGGGCACCCACTGCTCGCGGCACAGCTCGAAGATCCTCACGCTGGCTCTCGCGGATCTCGGTCCGACAAGCGCTCTACCGATGCCAGATCGGCTCGCCGTCGCGTAGCGTGGCAACGACGCGGTCGCACGACAGCTCGCTGCGGGCCTCGCCCCAGGGCCGGTCGAGCAGGCACAGGTCGGCGGGTGCGCCGGGGGCGACCCGGCGGGGTGCACCGCCGGGAGAGCCGGCCGGGGTGGTGAAGAGCGCCAGGGCGCGCTCCGGGCGCAGGCGCTCGTTCGGATCGAGCGTCCAGCCCGAGGCGGTGCGCCGCTCCACGGCGGAGCGCATGGCCCGCCACGGATCGGCGTCGCCAAAGGGCGCGTCGCTGCCGCCCCCAAGCGGCACGCCGGCGGCCTCGAAGGCGTGGCAGCGCCAGAGCCAGGGCAGCTCCTCGGGCTCGACCTCGCGCAGCCAGTCGTCGCCGCGCTCGTG
>CAMYOO010000323.1 GCA_947260035.1 uncultured delta proteobacterium
CGGCGCCACCGTCCTCACCGTCACCCAGAACGGCTACGGCAAGCGAACGCCGCTGGAGGACTACCGGATCCAGACCCGCGGCGGTCAGGGCATCATCACCATCAAGGTCTCGGCGCGGAACGGCCCGGTGCTGGGCATCACTCAGGTGCTGGAGGACGACGAGGTCATGCTGATCACCGACGGCGGCCGCGTGCTGCGCTGCCCGGTGAAGGGCATCTCGACCATGGGCCGCGCGACCCAGGGCGTGCGCGTCATGGACCTGAACGCCGACGAGAATCTGGCCTCCATGGCCCGCATGGCCGAAGCTGACGACGCCGCGGCCGAGAGCAGCTAACCCACCGGACAAATAGGATTCATAGCGAGGGACTCGCCTTGCTCTTGAGATAGTACCATTAAGCACTATAATAGTGTAAAATAGTACTGAAGGAAGGAGCCTCGCTCATGGCGTCGATTCGCAAGCAGCAGAGTACGTACGAGATTCGCGAGTGCCGCTCGACCGAGCTGGGGCCGCGCCAATACACGCTTGCGACGTTCAAGAAGGTGCTCACGCCCGAGGTCCTCGAAGAGGCCGCGGGCCGCGCCCAGCGGCCCTTCGACCCGCAGGCCCTGATCGCAGCGGCACGGGCCCGCGGGATTCCGGTTACGCACCAGCGGAGCTGGGCCAGCGCGCGGCGGCTGCTGCGCGAGCTTCGCGGCGGTCGCATCCTGGAGCCCAGCCTGGTGGCGCTGCTCAAGCGTGCCCTCGCCGCCATGGAGGAGCGACCGCTTCCCCCGCACCTGGCGGCCGCCGCCGATTGGCTTGCCCAGTCCGAGGCCAGCCGCGGCAAGGCGCTGCGCGGGCTGCTCCGCGCGGCCAGCCGCGTCGCCCACTCTCGCGCCCCGCGCCGCGAGCGGCCCGCCGAGCCCTTCCCGCGCTTCAGCTCCGGGAAGCCGGCCTTCCCGGCGAGCTGACGCCGATGCTCCTCGACGAGCAGATCGTCGCCATCGAAGGCGCCTTCGTGGCTGCGGGCATCCCCCACGCCTTCGGTGGCGCCCAGGCTCTGGGCTACTACGGCAGCCTTCGCGCCACCCACGACATCGACGTGAACGTGTTCCTGTCCGCGGCTGAAGCCGAGCGTGTGTTCGCCGCGCTGGCCGCGTTGGGCGCCGCGACCGGCAACCCGGGGCTGCGCCGCCTGCTCGCACGCGACGAGCAGGTGCGCGTGTACTGGGACCAGACGCCCATCGACCTGTTCTTCGCCTACGACGCCCTGCACATGAGCTCCCTGGCCCGCCGCCGCCGCGTGGACTTCTACGGCGACCCGATCCACATCCTCAGCGCCGAGGATCTCATCACCTACAAGGCCACGTTCGATCGGGAGAAGGACTGGCACGACATCGCCGGCATCCTCTACGCATGCGACGAGCCCCTGGACTACGACTACATCCGTGATTGGCTCGGCAGGATCGACGCACCGGAGGGCCGGCGGCTCACCCGGCTCGAGACGCTGATCCACTCCGGCGGCCAGAACCTGGGGGCGTGACCACCCCGGAGCGATGAGAGCTTCGGACGCTCCGCAGGGACCATTCAGCGCGGAGTGGCTGCACCTCGACGGCGGATCCAGAGGCCGGCCAGAAGGGCGGGGCAAAGCAACCAGGCGGCTCCAGGCTCCGGGACGAAGAAGACGTCGATCGAAACGTAAGTCCCGACCGGCAGGTCGAACCCGACGAAGTTGATGTAGACCCGGTCTGCATCGAAGGCGAGCATGGCATCCGTGTAGCCGGCAAGGTTCGTGGACTCGAGCGCGACCCCGATGATCTTCGGAACCGTCAGGTCTTCGTCGGTGAAGACGTCCCCGTAGAAGGAGAAGAACGGGGGACCGATGGTGTAGGGGAAGGGCTCGGTGTGATTGTTCTCCAGGCGGATCTTGGTGTCGCTGACGTCCCAGGTGCCGAAGCCGGCTTAGGGCTCCACGCCGGGTTCCACCGTGGCAATCCCGAGATCGAAATCGACGCCCAACGGATCGGCTCCGCAGGGCGGGCAGTCGCTCGAGTACTCCTGGAGTTGCAGGCGATTGCCGGCGAAGCCCGCCTGGGCTCCGTCCGCGACCAGCAGCAGCAGCGTCCCGGCGGCGAGCGCACTCGCCAGCCTGCCCCAGGAGAGACGGCGCGCCCCTCTCCGATGCATCATTTCCGCCCAGCCCAGCCGTTCCCCCCAACGTGAACTCGGCCACACGCTGGTTGCTAGAGTCGCGCCATGGCCACCCGCAAGAGCCGCAGCCTCTTCGCCCGCGCGCGCCGTTCGATTCCGGGCGGCGTCAACAGCCCGGTGCGCGCGTTCGGCTCGGTGGGCGGGACTCCGCGCTTCTTCGAGCGGGGCAAGGGCTGCCGGGTCTGGGACCCGCTGATCCTGGGCCATGCCGACGCCGGGGTGTTGCGCGCGGTGCGCGCGGCGATGGCCAAGGGCACCAGCTTTGGCGCGCCCACCGAGGGCGAGATCCTGCTGGCCGAGGCGATCCGCAAGGCGGTGCCCTCCATCGAGCGGGTGCGCATGGTGTCGTCGGGCACCGAGGCCACCATGAGCGCGATCCGCCTGGCTCGCGGCGCCACCGGCCGAGAGCGCATCCTCAAATTCTCCGGCTGTTACCACGGCCACGCCGACGCCCTGCTGGTGGGTGCGGGCAGCGGTGTGGCCACGCTGGGGATTCCCGGCTCGCCCGGCGTGCCCGAGGCCTTCACGAAGCTCACGATCCAGGCTCCGTTCAACGACCTGGATGCCGTGGCCGACGCCTTCCGCCGCTGGGGGAAGGACATCGCGTGCGTCATCGTCGAGCCGGTCGCAGGGAACATGGGCTGCGTCCCGCCGCAGGCCGGATTCCTGGAGGGCTTGCGCGAGCTGTGCAGCGCGAGCGGAGCGCTGCTGATCTTCGACGAGGTGATGTGCGGCTTCCGGGTCGCCCGGGGCGGCGCGCAGGAACGCTACGGCGTGAAGCCGGACCTCACCTGCCTGGGCAAGGTGGTGGGCGGCGGGCTGCCAGCGGCGGCCTTCGGCGGGCGTGCCGACCTGATGGAACAGATGGCGCCTGACGGGCCGGTCTACCAGGCGGGCACGCTCTCGGGGAATCCGCTGGCGGCGGCGGCCGGCCTGGAGACCTTGCGGCGGCTGGAGCGGCCCGGGACCTACGAGAGGCTCGAGAAGACCAGCCGCACCCTGGCCCTGGGCCTGGCCGAGCGGGCGCTCGACGCCGGCGTGGAGCTCACCACGGTCTGGGCGGGCGGGATGTTCGGCTTCTTCTTCCACCCGGGTCCGGTGCGTTGCTTCGAGGACGCCCAGAAGGCCCGGGCGGAGCGATTCCGGAGCTTCTTCGCGGCGATGCTGGAGCGCGGGGTCTACCTGCCGCCCTCGCCTTTCGAGGCCTGCTTCGCGTCGCTGGCGCATCGCCGGGCGGATCTGGAGCGGACTCTCGACGCCGCAGCATTTGCGCTGAAAAGGGCGGCTCGCGTGGATTGAGGGCCTCCTGACCCTCTGCTAGCTTGCGCGGCGTTTTCCGGGCCCTGGCGGGTGCAACCCGCCGCGGTTGCGGGGAAATCAGCTCAGTCCTGGTCCAGCCGACGGAGCGGAGGCCGCCATGAGCGAGCGTCCGAGTGGTAAGGGCCCCGGAGTCAAGAAGCTCGGGGGCGTGTACCAGGGTTCGGTGGAAGCGGTGGTTTCACTGCTGCTGGCGATGGGGATCGGGTTCTGGGCGGATGAGAGGTTCGAGACGGCGCCCTGGCTGCTGCTGCTGGGGGTCGTGATCGGCTTCGGGGCTTTCGTGCTGCGGATTTGGCGGCTGCGAGGGCTGGTCGAAGCACAGTCGGCGGACGCCGGCGGACAAACGAAGCGATGAAGTTCGATCCCATCGAGAGGCTGAACCTGGCAATCGCCGCTGGCGGTGTGTCGGCTTCGCTGGTGCTGGCTTCGCCGGCGTTTGCGTCGAGCCTGGCCCTGGGCGCAGCCTTCGGGGCGATGAACTTCCGGGCGCTGCGCTCGGCTTCGGACAAGCTTTTTTCGGGTGAGCTGGCGGGCAGCGGCCCCTGGGTGGCGCTGTTCAGCATGCGCTTCGTGCTGCTGGCCGGAGCCATCGGCTTCGCGCTGCACGTGGGCGCCAATCCGGTGGCCCTGGTGACCGGACTCTCGGCGATCGTACCGGCGGCGGTGCTGGGTGCGTGGCTGATGCGGCCGCCGGTGGATCCCAACGCGCCGGCCCTGGACGCCGACGATCCGGACTGGGACCGTTGGAACGCCTGGCTCGCCCGCGAGGTCGATCTCCAGGAAGAGGATGAGGCGTGAGCATCTACGACCCCCTGGCACATCTGGGCATTCCCTGGGTTCTTCAGGCGTCCGTGCTGGCCGCAGGCCTGGTGCTGCTGGGCGGCCTGGTGATCCGCCGCCAGCTGGCGGCGGCCGACGGCGGCATCCTGCCCGACCGCGGGCTGACCCTGCGCAACGCCGGCGAGATGATCGCCGAGATGCTGGCGGGGCTGGGCAAGCAGACCATCGGCGACGAGTACCGCCGCTACATGCCGCTCGTCGGCACCATGTTCATCTTCATCCTGCTGTCGAACCTGCTGGGTCTGGTGCCCGCCGTTGGCGGCGGCACCGTGGACCCGAACGTCACCTGGGCCTGGGCGATCATCTCCTACGTCGTCTACAACGTGGTGGGCATCCGCAAGCACGGCCTCAAGTACATCTACCAGTTCATGGGCCCCGCCCTCTGGACCCCGACCATCGGCGGCAAGACCTGGCACGTGCGCTTGCTTACCCCGGTGTTCCTGCCGCTGGAGCTCTTCCTGCACGCCGCGCGCATGCTCACCCTGGCCGTGCGACTGCTGGCCAACATGAACGCAGACCACCTGGTTGTGGCGGTATTCCTGGGGATGGTGCCCATCGGCGTCCCCGCAATCTTCATGGGCCTGGGACTGCTGATCGCGTTCCTCCAGGCCTTCGTGTTCTCGTTGCTGACGATGATCTACATCGGAATGGCTCTCGAAGAGGCGCACTAGACCGCGCCTCCGCGTCTTGTCATGAAGGAGAGAAAAGTGCGCAAACTCGGAACGTTCCTCTTGTGGGCCCTGGCCCTCTGCCTGCTGCCGGACGTGGCCCTCGCCGCCGATGCCGCGGCCGGCGCCGGATCGGCGACCTGGGGCTACGGCCTGGGCGCGGGCCTCGCCGTGGGCCTGGCCGGCCTCGGCTGCGGAATCGGCCAGGGGCTGACGGCCGGCAACACCACCGCGGGCATCGCTCGCAACCCCGGTGCGGCCGGCTCGATGTTCGTGAACTACATCCTCGGGATGGTGCTCATCGAGTCCATCGCGATCTACGGCCTCGTGATCGCGTTCCAGCTCGTGGGCAAGATCTAGAGCTGAGCGACGCCTGCTCTCCGCCGTCGGTGACCCACCGGCGGCGGAGAGGAGACGCCGGGCAGCAGCTCGACGCGGGCCTCACCCCGTTGTTTGAACCCACGCCGAAACCCCCTGCTTCCACCCGGCGCCTCCTTGCCCGAATGTCCCCCGGTCCCGTTGAGGGGCATCTCCGGGCAGCGCCTTGCAGCGCCGTTCACTTGCAGGAGCAAGCGGCGTGCCGTCTTGTCCGCCGCCGTGCAGTGCGTGTGAAATCGGGCACTTGCGCGCGCGCGGCGCGCCAACCTGCGCGTCGATGTGAAGCGCCGGCGCCGGTGCGGTCGTGAAGCGCGGTTCCTTCGTGGTTCTCGAGGGCATCGACGGCTCGGGGAAGAGCACCCAGCTCCGGCGCTTGACCGCGACGCTCGAAGCGGCGGGGCACGCGGTGCTGGCCACTCACGAGCCCAGTGATGGGCCCATCGGGCGGCGCATCCGCGAGATGGCGCGCAGCGGCGAGACCCTCCCTCCGGAGCAGGAGCTGGAGTGGTTCATGGAGGATCGCGCCGAGCACGTGCGCGATGTGATCCAGCCGGCCCTGGCCGCCGGACGCA
>CAMYOO010000324.1 GCA_947260035.1 uncultured delta proteobacterium
CGTGCTGGATCAACCGCACCAGCCCGCCCTGACCCGAGCCGACCGGATCCTGGTCTTCGACAACGGGACGCGGCGAGGCTGGAGCCGCGTGCTCGAACTGGATGCGCAGTCGCAGGAGGTGGTCTGGGAGTACATCGCGGAGCCGCGCGAGGCGTTCTTCTCCGAGACGCGCGGCGGCAGCCATCGGCTGCCCAACGACAACGTGCTCGTGACCGAGTCCAACCGCGGCCGGGTGTTCGAGATCACCCCCGACGGCGACATCGTCTGGGAGTTCTACAATCCCAACCGTCGGGAGCATCCGGACGGATCCGGGATGCAGCGACAGGCGATCTACCGCATGACCCGCGTGGAGGCGGAGTTCCTCGCCGGCGCTCCTCCCTTCCGCGGCGCGCACCGCTAGCGGTCCGATGCCTGCGGCATTCCCAGTTCGCGCCCGAGTTCCGCGACGCGATCCGCGATCCGCTTCCAGGTGTGCCGCGTCCGGACGACGTCCCGAGCGGCGGCCGCGGCGCGCGCCGCCAGATCCGGATCACGCAGGAACGTCTCGATGCCCTCCGCCAGCCTGGCAGCGTCGCCCGGCGGATAGAGCCACCCCGTCTTGCCGTGTTCCACGATTTCGGGGATCTGCCCCAGGGAGGCGGCCACCGTAGGCCGCCCCGCGGCCATGTACTCGAAGAGCTTGACGGGAGAGAAGAAAAACTCCTTCAGGGGCCCGTAGGGCACCACCGCCACGTCCATGGCGGCCACGTACTCGGGAACCCTGTCGTGTGGGACTTTGCCCGTGAAGACCACGCGAGGCCCGAGGCCCAGCTCCGCCACGCGGCTCTCCAGACGCTTCCGCTTCTCACCGCTGCCGACCAGGAGCAGCCTCAGCGCCGGATCCCGATCCGCCAGCGCCGAGAACGCCTCCAGAAGGCCCCCGACGTCGTGCCACCAGTGGAAGCTGCCCACGAACCCGACGACGGACGTTTCCTGGAGCCCGAGCTCCGCGCGAACCGCATCCCCCGAGATCTCCTCGTCGAGAAAGCGGGAGGACACACCGTTGGGGATCACGTGGATCCGCGCCGGGTCGACGCCTTGGGCCTCCGCCCACTCGCCGAGCCAGCCGCTGACGACAACCAGCGCATCGGCCTGCCCCAGGATCCGCGCTTGCATGCGTCGGGCCGTCTCCGTGAGGGCGAACTTCTCATAGCCGTCCTGCTCGTCGCAAAGCGGGGCGTTTACCTCCAGGATGAGCGGAATCTCATGCCGTCGCGCAAGCTCGGTACCGCCCCATCCAAAGAGGGAGTAGCGCTCGTACAGGAAGTCGGGGCGTTCACGGGCCACGATCTCGTCCCCCTGATCGCGAAGCCAGGTATTCCAGAGGACGGAGCGGAGGTCCCGCTCGAGGTGGTGGTTCAGGATCGCGTCGTCGCGCTCCAGGCTTGCCCACACCTCGGCGTCCACACCCCGCGGCCCCAGCTCGTGAAGCGGTGCACGCAGCCGCGATCCGTCGCCTTTTCCGGCCCAGGCACACAGGATGAAGGCGTCGTGGCCCGCCTCCACCAGGCCGTTGGTGAACTCCCGGACGTGGACGGAGCATCCCTCCTGCCCCAGGACCTGGACGTCGACGTCCGCGCACAGGTAGCCGACCTTCACGACCAGCCAACCGCCTGGCCGAGGCGGGTGCGCTTCTCGGCAGAGCGCTCGATGGCGGCCTGGTAGGCGCCCAGCACCCGGCCGATGTAGTGATCCACGCGGAAGTAGGCCTCCGCTCTCCGCCGCCCGGCGGCTCCCATGCTTCTCGCGAGCGCGGAGTCACTCAAGATGCGGTCCAGGGCCGCCCGCGTCGCATCCACGTCCCGGGGCGGGACCAGCAGCCCCGTCTCCTCGTGGCGCACCGCCTCGGGCGCGCCGCCCGTATCGGCGGCCACGACGGGGCAGGCACACGCCATGGCCTCGACGTAGACGTTGGCCACCCCCACCTCGTGGTCGGCGGGCGACGCCATCACGTGGGCCGCCCGGTAGTAGTCGGGCAGGCGGTCCCGGCTCCCCACGTAGCCGAGGAGTTCCAGACAGTCCTCCGCGCCTTCCTTTAGTACGCGGGTCCGCAGCTCTTCCGCCAGGTCACCGCCCTTGCCCAGGACCTGGAGGCGGATGCCGGGATGGCGATCGCGGAGCTGTAGCACCGCCTCCAATATCGTCTTGACGCCCTTGCTCGACTCTACGTTTCCAACGAAGAGCACCGTGGGGCGCTCGGATCGCCGGCCGGGCTCGGGCGGCGAGAAGACTTCGCAGTCGATTCCGCAGTGGACGACGTGGATGGCTTCGCGCTCGACGCCGTAATGACCTGCGGTGAAGTCGGCGATGTTGGCGCTCGACGCCATCAGCGCATCGGCAAGGCGGATCGATTGCCCCTCCATGAAGTCGCCCACCTGCGCGAACGGCGTGTCTCGCTCCGGCCAGCCGATCCGCTCGGTGAACATCGCGAGGGGACCGTGAAGCTGTACGATCACGGGGATCCAGTTGTGCGGAGTCCGGTTTAGCTGGTAGGCAAAGCCCTCGGCGCCGTACTCGGGAAAGTTGACGATGTCGAACGTCCGTTCGCGGCCCAGTCGCTCCAGCTGTTGCAGTACCTGCCAGGTGTAGCCGACCATGTAGGCCGCCGGGTCGTGCAGCGGTACGGGATTCGCCGGATTCTCGCCGGGCGGTCGCATGCGGTGGAGGTGGATGCCACCGCTACGCTCGGTCTGCAGGCCATCCGGCTGGTTGCGGGCTCCGGCCATGCACGAGAGGACGTCGACCGCATGGCCCAGCCGCGAGAGCTGCTGGGCCTTGTTCCAGGTCTGGGTGCCGATCCCGCCCCGGGCGGTGTCCGGCGGATACTCTTGGGAAACCAGGCACACCTGCATCAGATTCCCGCCTCCCGAAGCAAGTCTGCCAAGGCCGTCCTCCTACTCGCCCAGCTCGAACACGACCAGACGGTCGTTTGCCAGCACGCGCCGAAACCGCGACTCCAGGTGGGAAGCAAAGCCCCGGTAGTGATCGAACCACCAGAACGTGGGCCAGGTGAAGACCAGATGCGCGGCGCCTGCCCGTCGCAGCCGTTCAAGCTCGCGCAGGGCGGCCTCGTCGTCGGCCGGGCGGCCCTGGGAAACTCCGTCCCGCGCGAGAAAGCGCATCGGCCGAGCTCCGCAGGGAGCGCTGGAGTCCAGCCAGCCTTCGTCGATCAGCGCGAACCGGGAACCCAACGCGACGACGGCCTCGATTTCGGCTGCGGCGGAACGCGCGGCGCTGCGGCCCTGACCCGTCTCGGGATTCTGGTGGGGGAAAGGCTCCGACGGCTCTGGCACGCCGAGAAACGGGCAGAGCACTTCCCAGCCATCGCCGTTCGCGATGTCCATCATCAGCAGCCGATCGGCCGGGACCTTGTCGCGAACCCGCGCGTTGTGCGCGCGGTAGCGGGCTCGGAAGGGGGCCTCGATGGCCCGGGCGCTTCCGTACACGCGCGTGCGGAGATCCCACTTGAAGGGATCGTCTTCCCGCAAGCGCACCGGCGAGCGGCGGTTGAAGTGCTCTTCGATGCTTCGCCACCAGGCGTCCTCGTCGCGAAGAGTGAGGATCCCCCGGCTGTCGGGATACGCCGCGAGCAACTCTTCGAAGAAGAATGCCGAGGGAATGTCGAGGACCGCATGCAGGTCGTCGTAGCACCGGAAGTCGGGAGACGGATCCGTGCCGGCC
>CAMYOO010000325.1 GCA_947260035.1 uncultured delta proteobacterium
TGGTCGCGGGTGGCGGAGCGGTGGGTCAGCTCCAGGCGCTCGCCGCCGCCCACGAAGAGCACGGTGTGCTCGCCCGGGTTGTCGCCGCCGCGCAGGGTCTGGATGCCGATGGTTCCCGGCTCGCGGGGGCCGGTGTCGCCCTCGCGCGCAAGCACCCGCGCGGGATCCGCGCGGCGCCCCTCGGCCACGGCGTCGGCCAGCCACAGGGCGGTTCCGCTGGGAGCGTCGCGCTTGGCGGCGTGATGGATCTCCACCAGCTCCGCGTCGAAGCCCTCGCCCAGCAGCTCGGCGGCTCTTCGCACCAGCTCGCCGAGCACGTTGACGGCGACGGAGAAGTTGGGCGCCAGTACGATGGCCACGCGTTCGGCCAGCGCCTCCAGCTCGGCCCGCTGGGCGGAGCTGAAGCCGGTGGTGCCCACCACGCAGCGCACGCCGGCCTCGGCGGCGACGCGCAGCACTTCCAGGCTGGGCTCCGGAGTGGCGAAGACGATGGCCACGTCCGCCGACCCCAGGGCGGCCTTGGCGTCGTCCGCCACGGTCACGCCGCCGGCGTCGCTGCCCAGGCCGGGATGGCCGGGCGCCTCCAGGGCCGAGGCCAGCTCGAGTCCGTCCTCGTCAGCCAGAGCGGCGCGCACACGCTCGCCCATCCGGCCCAGCGCTCCCACGACGCAGACCTTCGTCATCAGAGGAGCCCGAGCTCCTTCATCACCACCCGCAGCCGCTCCCGGTTGGGCTCCGTCAGGGGCAGGAGAGGCAGTCGGATCTCCTCGCCCACCTGGCCGCGCAGGGCCAGGGCCGCCTTCACGGGGATCGGGTTGGTCTCGATGAAGAGCGCGTCGAAGAGCGGGAGCAGCCGCTGGTGCAGAGCCAGGGCCCGCTCCAGGTCGCCCGCGCGGAAGGCGCGCACCATCTCGACCATCTCCGCCGGGGCGACGTTCGACGAGGTGGAGATGACCCCGACGCCGCCGACCGAGAGCACGGGAAGCGCGAAGGCGTCGTCGCCGGAGAGCACGACGAACTCGTCGGGGCAGCGGGCCACCACATGGGAGATCTGTGCCAGGTCGCCGCACGACTCCTTGACGCCCACCACCTGCTCGATGTCCGCCAGCTGGGCCAGGGTTTCGGGCAGGATGTTGGATGCCGTGCGCCCGGGGATGTTGTAGACGATCAGCGGGAAGCCGGTCTCCCGGGCGATGGTTGCGTAGTGGGCCACGATGCCGGCCTGGGTCGGCTTGTTGTAGTAGGGCGAGATCAGCAGCGCCCCGTCGGCTCCCGCCTCCTTGGCGTGGCGGGTCAGCTCGATGGCTTCCCGGGTCGAGTTGGAGCCGGTGCCGGCCACCACGGGCACCCGGCCGCGGGCCGCCGCGACCACCACCTCGACCACCCGACGATGCTCGGCGTGGGTCAGGGTGGCCGACTCGCCCGTGGAGCCGCACGGGACCAGGCCGTCCACGCCGGCCTCGATCTGGAACTCCACCAGCTCCCCGAGGGCGCGTTCGTCCACCGCGTCGTCGCGGAAGGGGGTCACCAGGGCCGTCAGTACGCCTTGGAACACCGTCAGTCCCCCTCCACCGGGAAGCGCCCGGAGTAGACTTCGGCCGCCGCTCCGGTCATGAAGACGCTACCCGCTTCATCCGGCCACTCCAGGGCCAGGGTTCCGCCGCGCAGCTCTACGCTGAGCTCCCGATCCACGTGGCCGTTCAGGACCGAGGCTACCGCCACAGCGCAGGCGCCGCTCCCGCAGGCCAGGGTCTCGCCGGTGCCCCGCTCCCAGGTTCGTTGACGCACCCGGTTGCGCGTCATCAGCTGCACGAACTCGACGTTGACGCGGTTCGGGAAGGCCGGGTGGTTCTCGATGGCCGAGCCCAGGCTCTCCACCGGCGCGGCGTCCACATCGTCCACGTAGAGGACGGCGTGGGGGTTGCCCATGGAGACACAGCTCACGCGGACCTGCCGGCCCTGCACCTCCAGCGGCACGTCCAGCGCCGGGTCCGTGCCGCTCCCCAGGCGGGTCGGGACGCCGGCCGGCTCCAGGATGGGGGCGCCCATGTCCACGCGGATCTGGTCCGGGCCCACCCAGCGCGGGCGCACGATGCGTTCCTCGGTCTCGACCGCCAGCTCGTCCTTCTCGGAGAGGCCGCGGTCGCGCAGGTACTTGAAAATGGCGCGGATGCCGTTGCCGCACATCTCCACCCGCGATCCGTCGGCGTCGTAGATGTCCATGCGCACGTCGGCATGCTGGGAGGGCAGCAGCACCAGGACTTGGTCGGCGCCGACGCCGAAGTGCCGGTCCGAAAGGCGTCGGGCCAGCTCGCCCAGGTCGCCGGGCAGGGAGCCCCCCAGCCCGTCCAGGACGACGAAGTCGTTGCCCGCCCCATGCATCTTGGTGAAGTCCAGGAGCTTCATCGCCGCCTCTGGTTGCGTTCGGTGGGCTGACCCGCGTCGTAGACGGTGCCCTCGTCGTAGGACGGTCGCGAGGGCCGCACGGGTGGTCCGTACTTGCCGCACGCGGTCCCCAGGGCCAGGAGCACCAGGGCTGCGATCGCCAGTGTGCGCCTCACCGCTCCGTCTCCGCTTCGGGCGCGTTCAGCGCATCCAACAGCGCGCTCTCTGCGCCCAGATCTTCTTCGGCCCGCGTCAGCGCCGCCTCGACCGTGGCCCGCGCCGTCCCGCCCGCCAGGCTGCGCGCCTCGATCGAGCGCTCCAGGTTCAGCAGCTCCGCAGCCGAGCCGGGGAACGCGACGTGGAAGGCCTTCAGGTCCTCGGCCGAAAGCGAACGCAGGTCGAGGTCCTTCTCGACGCAGTGGCCCACCACCCGGCCCACGGCTTCGTGGGCCTCGCGGAAGGGCACGCCCTCGGTGACCAGGATCTCCGCCAGATCCGTGGCCAGCAGCATGGGGTCCTCGGCCGCAGCCCGCATGCGCGCCACGTCGACCCGCAGCGTGGCCACCGCCCCCGCGAGGACTTCCAGGGAGTCGCGCAGGGTATGGACGGCGTCGAAGAGCGGCTCCTTGTCCTCCTGGAGATCGCGGTTGTAGGTGAGCGGGAGTCCCTTCACCGTGACCAGCAGGGCCATCAAGTCGCCCACCACGCGGCCGGTCTTGCCTCGCACCAGCTCGGGCACGTCCGGGTTCTTCTTCTGGGGCATCAGGCTCGAGCCCGTGGAGTAGGCATCCGAGAGCTCGACGAAGCCGAACTCGCTGGAGGACCAGAGCACCAGCTCTTCCGCCAGGCGCGACAGGTTCACCATGCAGATGGCCGCCGCGGCCAGGAACTCGAGCGCGGCATCCCGGGACGCCACCGAGTCCAGGCTGTTGCGCGACGGTCCTTCGAAGCCCAGGGCGGCGGCCGTGTCTTCCCGGTCCAGGGGCAGCGTCGAGCCCGCCAGTGCGCCCGAGCCCAGGGGAGACAGGCTGAAGCGCGCGGCGGCGTCGGCAAAGCGCGCCGCGTCTCGCCCCAGCATCTCCACGTACGCCAGCCAGTGGTGCGCCAGGCGCACGGGCTGGGCCCGCTGCAGATGGGTGTACCCCGGCAGGATCGTCTCCAGGTGCTCGTGGCCCCGCTCGGTGAGAACGCCTCGCAACTCGCCGATACCGCGGCGGACGGCGCCGGACGCATCGCGCAGGAAGAGCAGCAGGTCCGTGGCGACCTGGTCGTTGCGGCTGCGGCCCGTGTGCAGGCGGCCCGCCACGGGTCCGGCCAGCTCG
>CAMYOO010000326.1 GCA_947260035.1 uncultured delta proteobacterium
GTGGAGCGGATGGAGCTCGACCACCAACCCGTCGAGCACGTGGGTGGCGACGATCAGGTCGCGATCCAGGTCTCCCAACGCGTCCGCGAAGGCGATCGCGTCTACAGGGTTTCGCGCTAGCCCTGCTTGGCCGAACGAGGCCCTATGCGCGCCGCAGCAGTCGCGCGCGCACGAACACACCACGGGGGCGGCGCTGGCAGGCCATGGCCTCCGGCCACGGTTCCACCCAGGCAGGGCTCCGAGCCGGTCTCCAGCCGCAACCGACCCGTGACGCGATCAGCCGTCGACGGCCTGCAGCTTTGCGGCGGCCTTGGACTTGCCGGCGGACATGCTGATGCTGCCGTTGAGCAAGGCGCCGTCCTCGACGACCAGGGTGCCCGCCTCCACATCGCCGTTCACCACGGCGGTCTTGTGCAGCACCAGCTGGTGGCTCGCCTTGATGTTGCCATCGACGGTGCCACCGATCATGACGGTGCGCGAGCGGATCGTGGCCTCGACCTCGCCACTCTCACCCACGATCAGCGTGTTCTCGCTGGTGATCTCGCCGCGGAAGTGCCCGTCGATGCGGACGGTGTCCTTGAACGAGAGCTTGCCCTCGAAGTCCGAGCCCTGATCGATGAAGGCGGTGAGCCCGCCGCCCGCCTGGGGGGCCGGCGCCGTGGGGGTGCTGCGATCCTCGTTGCTTCGAGTCCTGCTGCCGAAAGCCATGGAGATCCTCCTGTGGTCGCCGGGGGGACCCGAGTCTCATCGGCATCAGCAATGCGCAGCTTGAGCCTCCAGGTCACAGCCCCGCCCGGCTTGCCCGGAGGCGCAGGCCCGGGGCCCGGACGCCGCCCGGCGGCTGCGGTCGGCTATTCTGCGGCGCCATGTCCCGCCCCCCCGAAGCCCTGCTGCACGACGCGCTGGAGAGCGGTCGGATCCACTCAGCCTACCTGCTGGCCGGCCCGCCCGGGCCGGCTCGGGCCGCCGCCCTGGCCTTCGCCCGCGGGCTGGCGTGCCGGGGCCAGGGGCCGCGGCCCTGCGAGGCCTGCGACGACTGCCGGCGCTCGACCCACGACGAAGCGCCGACGGAGTTGGACGGCGCCGGAAAGAAGGGCCCGCTCTACCGGCACCTGGGGGACCACCCGGACCTGGTCTGGGTGGAGCGCGGCGCCGACGACACCCGCGTGCGCATCGGCCAGGTGCGCGCGCTCCAATCCGCGCTGCGGCTTCGCTCGCACCAGGGGGGCCGGCGGGCGGCGGTCATCGCCGACGCGGAGTGGCTGAACCTGGAGGCCCAGAACGCCCTGCTGCGCCTGCTGGAGGAGCCGCCCGAGCAGACGACGCTGATCCTGGTGGCGGCGGGCGCATCGGGCCTGCTGGCCACGGTCCGCTCCCGTTGCCAGCGGGTGGTGTGGCCGCCGGCGGCCGCCGGCCTGGCCGAGGACGCACCGGAGGCGATGCGCGAGTGGCTGGCGCGCTTCCCGGGGCTGGGCGACGCCGGCGTGCCGGAAATCCTGGACCTGGCGGAGTCGTTCCGCGGACCGCGGGCCGAGACCGCACCCGCCGTGGCGCAGCTGCTGGAGGCGGGCAGCGCCTGGCTGCACGCCCGCACCCGCGAGACGGTGTCCGCCGGCGGCGGGGACGTGCAGGCCGATCTCGAGGCGTTTTCCAGTCTGGCCGCAGCCCGCAAGGCCCTGGCCCAGCGCAACGCGAACCCGCAGATGGTCGCGGAGCGCGCGCTGTTCGCGCTGCGGGAGGCGGCTGCGCGGTGAGCTCCAACGACGTCCGCTGGATCGACAGCCACTGCCACCTGACCGCGCCCGACTTCGAACCCGACCGCGACCAGGCCCTGGAGCGCGCCCGGCAGGCGGGCGTGGACGTACTGCTGGTGATCGGCTCGGGGTATGGGCTCGATGACCTCGACGCGGTCACGGCACTGTCCCGGCGCGAGCCGGGCATCTACGCCAGCGCGGGCGTGCATCCCCACGATGCCCGCCTCTGGTCCCCGGACGCCGCCGACCGCGTTGCCTCGGCGCTGGACGACCCCCGGGTCGTGGCGGTGGGCGAGTGCGGGCTCGACTACTGGTATGAGAACTCCCCGCGCGAGGAGCAGCGCCGGGCGCTGGCGGATCAGCTGGCCCTGGCACGCGAGCGCGACCTGCCGGTGTCGCTCCACGTGCGCGATCGCGAGGACGACGCCTACGAGGAGCTTCTCGAGCTGTGGCGCAGCGAGGGCCGCGGCCACTTGCAGGGCGTGCTCCACTGCTACACGCACACCGAGTCCTACGCGCGCAGGGCCCTGGACCTGGGCCTGCTGATCTCGTTCTCCGGCATCCTCACCTTCAAGCGCGACCGCGGGCTTCGCGACGTGGCCCGCGCGTTGCCGCTCTCGCACCTGATGGTGGAGACCGACGCACCGCTCCTGGCGCCCGAGGGCCACCGAGGAAGCCGCAACGAACCGGCTCGCGTGGTGCAGGTGGGCGAGGTACTGGCCGCCACCCTGGGCGTGCCCGTGGACGAGGTGGCGGCGACCACCAGCGCCAACACCCGGCGGCTCTTCCGGCTGCCCGACTGAATCGCGGAGGAAGCATGGCGGAGGCAGACGACATCCTGAAGCTCGCGGTGCGCCTGGCGCGCGAAGCCGGCGCGCTGCAGCGCGAGCGCTGGGAGTCGGAGCTGGAGATCGGCACCAAGAGCAGCGAGGTCGATCTGGTGACCGACGTAGACCGCGCCTGCGAGGCGCGCGTCGTGGAGGGCATCCGCGCCGAGCGCCCCGACGACGGCATCCTGGCCGAGGAGGGCAGCGGGCAGAAGGCGCGCGGCTCGGCCTGGCGCTGGGTGATCGACCCGCTGGACGGCACCACCAACTATGCCCACGGCTACCCGTGCTTCTGCGTCTCCATCGGCATCGAGCGCCATGGCGAGCCGGCGGTGGGCGTGGTCTACAACCCGATCCTGGACGAGCTCTACCAGGCCGTGCGCGGCGCAGGCGCATTCCGCAACGACCGCCCGATCCGCGTCTCGACCGAGACGGGCTTGGGACGCAGCCTGCTCGCCACCGGTTTCGCCTACGACCGCCGGGATTCCTCCGGGCCGGACCTGGTGCACTTCGAGGCCTTCCTGCGCGCCGGGCGCGCGGTGCGGCGCGACGGCAGCGCGGCACTGGACCTGTGCGCCGTGGCCTGCGGGCGCTTCGACGGCTACTGGGAGCTGCGCCTCAAGCCCTGGGACGTGTCCGCCGGCGGGCTGATCGTGCAGGAGGCCGGCGGCCGGGTGAGCGATGCCTCCGGCAGCGGCGCCCCCTGGAGCGGCGAGGAGGTCGTGGCCAGCAACGGCCACATCCACGACGCCATGCTGGACGTCCTCGGCCACGGCTAGATGCAGCGCACCTGCGATCCGTACACTCCGCCCCCATGGCGAGCCCGCAGCGAATGCGCTGGTTTGCGATCGGGATCCTTTTCGCCGGAGCGGGGATCGCCGCCGCGCTCGCCTGGCTCGTGCCCTCGCTGCGGGCCCCGCGGCCCAACGTCGTACTGACCACCGTAGACACGCTCCGGGCCGACCACCTGGGCTGCTACGGCTACGAGAGAGAAACGTCGCCGAAGCTCGAAGAGCTGTGCCGCAGCGCCTAGGTCTTCGCCAACGCGATTACGCCCATCCCCACCACCGCGCCGGCCCACGCCTCGATCCTGACGGGAATGCATCCCTCGCGCCACGGCC
>CAMYOO010000327.1 GCA_947260035.1 uncultured delta proteobacterium
CTACGGGGACGGCCGGTCGTGGACCAGCACGCGCTTCACGCCGTCGAAGAGCACCTCGATTTTGGTCGGGCCGGCCAGGAACTGGACGACGCCCAGGCCCAGGGTCGAGTGCTCGATGCGGTCGCCGGGCGTGTACGCTTCGTGGAGCCGGTAGGCGCGCACGGGCCGCGACATGTCCGGCTCGACCAGCTCAGGCTCCACCGGGCCCGACTTGGGGCGCGGCCGGGCCTTGGGCTTGATGCGGCCGGCGGTGGACTCCCACGCGGTCTGCAGGCGCGCCATCGACACCACCGACGGCTTGTCGTTCTCGATCTCCCAGGCCGGCTCCCCTTCGATGTGCAGCGACAGGAAGCGGACGGTCACGCCCGGGCACTCGGGAACCGGCGGCGGATCATCCCCCGCCTCCGTGGCCGCGGCGGCGCGCTCCAACGCCTCGCTGCCGTCCAGCACGGTGATCAGACGCTCCATCTGGTTGATCCAGGCAGCGCCCTTCTGGGCCTCGCGGCGTCGGGCCAGCTCCCACCAGCGCGGGCTGGCCACCAGGTAGAGCAGCGGCGGCGCGTCGGCAAAGCTGACGCCGAACGCCTCCTGGGCCTCGGCGCGCACCGCATCGCGGTTGGCGTCGAGCACGGCGCAGGCGGAGAGGCCTTCCAGCAGCAGGCGCAGCGGCGTGTCGCCGGTGGAGCCGCGACTCGCGGAGGCGGGCAACCAGCGCAGCATCGCCACCACCATGCGGTCGTCCTTGCCCTGACCCAGCACGTCCACGCGTGCGGGGCCGGCATCGGCGGCGGCCACCTTCAGCGGCACGTGGTAGTCCAGCACGGTGAGGCCGCCCGGCTCGTCGCCGGGCAGGCGCGCGGGAAGCGGCAGCGCCCGGTTCACGTCCTTGGCGTGGTTCAGCAGGGCGATGGAGAGCTGGTCCTCGTCGCGCTTGGCGCCGCGCTTGGGCAGCGTGCCGTCGTGCTCGACGAAATACTTCTTGCCGGCGTCGGGTCGACGCGGCGCCTGCTCCATCTGCTTGCGGTAGAGCCGGTTCAGGATCTCGATGTCGAGGCCCTTCGCCACCTCGCGAAAGCCCGCGGCCTTGCGAACCTCGCGGTCCGCGGCCAGATCGAAGAGCGTCTCGTGGTCCAAAAGGCCTCCCCCAGGGGTTGGAGGAGGAAGTATACAAACCTCAGAGCGTCACGTCGTCGACGGCGACCGTGATCCTCCAGGTCTTGAACGAAACGCTGTCCGCCACGGCCCGAGCGGCGTAGCCCAGCTCGGGGGCGGGAGGCTCCAGGAGCACCAACGCCCGCACCGCCCGCTCGTCCTTGGCCAGGTGCTTCGAGACCCAGCCCATCTGCTCCAGCACCGGGCCCACCACGTCGCCGGCCTCGCCGCCGGCCACCTTCACCACCACCAGTGCGCCTTCCCCGTCCTCGGCCAGCAGATCGATGTCCCCGACCTCGGTGGAGAGCTCCACCCCGGCGATCTCGCCGCTCTCCGGGTCGCGGTAGACGCTCAGGCCCGGCTCCAGCAGGGCCGGGTCCTCGGTAATGCGGGCCAGCAGCTCCTCGGGTCCCAGGGAGAAAGGCGACCCGGACTCCCCCTCTTCGAGCGCTTCGGAGAGCTCGAGCTCGGGGGCCTCCTCCAGCTCGGGCTTGGCCTGGGGCTTGGTCTTCAGTTTGGGCTCCGGCATGGTCTTGGCCTCCGGCTTGGGCTCGGGCTCGGGGGTGGGCTTGGACTTGGGCTTCGGCGGCGCCGCCTCCTGGGCAGGAGACGTCATGTCCGGATCCAGGGGTTTCTGGCCCGAGAACGAGCTGCCGGGAGCCAGGCTCCGGCCGCAATTGGGACAGGTTCGGTCGCGGGTTCCGATGCGGGTTCCGCAGCTCTTGCAGTTGGCCATGGCCCCCTCCAGGAGGAGATGCGTCCCAGGCCCATACCCGTGGACAATCGCTCTGATCGGCCGGGCATTGCGGGCGGTTGAGGGGTTTCGGTAGAACGCCCGAGAGATGTCCATCCCCCGGCCCGCAGGCGCACTCCTGGCAGCGCTCGTCTTCCTGTCCTGTGCCCTACCGGGCTTCTTGGGCTTCTTGGGCTTATGGGGCTGCGGGCCCTCCGGCGATTCCCCGCACCGCGTCTACGTGATGCTGGGCTTCCATTCGAACTTCTCCCACTCGTGGCGCGGCGACACGCCCGACGAGGCGGGCTTCGGCACCGACATCCGCATCGTGCGCGCCCTGCTGCGCATGCTGAACGAGGCCGAGTCCCGCGGCCTGGAGGCGCGGGCGTACTGGGACGCGGACAACCACTTCACGCTGGAGCAGATCCTTCCGGAGCACGCACCGGACATCATCGACGGCATCCGGCGCCGGGTCGCCTCGGGCAGCGACGAGGTCCTGCTGGCCCCCTACAACAACGGCCTCTTCCACGCGATGACCGAGGACGAGATGCGCGCCGCGGTGCGCTGGTCGATCAAGAACCCGTGGCGCTCGGGCGCCGAGGATCTGTTCGGAACCCACACGCCGCTGATCCGACCCAACGAGGGCATGCTCACCGCCGGGACGATCCCCATCCTGCAGGAGGAGGGCGTGGCGGGCGTGGTGCTGGCCTACTCCGGCTGGCCCTTCACCACGTTCAGCAACTTCGTGCCCGCCCTGCCCCCGGAGCAGCGTTACAACCCCACCTGGCTGCGGCTTCGACCCGACGGCCCGCGCACCGTGCTGCTGCCCAGCGTTTCCGTGGGCGACGTACTCAACCACGTGTCTCTGGAGAAGTGGCTGCTGGAGCTGCGCGAGCTGCAGACCTCGGGCCAGGTAGACCGCGACCTGCTCCTCCACATCAACTTCGATGCGGACGTGGAGACGTGGCTGCCCCAGGACCTGCCGCCCGGCCTGGGCTGGTTCCCCAACGCCGGCGGACTGCCCGAGTACATCGAGGCGGTGAACAAATACGCGTGGGCCGGTTTCACGACGCCGGGCCGCTACCTGGAAGAGCACGCGCCCGTGGGCGAGGTGCTGGTACGGCAGGATCTGGCCGACGGCGCCTACGACGGCCAGTACTCCTGGGCCGAGAAGCTGCCCAGCCACGAGATCTGGACCCAGCTCGAGCAGTCGCGGCTGGCGGCGCAACGCGCGGCGGCCTGGAGCGCGGAGGCGTCGATCCGGGCCCTGGCCGCGGCCGAGAGCCTGCTGCGCAAGGGCACGGACTCCAGCTTCTTCCGCCGCCTGGTGGCGCTCTCCACCACCCACTTCGGGTTGAGCACGCCCCTGGTCAACGAGGAGCGCCAGGACGCGGCCGAGCGCGTGGTGGCCGACGCGCGCGCGCGCGCCCAGGAGGCCGAGTGGCTGCTGGCCTGGGCCGCCCGCGAGTGGGCCGGCCCCGCGGACGATCGAGCCCTCTACGTGCTGCGCGTGCGCGACGTGCGCACAAGCGGCCCGCCGGCCCACAGCCTGGTGCGCGTGCCGCTCTTGTTCCGCGGGCCGGCGCCGCGCGTGGCCGTGGTGGACGGCGAGGGCCTCCCGGTGCCTTCGGCCCAGGGCGCGTCGGAGCGCGCCGGCGGCCTGGAGCGGGCGGAACTGCTGGCGTTCCTGAAGCTGGCGCCGGGCGAGGCGCGCACGTTGCGCGTGGTGCCGCGGGGCGAGGCGCGCACGTTGCGCGTGGTGCCGCGGGACGAAACGCCGCTCGCAGCGCGCCCGAGTCCGGCGGTCCTGGAGCCCCCTTCGTGACCTACCAGAGCGACGAACGCCCCCGCCGCCACGAAGCGCTGCCCTGGACCCTGCTGCCCGAACGGACCAGCGACGGCTTCGCCCACCGCCACGCCTCCACGCGGATCAGGCTCCCCACGCCGGACGGCGAGACGGGGGTCGAGCTGCGCGCCGACTGGCGCCGCCCGCCCGGCGTGACCTGGCTCGTGGCCGACGTAGAGGTGGCCTATCCCTACACCGAGAAGCGCGACCTGCTCCACACCCACCAGCAGAAGCTGCGCCGCTACGTGGACATGCGCTGGGTCGAGGTGGCGCCGTTCGAGCTGACGCCGCCGCTGTCCGGAACCCGGGACGATCCGCTGCGGGTCTGGAAGCACAACTACCTGGACGTCACGTCCTCCTTCGACCTGGACTACGCGCGCGTCAATCCAAACAACGCCGAGCTCGATGCGTTCAACCACCAGGTCACCGCGGCCTGGGTCGCTCTCAGCGACGGGGAGCGTGGGCTGCTGCTGGCCCAGAGCGCCGACGTGCGCAGCTCCTACGCCTTCGCGCCCATGCGCCTGCGCGAGGTGGACGGCCGCCAGGAGGTTCGCGTGAACCCCTTCGGCTCCTACCACGGCCGTCAGCTGGACTACAGCCACATGGGCGGGACCGGGCTGGGCGCCGCCTGGAGCAGCCTGCGCTCGTCGTCGCTGCGTCCCAACGGGCCCAGCTACAACGGCGCCCGCGAGCGCTTCTCCCTGCTGGTGGCGGACTACAGCGGCGACGCGCCGCCCGAGGCGTTGCAGGCCGACGCCGAGGCCTTCTTCCATCCTCCGGCACTGCTGATCCTGAAGAGCCCCTTCGCCGACGACGTGCTGCTGCGACGCGACCTGGAGATGCGCTTCGAAGCCGCACGACGGGCGGGAAGCCGCAGCAGCAGCGGCGCCCTGCCCGCGCCTCGCGCCTTCCTGGCCAACCCCAGCGACGGCGCCGTGGACCTGGTCTGGGACGAATCCGAAGACCCGCGCCTGGACGGCTACGAGGTGGTGTGGCGCCGGGTGGATCCGGACAGCGGCGTCGCGTCCGGCGCCTGGAGCAGCGTGCGCATCGCGCGCGCGCGACGCCATCGGGTGTCGGGCCTCCCCAACGGCGAGACCCGGGTCTTCCGCATCCGCGCCCTGGGACGCTCGGTCCAGGGTGAGGTGACCAGCCCCTGGACCCCGGACATCCAGGCCTCGGCCAACCCGGTTCCGCCCGTAACCATCGCCAGCGCCACCGAAGGCGCACCGCTCAGCCTACTAGTGCGGACGTTCTACTACGGGCTCGTGCACCTGTTCACGACGCCGTAACGGGCAGCTTCACACCGACACCGCCGATGCCGCAGTAGCCCGACGGGTTCTTGTCCAGGTACTGCTGGTGATACGCCTCGGCGTACCAGAACTTCGGCGCGTCGAGGATCTGGGTGGTGATGGGGCCGTAGCCCGCGCTCTGCAGCTCCTTGCCGTAGGCCTCGGCGCTGGAGCGCGCCTGCTCGCGCTGGGCGTCGCCGAAAGTCGCGATCAGCGAGCGGTACTGGGTGCCCCGGTCGTTGCCCTGGCGGTTTCCCTGGGTCGGGTCGTGGCCTTCCCAGAAGAGCCGCAGCATCTCCGCGTAGCGGGTCGCGGCGGGGTCGAAGACCACCAGCACCACCTCGGCGTGGTCGGTGCCACCGCCGCAGACCTGCTCGTAGCTCGGGCTCTCCACATGGCCGGCTGCGTAGCCCACGGCCGTGGTGTGAACCCCCGGGGCCTCCCAGAAGAGCCGCTCGGCCCCCCAGAAGCAGCCCATCCCGAAGACCGCGCTCTCCAGACCCTCGGGGAACGGGGGCTCGATCGAGGTGCGCAAAACGGTGTGATCCATACGCCGAGTCTAGCAGCGGCCCTGCGGCATCTATACTGGGCACCCTTCACCCTCGAGGAGAATCCCCATGGGCTGGACCGCGGACGACATCCCGCCGGGCGGGCTCGCCGGCAAGACCATCATCGTGACGGGAGGCAACTCCGGCATCGGCTTCGAGGCCAGCCGGGCCTTCGCCGGCCGCGGCGCCCAGGTGGTGCTCGCCTGCCGCAACCCGCAGAAGGCCGGCGAAGCCGTCGATCGGCTGCTGGCCGCGCACGCGGACGCCCAGGTGGACGTGCTGCCCCT
>CAMYOO010000328.1 GCA_947260035.1 uncultured delta proteobacterium
CGAGCCCCGCCCCGAAGGCGACGGCGCCTGATCAACGGCTCGAGTCAACTAACGGGACTGTCCCTTTAGTTGTCACCTTGGGGAACCAGCGGGACTGTTCCGCCGGTTCTTTGGGTTGGGGTTAGCCGCTTAGACGGCGGCGAGCGGCGGCTCGCAGGCGGTGGCTGGTGCGCGATAGGGTGCGGCGGGCGTTGCGCAGGGTGCGGCGCAGGGGCCGGCTCCAGCGCAGCCAACGCCGGTGCAGCCAGGGCCAGAGCGTCCAGCGCGCCTGGGCCCAGGTCGGCCACCCGGTCGTCCGGCACTCCCGCTGCCAGATCTCCTTCCAGGCCGTGGCGCCGTCCCAGCTCCAGGGCTTCACGTAGCCCACGTAGTGGACGATCCACGGGTCCTCGCGGACCTGCCGCAGGGTCTCGGCGTCGAAGGGGCTCTCCTCCGCTGACGGAAACTTGAAGATCCCCGGGTTGGCGTTCCAGCGCAGGTCGAGCTCGCCCCAGCGGCCGCACAGGTAGGCGTTGAGCGCGTACTGGTCGGGGAACTGCGTGTAGTCGGGGTTGCTGCGCAGGCAGTCCAGCAGCTTCCGACCGATGCCTTCCCTGCGCCACGCAACGAGGTCCATCATCAGCACGCCGCTGTTCAGGTACGGGGCCTTCGGGTCGAGGCCGAGCTCGCGCCAGTTCTCCACACCACGCGCCTTCCACAGATGCGGGCGCACGGCGTCGAAGCGCTCCAGCGCGATCTGGGCATCGACGAAGGGGACCCCCTGATCCTGCACCGCGAGGAGCGCGCGGCCGCCCATGTCCAGGTCCCACAGCTCGCCCAGGTCGCGCAGCACGAGCACGTCCGAGTCCAAGTAGATGACGCGATCGAGCTTGGACGGCAGCAACTCATCGGCCAGCAGCCGCATGTAGACGGCCGGCTGGGAGAAGAGGCCCGGCACCGCCACCGCCCGGAAGGGCGCCGGGTCCGGGTTCAGCCACGTCAGATCCAGGCGCTCGGCCGGCCAGCAGCGCAACAGCCGCCGGCGCATGCGGGGCGAGATCCCTCCGTCCAGCAGAAAAAGGCGCAGCCGGCGAGCGGGATCCAAGTGGTCGATGGCCGAACGGATCGCAACCGCGAGCCCCAGCGCGTAGCCATCGTCAGCCGCCGCAACAACAGCGGGATGAGCCGAGGCGTTCACTCGCGCCACCCCCCCCGCGCAACCGAGCCCGCGAGCCCGCGCAGACCACGGCGGGCGCGCTTCAGCACGCGCGTGGTGGACTTGCGCACCCGCCGGCCCCGCTTCTGGAACCACTCCCGCGTCACCGGCAGCAGGGTCCAACGCCAGCGGCGCCAGAGCGGCCAGTCCAGCTCGTCGTAGTAGCGGTCGAAGTGCGCACGCCACGGGTGCCGCGCGCGGCGCCGGCCCCAGTACCAGGGCTTCCAGCGGCCCACGAAGTGCACCACCTGCGGATCCGAGGTCAGGCGCTCCCAGGTCTGGGCGTCCCAGGGGCTCTCCTCCGGGGAGGGATACATGAAGAGCGCCAGCGTGGTGTTCCAGCGCGGGTCGAGCTCGCCGATGCGCCCGGCCAGCACCACGTTGAGCGCGTACTGATCCGCCAGTGCGGCGTGCTCCCGGTTCTCGTGCAGGCAGCGGATCATGCGCTCACCGACCTGCTCGCGGCGCCAGCCCGCCAGGTCCACCACTTGGATTCCGGCGTTGAAGTACTTCGCGCGCGGATCCAGGCCCAGCTCCCGCCAGTTCTCCACACCGCGCACTCCCCACAGATGGGGCTTGCAGGCCTCGTAGTTCTCGAGCGCCACTTCCGCGTCGAGGTAGGGGAAACCAAAGTCCTGTACCGCCAGCACCAGGTTGTCGCCCAACGGCTGGTCCCACAGCTCGCCCAGATCGCCGTTGACCACCAGATCCACGTCCAGGTAGATGAACCGACCCACCTCGGCGGGCAGCAGCTCCGGCAGCACAAGGCGCAGGTAGATGACCGGAAGCAGGTGCTCCGACAGCGGCAGGTCGCGCAGCTTGTGCCACTGGGGATCCACCCACGTGACGTCCACGCGATCCGGATCGAGGATGCGCAGAAGCTGACGCCGGGTGCCGGGCCGCAGCCCCCCGTCCACCAGGAAGAGCCGCATGCGGCGCGCAGGATCCAGGTTGCATTGCGCCGAGTACAGCGCCACCGCAGCGCCGATGGCGTAGTCCTCGTTCGGCGTGCAGACGACGACCGGATCCTGGGGCTTGTGGGCGGCCAGCGGAGCGGCCTCCTTGAGGATGACGCGGGGCGGAAGGCGCCAGTGTAGCGCTGCGCCCCGCCTTGGAGGCGGGAGCCGCCCCTGACCGACGGCGCCCTGACCCTGCTGGCGGGCCGCTTCCGGGCGCTGGGAGATCCCTCGCGCCTGCGCATCCTGCGCCAGCTGATGGGCGGGGAGCGCTCGGTGCAGACACTGCTGGCCGACACGGGGCTCAGCCAGACCAACCTGTCCCGGCATCTGGGGGTGCTGCGACGCGAGGCCATCGTGGAGCGCAGGGCCGAGGGCAACCGCGCGCTCTATCGGATCTGCGACCCCAGCATGGTCGACGTCTGCGACCTGATGTGCGGCAGCGTTGCGGATCGTCTGGCCGAGGACCTGGAAGGATTCGAGGGTGCCGGAATCTGAAGCCACGCCCAGGAGATCGAGCATGGCCATGGGAATGAAGGAGCTGATCGCCGATGCCCGCTCCCGGATCGAGGAGATCGACCCGGAGGCGGCCGAGAGCGAGCTTCGCGGCAACCCCACCACCCTGGCCCTCGACGTCCGCGAGTCCGAGGAGTTCTCACTTGGCCGCCTGCCCGGTGCACTGCTGATCCCGCGCGGCATCCTGGAACCGAAGGCGGCGCTGGATTCGCCGCTTCGCGACTCCCAGCTCAGCGATCCGGCGCGCCCGATCATCGCCTACTGCGGCAGCGGCGCGCGCAGCGCCCTGGCGGCCGCCACGCTCCAGCAACTCGGCTTCTCCCAGGTGCGTTCCATGGCCGGTGGCTTCCAGGCGTGGAGCCAGGAAGGCCGCCCGATCGAGCGCTGACCCCGCGGGGACGCTTACCTCGCACCGACACGACTCCGTGTACACCCCACTCAGGTATGCCCCGCGTTCCTTCAATGAGCCCTACACCGCGGGGAAACTCCCTGCCGGGGAAGATGGGCTCATGGTCCGGAACCTGATTGCGACGTGCGCACTCAGCTTGGCGCTGGGCCTCTCGGCCCCCGCGGCCGGGGCCGTGCTTCCGTTCAACTACACCCTGCTGATCACCATGGGCAACCTCACGCCCAGCAACATCACCGGGTCGGGTGTCGGCGTCTCGAACGGGGCCGGCGCCGCGGCGACGGTGCCCGCCGGCGTCATCTCCACCGCGGTCGCGACCGGCATCAGCCCGCCCCTGGTAATCGTCAACGGCCTCGCGATCGGCGCACAAGCGTTGCCCAGTAGTCAGCTCTTCAACACCGCAACTCCCACGCACCCGCCGGGCGTAAACTCCCAGTTCAACTAGAACGGCACCGGCGGCACCATGCCCTTCGCGGCCAGCGCCTACCTGCTGTTCATCACGGCGCCGCCCATCGGCGTGGCCCTCCCCACGGCCATCCCGCTGAGCCTGGTCGGCCTCGGCGGCACCGTGGCGGTCGACGGCCTGGTCGCCGGCGTGATCGGAAA
>CAMYOO010000329.1 GCA_947260035.1 uncultured delta proteobacterium
GGGCGCTCTTCTTCCTGCTCGCACCCGCGGTCATGATCTCGACCGAGGGCGCGGAGATCTTCCTGCCGGGGAACTGGAGCTTCGGCGTCGCCTGGTCGCTGCTCGTCAACGGCCTGATGTTCTGGCTCACCGGCCGAGCGGGCTACCTGTGCGTCCAGCACGCCGTTGCGTTCCGCCGCCTGGCGCAGAGGCTCTCGGAGGCGGACCTGCTGGAGCGCGAGCCCTTCCTGCTGATCGGGCGCCGCGGCATGCGCCTGGCCCTGCTCTGGGCCGGGGCGGCCTCGATCCAGGCCTTCCTACTGGCCAACCCGAGCTTCCTGCTCGCCATGCTCAGCACGCTGGCCTTGACCTTCGCCACCGGGGCCGCCGTCTTCGCGATCCCGATCCTGGGCGCCCACCGCGTGCTGCTGGCCGCTCGCAACTCGGAGCTTTCGCGCCTGCGCGAGGGCATCCGCACCGAACGCGGCGTGCTGCTGGGCGCCGGCGCCGCCGAGCGCCTGCCGGCGCTGCTGGCCCTGGAAGCCCGGGTGATGCAGGTCTCCAGCTGGCCCTTCGACGCGTCCATGCGCGCGCGCACGATCTTGCTGATCTTGCTGCCGCTGGGCTCCTGGATCGGTGGCGCCCTGGTGGAGCGCCTGCTGGAGTCCGCGCTGCGCTAATCGCGCGCCTGCTCCACCGTGAGCCCCACGTCCTGTCCGTGAGACACCTCCAGGGTGTGGCCGTCCGGGTCGCGGATGAAGGCCCAGTATCCGACGGGCGGGCCGTAGTCCAACGGACCCGCGATCAGCCGTTCCTCATCGCGCGCCTCCGTGCTCAGGCGATCCACCTCTTCGCGCGTTGCGCAGGCAACGCCCAGGTGGGCAAAGGGCAGCAGCGGATGCTCCACCGTCTCCACGCGCACCAGGACGATCACGAAGGGGCGGGTCTTGTCGCTGAGCCACAGCACGCCGTCTCGCTGGTGCACCACCTGCATGCCCGCATAGCGGGCGTAGAACTCCGCGCTGGCATCGAGATCGACGACCGGAAGCGCGATGTGGGTCAGGCCTACATCCATCGGCCTAGGATAGGGCCGGCCGTCTCCCGTGCCATGCAGGACGCATCTGCGCGTGGAAGAGCGTCACCCAGACCAGTGACGAGAGGAGCAGGTTGGTGGCGAAGTCCAGGCCGAAAGGAACGCCGTGGACCATCGCGCCCTGGGAGGCGCGCTCCGCGACGGCCAGCAACGGCAAGAACACGGACAGGGCGAGCAGCAGCAGGTTGAGCGCACTCTCGGCCAGTCCGGCGACGTTGGCCCAGCGGGGACGCACCAGGGCCGCGACCCCGCAGCCCAGGCAGCCCGCGTACCAGATCGCCCGCCACTCGGGATGGTCGGCCAGGCCTACGGCCCGCACGTTGGCGCCGAAGACCATGTCCGCGACGGCGAAAAGCGGCGTGGCCAGGTAGTAGGCCGCGATCCAGCGCAGCGGGCGACGGCGTTCCATCCCCTCCACATCGGACGCCGCCCCGCCCAGCTTGACGGGGCCGTCAGGGCTGGACGTTCTCGATCAGGCGCTTGTAGAAGCGGATCGCATCGGCGTGATGCTCGACGGAGATGCGCTCGTCGATGCCGTGGGCGCGCGACAGGTCCGACATCACGTAGCGGTAGGGGCTGAAGCGGTAGACGTCATCGCTCACACCCGTGTAGTAACGCGCGTCCGTCCCACCCAGCACCAGCGCGGGCGCCACCACCGCGCCGGGGAACACCTCTCCGATGGTTCGCTGCATCAGCGCAAAGCTCTCGGACTCGGGATCGGACACCGGTGAGGGATCGCTGCAATGGTTCAGGGGCTCCACCTGGACCCGGTCGTCGCCCACCGCCGCATTCACGTGGGCCACGACGTCGTCCACGTCGTCGCCGGGGAGGATGCGGAAGTTGACCACGGCCTCGGCCCGGTTGGGAAGGACGTTGTCCTTGGGGCTGCCCTGGATCATGGTGGCGGCCGTGGTCGTGCGCAGCGTGGCGTTGGTGCCCGGGCTGGACGCCAGCTGGCGCTTCACGACCCACTCGAAGAGCCACAGGTTGGCGAAGGCGATCCGAGGCCCCAGCGGAAGCTCGGGCGCCACGTAGTCGAAGAGCGAGCGCGTGACGCCGTCCAGGCGCGCGGGCATGGGGGCCTGCTCCAGGCGGACGATCGCCGCCGCAAGGATGCCGACCGCAGTGCTGGGCGGCGGCGTCGAGGAGTGACCGCCCGCCTGCTCCACCACCAGCTGCACCGAGCAGTAGCCCTTCTCCGCGACCCCGATCAGCGCCGCCGGGCGTTCCAAGCCGGGGATCAGCCCGTCCACCACGGCCATGCCTTCGTCGACGACCAGGTCCGCGCGGATGCCGCGCGACGTCAGCAGCTCGGCGGTCGCCATGGCGCCGGTTCCGCCCACCTCCTCGTCGTGGCCGAAGGCCAGGTACACCGTGCGCGTCGGCGCGAAGCCGCGCGAGGCCAGCGCCTCCACGGCCTCGAGGATCGCCATCAGGTTGCCCTTGTCGTCCATGGCGCCGCGGCCCCACACGAATCCGTCGGCGATGACGCCGTCCCAGGGCGGCTGGCTCCAACGCTCCTCGGTGTCCGGCGGAACCGGAACCACATCCTGATGGGCCAGCAGCAGCAGCGGCTCGAGGCTCGGGTCCGAGCCCTGCCAGCGGTAGAGCACTGTCAGGCTGTCGCCGATGTACTCCCGCGTGAGGGCCCTGTGGACGGCCGGGTACGAGTTGAGCAGGAAGGTCTGAAAGCTCTGGAAGGCCGCGGCGTCCAGGTTGCTGGTGTCGAAGTGGGAGATCGTGCGGTAGGTGATCGCCCGGGAGAGGCGCTTGGCGGCGGCATCGGCGTCGACCTCCATGGGGGCGATGGGCTCGACCTGGATCTGCCGCGACGCCAGGCCGGAGCCGCGCACCGCGACCAGCGCGACGACGGCCACCAGGGCCAGGATCAGGGCGGCGACGATGCGCTTCATGAGTCCTCCTCGGGGTCGGCATCATACTACCCTCGGAACGTGGATCCCTATCTCGACGCAGCCGTGCGCGAGGCCTTCGACGCCTGGCAGCAGGAGGCCCGGGCCCGCTTCATGCCGCCCTTGACCTTTGCCGAGGTGCGCAAGGGCGTGCAGGCCCTGTCCTCGCTGTATGTGGAAAGGCGCCGGCAGGGACACCTGTCCTCCCGCGCCCTGGAGGGCCGCGGCAAGCGGGCCGCCTTCGCCACCTACTACGCGCCGCTTCACTTCCTGACGGCCTGGCACGCCCTGACGAACCTGGCAGGTGCCGAGGACGTGCAGCGGGTGCTGGACCTGGGCTGCGGCACCGGGGCCGCCGGCGCCGCGGCGGGCGCCGCCTGCGGGGCCGCCCGCGTCGAGGGCTTCGACCGCTCGGGCTGGGCCCTGGGCGAGGCGCGTCGCACCTACGCGAGCTTCCGCCTGGCCGGACGCTGCCGGCGCGCAACGCTGCCCGACGGCCTGCCCTTCCGGTTCTCCAGTCTTGGCCCCAGCGATCTGCTGGTGGCGGGATGGCTGGTGAACGAACTCGAGCCGGAGCCCCAGGAGCAGCTGCTGGAGGCGCTGCTCGGGGCGCGCGAGCGCGGCGCCCACTTGCTGCTGCTGGAGCCGCTGGCCGG
>CAMYOO010000330.1 GCA_947260035.1 uncultured delta proteobacterium
ATCGTAGAGCCCCGCGTTCAGGGGATCCGTTTCGTCCAGCTGCTGCTGGAACCAGTCGTAGGTCTCCCAGAAGCGCGGGTCGGCTCGGTTGATTCCGTACTTGTCGAGCTTGGCCTGGTACGCCTCCGAGTCGTCGAAGTTCTTCAGCATGTCCAGCAGGTCCGCTACGTCTTCGGCTTCGAGGACGAAGAAGAAGTTGGGGTAAGACCCGACGCTGTGCGGGAGAAAGTCGATGGTGTCCTTGGCCGGGTTCAGGCGCTTGTCCTCGCCGAACATCGTGTTGACGTTGTCGTGCCAGCGATTGATCACGATCGCGTAGAAGCGGTCCGAGCCCGCGTAGTTCTTCAAGCGCACGTATAGGACGTTGGCGCCCGAGCCGTTCACGTGCTCGATGAAGCCGGTCCCCGGGGCCGTCAACGCCCGGAATCCGTTCCGAAGGTCCTCTTGTGTCTCGAAGGACGTCGGCATGACCGGGGGAGCCCCGCCAGCCCGCTGGTAGTTGATCGGATCGAAGTCGATCTTCGTGGCCCGCATCAGGTGCTCGTCCACCACCCGCTCGACCAGCTCGCGCTTCGGGTCGGCGGTCTTGTAGGCGACCCGGGTCTCAAGGTTGCTCAAGACCTCCTCCGGCGTGATGTTCTGGATCGCCTTGTCCCCGAGGTACCAGGAGCGGAGCGTCGCCAGGCGTTGGGCCCGAGGCAGGAACTCGACGAAGTTGAGCTCGCCCTCCATGCGCAGGAAGTCCATGTAGCGACGTACGTTGACCTGGTGGCTGACATTGCCGAAGACGTCGAAGCCGGCGACCAGCGCGTAGTAGATGCGCTCGAACTGCGAGTAGTCGATCACCCACAGCGTTCGCGGCAGCGCGCCGAGTGCGCCGCGGTGGACCGAGGCGCTGTCGAAGTGCCGGTACACCGTGAGCATCGGGCTGTCCGCGGCGCGCCGCCCCTTCCAGATCGAATCGAGGCCCATGCCCTCGGGCACCAGCCGATCGTAGAATTCGGACTTGGCCTTGTAGAAGGCCACATAGCGCTCCCGGTAGGCATCGCTGAAGCTCCGGATCAGGCTCTCGTTGCTCCCCGTCTCGTTGGGAAGCGCCAGGTTCGCTGCCTGCGCGACGAGAAACTCCGGGTTGAGGACCAGCTGATCCTGCTCGGGATCCCGAAACAGCACCCAGAAGTGGTCGTGGATCACGTCCAGCGCCACCTGCCCCTTGCAGACCGGACCTCGTATGAACGTGCGGATGAAGTACTCGGAGTCGTCCAGCAGGAAGCGGTAGCGCGAGATCGGAGGGATCTGCGCGTAGACCAGGAACGGATTGGCGCCGCTGCGGTCGCCGAAAGCGACCCGATGCGGGGGCTCCAGCCAGCGGGGCTGGATGAAGAGCTCCCGGTAGCGCGCCAGTCGCTCGTTTCCGAACTCGACCACCATGTGGGTCTTGTAGACGAGGGTCGAGTGGATTCGGCGAAAGCGGTAGTAGAAGATGCCGACGCCGGGGTCGTCGTAGGGCCGCCGGGTCGCGATCACCGCGATGGGCTCGCCGGGCGGCGTGGTCGAGCGCACCAGCTGGTAGAACTCGCCCGGAGTGCCTTCGGTGAAGCTCACGTGGGCCAGGAAGAAGTGCTCGTAGAGGTAGCGCGCCGTCATGGCGTGCTTGGCATCGTCGCGGTTGAGAAATGCCTCCCAATCGGCGATCTGCCGGGCGGCTCCCGGCGAGGGGGTCACGATTGCGTGCTGCTCCGCCGGGGTCGGCCCCGGCCGGCCGCGCTGCAGCCAGCCGGCGATCGTCGCGTACTCGCGTTCCGAGAGGGCCGGAAAGCCGAAGGGCATCCCGCGGTTCGGATGCTTGTCGAGGAAGCCACCCAGCTCGCGCTGCGTTGCCGGACAGGTCAAGTTGCCCGCCTCGGGGTGGTACTCGCCGCTGGGCACCGGCTGCCGCCGTTTGGCTTCGAGCAGCTCCAGCAGGATCGAGTTGTCGAAGCCGCTGCCGGCGGTGTTCTCCAGGACGCTCGTGAACCCCTTGGCTCGCCACTGCTCGGTGGTCTGCGCATCCATGAACAGACGGGTCGGGTCCTGGGCGTGCAGTCGGGACGACGAGTACACCCCCTGCTTGCTCGCGCCCCGGTCGAGCCCCTCGTAGGAGCTCAGCTTCAGCTGGCAAGGCGCGTTGTAACAGGAGTGGCAGACGACGCAGCGCCGATCCAGGACCCGCTTGACGTCCTTCAGGTAGCTCACGGGCGCTGCGGCGGCCTCGATCGGGACGGCCGGCGGCGCCTCGCCCGTGCAGCCCGCCAGCAGCAGGGCTGCAGCGATCGTCGCGTAGGCAAGGCGTCTCACCGGCTTCTCCCCCGTAGGCATGCCTCGACCGTAGAATAGATTGGGACCCGCCAGCACGCGATTGGCTCATTCCGGAGGGGCGGAGCGGCGCCGAGTCTGGGCGCGGCGTCCTGCGGGGAGAGAGCGACCCGGCGCTCTCGGTGTCCGTGGAGGTGATGCGGTTCGATTCAGGAGGCTGAGCCGGAGCTTTGCGGGCGGCGCGTGCTGCGCTTCGCGCCGGACGGCTCGGGGCTGCCGAAGGGCTTCCACTCGGCTTCGGGCAGGGCCAGGCGGTCGGCCACAATGCGGAAGACCTCGGCGTGGAAGCCCATGCCGGTGTGGCTGCAGTGCACCTCGACGTTCTCGTGCTCAGGGCCGTCGTCCAGCAGGCAGCCCTGCCAGTGCACGATGCCGTCGGTCTTGCTGTAGATGGAGGTGGTGGGCACCGGCAGCGGACGGCGCAGTGCGGCGCGCAGGTCGTGGGCCGCGTGCAGGGGCTTTCCATCGGGCCGCAGCGGGATGAAGCGCGCGGCGTGGGTGGCGGAGATGTCGGCGAAGGGCGTGCCCATGGTGATGACCATGCGGATCCGCTCCGGCTGGGTGCGCGCCAGCTCGCGTGCGTAGATGCCGCCCAGGCTCCAGCCCACCAGGCTCACCTTGCGCCCGTGACGCTCGTACACGTGGTCGAGCCGGCTCTGGATCGTCTCGTTCACCCTCTGGCTGGGCCCCAGGTTCACGCCCAGGTGCGAGCCGCGCGCGTCGTAGCAGAGCTCTTTCAGGAAGCTGCGCAGCGGCGCAGTGGAGAACTCGGGGGCCAGGAAGCCCGGCAGCACCAGGACCGGATGCCCGTCGCCGCGGGGCACGTCACGCATCAACCGTCGGCGCGCCCGGAAGTTGACGAAGTTGCCCAGCGCCCGGACCTGCTCCTGCGCGAAGAGCGCGATGGGCGGCGGCCCGACGGAGTCCCAGTGGGGGTCATGAACCATCCGTCTAATCTACGCACCGTGGCGGGCTTGTCACCTGTCGCGCCGTCAGCCCTGTCGGCTGGCCGACAGGGCGCCCGTCATCGACACCAGACAGCGGAAGCGGTACCCGAGACTCCAGGCCCTCGCACGCGGCGCCGCGCCGTGTACGCCCACCGGATGCGTCGAAGGGAGGATCCATGCAGCTGGAAGTGAAGTCCTATATGACGGGCCAGCCGATCTCGATCGAGCCCGACGCCAGCGCGCTGGCGGCCCTGGATCTGATGGTCGAGCACGGGATCCGGCATCTGCCCGTGGTCGACCCGGCGCGACACGTTTGTGGCGTGCTGTCGTTCGAC
>CAMYOO010000331.1 GCA_947260035.1 uncultured delta proteobacterium
TCGTAGGGCGTGGCCAGGGTGCCGAAGGCAAAGGCGTCGAAGGAGTAGGTGGTGTGAACGTGCAGGTCGCCGAAGAAGGCGGTCCGGTCGGGGTTGGGCGGCGGAGGGCGCAGGCGCAGCGTGTCGTTCGAGGCCTCGAATACGGGGCCGCCGCCGGTCCCGTGAATCTGGTATTCGGCGTCCGCTTCGCTGCCGGGCGCCTGCTCGGTTCCCTCCGAGCAGGCGAGCCAGGCCAGGAGCGCGATGGACCCGGCGAGCGCCCTGCACGTGCGCCGGCGCATGCCGGCTTCAGCTCTCCGTGAGCTGGCAGCAGCGGTTGCAGATGGGCAGCAGGCCGCCCTCCTGGCGAAGCATGCTGCGGAAGGCCTCGAACTTCTCGCCGAACCAGATGTCCAGGAACGGCTGCTCGTTGACGTTGCCCATGGAGACCGGCTCGTCCGTGAAGAGGTTGCAGGGGTAGACGTTGCCGTCGGCCTCGATGGTGGGCTCCACGTAGGGGACCGGGCAGTGGCTGCGGCCCAGGTCCCATTCGTAGTCCGTGTACATCCGGGGCAGATCCTCCGGATCGATCCCGGGCAGGCCGTCGACGAAGAAGTCGTAGCCCTTGGACTTGAGCTGCTTCACGGCCGACGCGATCTCCCGCGCCTGGTCTTCGAAGTCGGAGTAGTCCTCGACGAAGCCCTTCCAGCTGTCGAGGCCTCCTTCGATGCCGAGGTGCCGGCTCATCAGCTCCTCGTAGGCCTTGCCCTTCTCCTGGGGCATCCAGATGGGGCTCATCTTCACCGAGATCACGTCCGCGAGCCCCTGTCCCGAAAGGTCGTCGCACAGGCGGCGCAGCGACTCGTGACGGTTGTGGCGGGTCATGGTGAAGTTGATCTGCACCAGGGGGCTGCGGCGGCCGGCGCGCTTGCGTTCCTCGGCCAGCGCGCGGAGACCATCCATGGTGCGGTCGTACGCCCAGTCAGCCTGGCGGACCAGGTTGTTCGTCTCGCGGTCTCCGTCCAGGGAGATGTGGATCGCATCGATCCGCGACTCCACCACCTCTCGAGCGAAGCGGTCGAGCCGGGTGCCGTTGGTCACCGGCTTGACGAACAGGCCGCGCGACTTGAGGCCGCGCAAGATGTCCATGATCTGCGGGTGGAGGAACGTCTCGCCGCCTTCGAGGTCCACGTAGCGCAGGCCGTGCGGGACCAGCTCGTCGGCCACGCGCTCGATGACCGAGAGGTCCAGCTGGCGGCGCAGCTTGGTGGACTCGTAAGAGAAATACGTTCCGGTGTCGCCCCATTGCCCGCACATCTTGCAGCGCAGGTTGCAGCCGTAGACGATGCGCAGGTCGAGCTTGACCGGGTAGAAGGTTCCGGTCGGCGGAGCCTCTCCCTTGGCCAGGCGCCGCGCCATCTTGTCCGGCACGCCGCCGCGCAACACGAACGTGAAGTAGCGGGGATTCTCGACGACGCCCCGAAACAGGCGCCAATAAAGGGCGGCTTTGGACAGAATGGCTCTCCGGCTGGGCGGAAGTCTACACAAGCCCGGATTTGAAGAGCATTAAGGCCCTCAGCCCTCTGGGGAGCGATGGGGCTTTACCCGCAGCAGCAGCGCCAGGCCCACGATCTGGAAGGCGGCCGCCACGGGGAAGAGCGCACGATAGCCCAGGGTGTCGATCAGCTCTCCGCCGACCAGCGGACCCACGAACTGGGCGCCGGCGATGGTCAGCACGCCGATGCCCACGAACTCGGCGGTCCGTTCCTCGGGGATCAGGTCGAGGAAGAACGCGTAGCCGACGGCCATGACCGCAGCGAAAGGAATCCCGGTAAGCCCGACCGTGAAGAGGGCATGCGTGAGGTTCTGGGACAGAGCGACCAGCAGCCCGGCCAGGGCCCAGAGCGCGATCATCCAGGCGAGGATTTCCTTGCGGCCGAAGCGGTCTCCGAGCATCCCCATGGGCAGCATGGCGACCATCGCCACGATCGAGAAGACCATGGGAACCAGGAACGATCGACTCTCGCTGACCCCCAGCTCCTCGGCCACGAAGAGGATCAGGAAGGACGAGATCATCCAGAAGCCGAGCCACCAGAAGAACTGAGCCACCAGGAAGCGCACCGCGTTTCGCTCTTCGCCGAGGCCCTTCAGATACGCCGCCGGGCTCACGCGATCGGCCGGGGGGCCGGGCTGCGCGGCCGGCTCGCGGATCAGGGCGACGCTGAGCAGCATGAAGCCGAACGACGACACGGCCACCAGTGCGAACATGGCATCCGGGCTGCGCTCCCAGACCAGCGAGCCGGCCACGAAGCACGAGATCAGGCCGATGCTTCCCACCAGGTTCATGACGCCGCTGGCGGTGCTGCGCTGCTCCCGGGGCGTGATGTCCGGCAGCAGCGAGAGAAAGGGCGTCTCCGCGGTGCGCAGAGACAAGTACATGATGCCCGCAACGAGCGTCACGGCCCCGAGCCCGGCCATCCGAGGCAGGGCCAGCACGCAGGCGAGTACGCCGAGCATTCCAAAGAAGACGAAGGGTGTGCGCCGTCCGAAGCGGACGGTGGTGCGATCGCTCAGGTAGCCGACGAGCGGCGGCACCAGGATCCCGGAGATGCCGGCCAGGCTGAGCACCAGCGAGATCCGGAACTTCGAATCCGTCAGGTCCGCCAGGAAGAGGGGCAGGGTGGCGCCGTGGAATGCCCAGAAGACCTGGACCCCGAACCACCCCACGCCCAGGAGAATCATCCTGCGCGGTGTCAGCTGCACCGCCTGATTGTACTCGTTCCGGCCGGTTGGGCGGCTCAGCGGTCCTGCATCTGGCCCAGCATTTCGCGCCGATAGGCCAGCTTGAGAAGCGCGGGCATGAGCGGCGGCGCGATCCAGCTGACCAGACCCACAAGGTGGCTGTCCCACCCCGACCGCAGGGTGCCCCGGTTGCGACGGATTGCGCGGAGCACGCCTCGGGCCACGCGGTCGGGAGAGGTCCCGTACCGCAGCATCATGGCGGAGAGCTGCAAGGAGGTGCCCTCGTCGTGGCTCGCGGCGCTGGCCAGCAGCCCCGTCGCGATGGTTCCGGGCATCACGGTCGTCACGCCGATGCCCTCCCGGGCCAGCTCGATGCGCAGCGCGGCGCCGAAACCGCGCAGCCCAAACTTGGCTGTGCTGTACGCGCTCTGAAAGGGGAATGCGAGGCCGCCCGCCATGCTGGAGACGAGCACCACGTGCGCCCGCTCTGCCCGCAGAAGATGAGGCAGGGCGACCCGGGTCAGGTGCACGGGCGCGCGCAGGTCCACGTCCAGCACGAGATCCAGGTCTGCGGCGGTGTGGTCGGCGAACGTGCCGTGCACTGTGAGGCCCGCATTGTTCACCAACACGTCCACCTGGCCGTGTGCGGCGATCACGTCCGCCAACAGGCCGTCGAAGGCCGAGAAGTCGGCCAGATCCAGCGGATGGAGGCTGACCTGGGTGGTGTCGGGCAGGGCGTCGGCCACGCGGGCCAGGCCGGCTTCGTCCCGGTCCACCAGGGCCAGGCGGGCGCCCGCCGCGGCGAAGGCCCGGGCCAGCGCCGCCCCGATTCCGCCGGCAGCTCCAGTCAGCAGGACGACGCGGTCGCGGAAATCGTTCATGGGCCGATGATATCGCGAACGCGTCCGGATCCGGGGCGACTCCTCCTCCTCTTCGTGGTGCTTCCGGCCGTGGAGCTGGCGCTGCTGATCGAGCTGGGCGGCCGCATCGGCACGCCGGCCACCCTGGGCTTGATCGTCGTGACCGGCATCGTGGGCGCTTCCCTGGCACGGCAGCAGGGGATGGGCGTGCTGCGCAAGCTCCAGGAGGAGAGCGAGGCCGGTCGCCTGCCGGCCGGCTCGCTGGTGGACGGCGTGCTGATCCTGGTGGCTGCCGCGCTGCTGGTCACGCCCGGCATCCTGACCGACGCCTTCGGCTTCCTGTGCCTGGTGCCGGGCTTCCGCAGCCTCGCCAAACGGGAGCTGCGCCGCCGCTTCGAACGCGCGGTGCAGGAACAGCGCCTGGACGTGCGCTTCTACGGCGACGACGGCTGGGGACCGCGCGAGGAGAAGGTCGTGTACGACCTCGATGCGGATGATCCGAAAGACGACGAGCCGCGAATCGGCTGACGCGAATTCAGTTGCGCGTAGGCGCCTCCGACGCTTCTGCGGCCGGGCCACCACGGCTTCGCGGTCGCCGAAGCGTTCGATCAGCGCCGCGAAGTGCTCGGGGAGCGTGGCGCCGAGCAGCGGCTCGTCGCCCCCCCCGCTGCCGGCCGGCCCGATCGCTCACTCGACGGATTCCCAGTAGGCGTCTACGCGGGCCTGGATCTCCGCGAGCAGGGCCTCATTGCGCCGGGGCTCGAAGAGATGCCGGAAGCGGCCCTGGAGCTTCAGGTACTCCTCCACCGGAACGCGGGGCCGCCGCACCTTGGTGTGGACCACGCGTCCGTCCACCCATTCCTTGAGCGGCCACACGCCGGTCCGCACGGCCAGGCGGCCGATCTCGACCGCATCCTGCGGCTCGAAGTCCCAGCCTGTGGGGCAGGGCGCCAGGGACAGGATGAGCCTCGGTCCGTGGATGCCCTTGGCCTTCTCGATCTTGCGCGCCAGGTCCAACGGCTCCGCGCCGATGACCGTAGCGGCGTAGGCCGGTCGGTTGGCCACCCAGATGTCGAACAGATCCTTCTTGTAGCCGGGGTAGCCAACGGCGCCGGTGTTGGTGGAGGTGCGCGCGGCGTGGGGCGTGGCGGGTGAGGTCTGCTGGCCGGTGTTGCCGTAGCCCTCGTTGTCGTAGCAGACGTAGAGGAAGTCGAGCCCCCGGTCGATGGCGCCCGACGTGGCCGAGAGGCCCATTCCATACGCGGCTCCGTCTCCCGTGAGCACCACCACCTGCAGATCTTCCTCGGCGGGGATGCGCTGCTTCGCCACCAGAAGGTCCAACGCGTCGCGCACGCCCTGGGCGCCCGCAGGTGCCGATGCCATGGCCGTGTAGAGCCAGGACCCGCGGAAGGGGGTGAACGGGTACACGGAGAGCAGGGTCATGCAGCCGGCGGCGTTCACGAACACGGTATTCTCACCGAGTACGTCGTAGATCTCGTGTACGGCCTGGAGGCCGCCACAGCCGGCACACATGGCCGTCCCCGATCCCAACAGGTGCGTCGAGGGCAGGTCGGGCATGCGTCGGTACAGGGCGTCGGTCACACGGCGCCTCCAGTGGGTCCGGGCTCGGTTCGTTCCGCCGCGGCGATGCCCTGGAG
>CAMYOO010000332.1 GCA_947260035.1 uncultured delta proteobacterium
CGCGATGCTGGACTCCACGCGCCGTGGCACGTACCCGCGCGGGCCCGAGATCGTGGCCGCCCGACCCGAGCTGGTGGCCCTGATGGACCGGATCGAGAAAGCGAGCGAAGCGGGCTAGACCGACTAGACGGACTAGACGGACTAGGCGCCCTCGGCCGACTCCAGCCGGTCCGCCTTGGCGGCGAAGACGAAGTCGCTCTCGGTGAGTCCGTCGATCTTGTGGGTCCAGATCTCGACGCGCACGCGGCCCCAGGACAGGTGGATGTCCGGGTGATGCTGCTGCTCCTCCGCCATCCCGCCCACGCGGTTGGTGAAGGCCAGCGCCCCGACGAAGTCCGGGAAGCGATAGTCCTTGGCCAGATGGTGCTCGTCCACCACCTGCCAGCCTCCGCCCAGCTGCTCCAGGAGCGCGTCCAGCTCGGCGCCGCGCAGGGGCGGAACGCCGCCCTTGCACGGGATGCACTGCTTGCCGGCCAGATCGCTCACGCTCGCCTCCGCTTCGGGTACCGTTGAGCATATCCCATGACCCGGCTAGAGAAGGCGCGCAAGATCGAGACGATCCTGGACCGGATCCACCCGCTGCCGGCGGTGCCGCTCTCCCACGAGGATCCGTACACCCTGCTCGTGGCGGTGGTGCTCTCGGCCCAGTGCACCGACGAGCGCGTCAACCAGGTGACGCCGGCGCTCTTCGCCCGGGCGCGCACGCCGGCCGAGATGGCCAAGCTGCGCACCTCGGAGATCCAGGGGCTGATCCGCTCCTGCGGCCTCGCACCCCAGAAGGCCAAGGCCATCCGCGAGCTCTCCCGGCTCCTGGTGGAAGAGCACGCCGGCCGCGTGCCCGACGACCTGGACGCGCTGGAGGCGCTGCCCGGCGTGGGGCACAAGACGGCCAGCGTGGTACTGGTGCAGGCCTTCGGCCGACCCGCCTTCCCGGTGGACACCCACATCCACCGGCTGGCCGCGCGTTGGGGGCTCTCCTCCGGCAAGAACGTGGTGCAGACCGAGCGCGACCTGAAGAAGGTCTACCCCGCCGAGAAGTGGGGAAAGATCCACCTGCAGATCATCTACTTCGGGCGCAGCCACTGCCCCGCCCGCGGGCACGACCTGGCCGCCTGCCCGATCTGCTCCTGGGCCGCGTCGAAGACACGCATCCGCGCCGAGGCTCGCCGCTAGGCGCCGCGCCGGCTCAAGCCCCCGCGAACACCCGCCGATGTGCAACGACGGAGGCTCTCCCCTTCGAGGTACGCCGTGGGCTCGCTGGACTTCGAGCTGAAGGAGTGGGACGCCAGCCGCCGCTACGTGGCGGCGGAGATGGTGCTGCTGACCGCAGCGACCGCCGCCCTGGTCTGGCTGGCGCCGGCCCTGGCAGCCGGCACTCCGGTGCTCCACTTCCTGCTGCTGGTGCTGCTGGTCGGCCATGCCACCGGCTCCATCCTTGTGGTGCAGCACGCCGTCACGCTGCTGATTCGGGCCTGCCCGCGCTGCGCCCGAAGCTTCTACGGCCTGCCGCGCTCGCTGCCCCTGCCGCTGCGCCGCTCCTGCGCCGAATGCGGCTTGCGCCTGGGGTCGAGAGACCGCCACGAGGCGCGCCGAGCCTGAGCCGAGTGCCTTGACAGGCACCCCCGCCACGGGGCCATGATGAGGCGTGGCTTCCGACCGACGCTCGACCCTGCGGCCCTGGCTGGGCACCTTGCTCTTCGTTCTGGTGCTTCCCGGCACGGTGATGATCTACCTGCCCTGGGCGCTGACCGGCTTCCAGTCTCAGGAGCCCCTGCTCGGAACCAGCCTGACCCGCGTGGCCGGTGTCCTGGTGCTGATCGCCGCGATCCCGCTCTTCCTCGAGTTCCTGTGGCGCTTCGTCGAGGAGGGCCACGGAACGCCGGCCCCGATTGCGCCGACCGAGAAGCTGGTCGTGGGCGGAACCTTCCGCCGCGTGCGCAACCCGGGCTACGTCGCGGTGGTGGGAATCCTGCTGGGCGAAGCACTGGTGCTGGGAAGCGTCGTGCTGCTCGCCTACGCCGCCGGGATCTGGCTGATCTTCCACCTCTTCGTGCTCCTCTACGAGGAGCCGACCCTGCGCCGCCAGTTCGGCACAGAGTACGAAGCGTACTGCCGCCGCGTCCCCCGCTGGCTGCCGCGTCTCGGGAATAGGGGCGATCCGTAGGACCCATCTCATGAGCCCCGACCGTAGCGGGAAACCCATCGCGGTTCGTCCGGCGCCGACGATCCTCGTTCGGAGGTGCCTGCCCGCGTTACCCGGTCAGCCGCTCCAGGGCGTCTTCTTCCAGTTGAAGATGAGATTCAGGAAGAAGAGATTGTTACGCTCGAACTCTCCGCGCAGGGTCGAGCTCTCGATACGCGCGTCGCCGTAGTTGGCGTAGACGAAGGCCGCGGCGCGGATGTCACGGCGGCCGCGGTAGCGGAGCGGGTCTTCGGCCTGGGTCCCTCCTTCAAGAGCTCGCGGAATCCCGTCGTTCGTGTCAACGCCCACCGGCTGCGCACGGCGCTCGAGCTGTTTCACTCCACAGACGGCGCGCGATCGAAGCTGGTCATCCGGGTTTCGCCCGGCAGCTATCTGGCCGAGATCTCCTTCCGGCACCTTCCCGAAGCCTCCCGAAGAACCGAGTTGGCCCTTCGCCTCGCTCGGTCGTACTCCGCGGTCGCGTCGAAGAGCGCTCATCAACGAGCCTACCGGGCAGTGGTCGAGGCGCTTGGGACCTCTCCCGAGGACGTGGATCTCCTGGCTTACCATGCCGGGTTGTCGCTCGATGGATTCAGCCTCGGCTACGCGGGGAGCGACGCGACGCTCGACGAGGCATTCAAGGCCATGGAGGCGGCGAGCGCCCGGTTGCCGTCGCACCCTCGGGTCCAGTTCGTCGACGGGCTCCTGGCGCTGGTGACCGGGGAACTCTCCCGCGCTGGCCGATGCGGACGTGAGACCCGCCGGCTCAGTGCGGGTGACCCGGCAACCGCGGCGAACGGTGAATGGCTCATCACCCTTGTAACCGACGTCGACGCCGATGGCTGTATCCAGGTCGCGACGGATGCAGACGCAGATGCCCTCCCCGGCTGGATCAACCATCCGCGCTTCTTGGCCTGTTGCCGGAAAAGTGACTACGAGGCAGCGCTCAGTGCAGCGATCCGCTTCGGCATGCCCGATTTCTTCTGGGGCCCGCTGGAGCGCGCGGCGGCGCTGGGTCAGCTCGGCCTCAGGCGCGCGGCGCATGCCGAGGTGAGCCGAGTCGTACAACTGAATCCGCGCTTCGCTCGCGATCCTGCCCGTTTCTTGACGCGCTACATCCCGTCATCGGACGTGTCCCAGCACGTGCGGGAGGGACTGGAGAAGGCGGGGCTGGGGACGCGGGTCGTCTAGGCAGCGGGTCGAGGGCGGGCGTACGCGCGAATCTCTGGGTGCTTTGAGGCACCCGTGAACCGTGGCACCCTCGCGCGGCCGAAAGGCGCGGGGGAGATCCGGAATGAGTCGGCCGTGGGAGGTGCTGGAGCGCGTCGAGACGCCGGATGGTGTGCTCGAGCTGCGGCGCCGGGGCGATCGCGACTTCCTGATCAGCATCGACGGGCGCGTGTTGATGACCAGCGCCACCAGCCGCTCGGAGCAGGTGCTGGGCGCGCAG
>CAMYOO010000333.1:0-2721 GCA_947260035.1 uncultured delta proteobacterium
TCACACCGTCGATCTCCCCCGCAGCGTCGGACACCGCATCGGCGCCCAGCGTCTTGCGCAGCCGCTCGGCGTCCAGGCTCACAGGGGCACCTCGTCGTAGCCGCGCGCCTTCGGGTTCGACTCCATGCAGAAGCGCGTCGTCGGAAAGATCTTGCCTGGGTTGCAGACACCGTCGGGATCGAAGCTGGCACGCAGCCGCCGCATGGGCTCCAGATCGTCCTCATCGAAGAGCAGGCCCATGTAGTCGCGCTTCTCGGTGCCGATGCCGTGCTCGCCGGTGATGACCCCCCCGGCGTCGACGCACGCGCGCAGGATCTCCTCACCCGCCGCCATCACGCGCTGCAGCTCGTCGGGATCGCGGCGGTCGAACGAGATGTTCGGGTGCAGGTTCCCGTCGCCGGCGTGGAAGACGTTGGACAGGCGCAGGCCGTGCCGATCGGCGATGGCGCAGATCGTCTCGAGCACCTCCGGGAGCCGCGGGCGCGGCACCACGGCGTCGTGCACGTAGAGGTCCGGCGCCAGCCGGCCCATGGCGCCGAAGGCCCCCTTGCGGGCCCGCCAGAAGCGCTGGCGCTCTTCCTCGTCGCGGGCGACCTCCACGCGGCTCGCGCCCTCAGCGGCGCATAGCGTGCGCACGCTCTCCACCTCGCGCGCCAGGGGCCCGGGCGGCCCGTCGAGCTCGGCGATCAGGACGGCGCCGGCGTCGCGTGGGAGGCCCGCCGCATACACGCTGGCCTCGACGGCCTCGATGGTGCGGCGGTCGACGATCTCCAACGCCGCCGGGACCAGGCCGGCGCGGATCACGGCGCCGACCGCGCGGCACGCCGTCACCACGTCGGGGAAGACCGCCAGCAGCGTCTCCACGGCTTCGGGAAGGGGGACCAGGCGCACGGTCACCTCGGTCACGATTCCCAGCGTGCCCTCGGCGCCCACCACCGCCCCGCGCAGGTCGTAGCCGGCGTCCCAGCCCGCCACCGAGCCCATGCGCGCCACTTCACCGTCGGGCAGCACCAGCTCCAGGGCCAGCACGTGGTTGGTGGTGGTCCCGTACTTCAGGGTGTGGGGCCCACCGGAGTTCTCGGCCACGTTGCCGCCGATGGTGCAGGCCGCCTGGCTGGACGGGTCGGGCGCGTAGAAGAGGCCGTGGGGACGCGCCACGTCGGAGAGGTGCGCGTTGATCACCCCCGGCTGCACCACGGCGAAGCCCTCTTCGGCGTTCACCTCCAGCACCCGGTCCATGCGCGAGCACTCGATCATCACGCCGCCGTCCAGGGCCAGCGCGCCCCCGGAGAGACCGGTGCCGGCGCCGCGCGGCACGAAGGACACGCCGTGGCGGCGGCAGAGCTTGACCACGCGCACGACCTCGCCGGTATCGCGGGGCAGCACCACCGCGCCGGGCCGGGCCCGGTGCAGGGTCAGCCCATCGCATTCATAGGCGAAGAGCTCCTCGGGGCGCGACAGGCAGCGCTCCCGCCCGACGATCGCCTCGAGCCCATCGACCAGGCCGCGGACGTCGCTCACGAACTCAGTATAGGAGCCTGACCCAAGATGGGGTGCGCCGGCCGGGCGTCGAGACGCCGCGCTGGCAAGGCGCGCGACTGAGCCATAGCCGTAGCTACGGCGCAAGGAGCGCAACGCAGCCAGCGCGGATGGATCGGCGTGACGGTGATCTGGATCTGCTCGATCAGCTCGCCCTCGTTGCGGCACATGCGCTCGAGATTGCGCTTGAACAGGATCACGCGGTCCAGATCGGCCTGGGGTTGGGTCACGCTGGCCTCGGTGCGCGGAACGCCGATGAAGATCCCCAGGATCTGGGGCGAGACGTTCTCCTTCGACACCAGCTCGGTCGAGGGGAACTCCTCCACCAGGACCGGCACGCCCTCGACGTAGTCCCGGATCGAACGCGGCAGGTTGCGCAGCGCCTCCTCGGCGGCGCGCTCGAAGCGAGGCTCGTCGATCTGGATGGGCATCGGGTAGTGCTCCGGGTCCAACGCGTCGGCCCGCTCGAAGCAGCGCTCCGACTCCTCCCGGTCCTCGGACACACGCTCCAGGGTCAGGCCCAGGTGGTAGACGGCATGGCCCGACTCCGGATCCATGGCCACGGCCCGCTCCAGGGGGCGACGGGCCTCCTCGAAGTTGCCCATTTCGTAGAGGATCTGGCCTTCGAAGGCCCGGTAGATGGACTGCTCACCGCCGGCCCGCAGGGCGCGCCGCACCAGGAACAGGGCGCCGTCCAGGTCGTCCAGATAGAAGAGGGCCTTGCTCTTCAGGTAGAGGATCTCGGCTTCGGTGGGGCGGTCCGGCCGCGGCAGCTCGGGTCCGCCGCCCAGCAGCCGGTCGCAGTGATCGATGGCCTGCTCGTACTCGGCGAACTCCTCGATCAGAAGCTCGGCCCGGTTCAGGTGGGCGGTGGTGAACTTGGGATCGGCCTCCAGCGCCTGGTCGAACTCGTAGACGGCCTCCTCCACCTTGCCTTCGTCCCAGAGGATCTCGCCGCGTCCGTTGCGCGCCTCAGCGCCGCCCGGGTTCTCCTCCAACGCCTGGTCGAGCCACGCCAGCGCCGCATCGGTCCGCCCTTCCTGGGCGGCCTGCATCGCTTCGTCGAGGCAATCCCAGTACCGGTCCTTGTCGCGCATGGATCTCCGAACGTGCCCCGCCGGAGTCGGATTGGGGGGCCGAGGTGGCCCACCATAGCAGACCGCATTGACGCAATAATGCGTA
>CAMYOO010000333.1:2741-6361 GCA_947260035.1 uncultured delta proteobacterium
GCATTCGCAGGAGGTGCGCCAACCTCCCGCCGACCCGCGCTTTTCGTACCGGCCTCAGTCTCCGTTGCCGAGCATGTCCCGGTGGACCAGCACCCGCTTGCAGGTGCGGCACTGGAGGAGGCTGGTGGCCGAGATGAGCTCGACGAAGTCCTGGGGAGGAATTCCGACCCGGCAGCCCGAGCAAACCTCCTTGGAGATGATCGCGATGCCGGGGCGCCGGCGCTCCACCACCCGCTCGTAGCGGCTGCGGGCGTCCGGATCGAGCATGTTGGCGGCCTCGTCCCGCGCGGCGCTCAAGCGGTCGCGGTCCTTGGCCAGCTCGGTCTCCCGGGATTCGATCCGCGCCAGCTCCTCGTCCACACGCGAGTTGGTGGCCCGGGCGTTTGCTTCGGCGGCGGTCAGGGCATTGCGCTGCTCGGAGACCACTTCCATGGCCTCCAGGATGCGCTCCTCGAGATCGTCCTTGGACTGCTTGCCAGCGTCGATCTCGGCCAGCAGGGCATGGTAGGCCTCGTTGCTCTTCACCTGGGCGGTCTGGCTCTCCAGATGGCGGATGCGCTCCTCGGCGTCGGCCAGCTCCGACTCCAGGCCCCGCTGCTCCAGCTCGCGGGCCTTGAGGGCCTCTCCGACCCCCTCCAGCGCGGCCTGAGAGGCGGTGCGCTCGCCCTCTGCGGCCTCGCAGCGAGCCGGCAGGCCCTCGGCCTCGAGCTTCACCCCGGCCAGCTCGTCATCGACGCGCTGGAGGACGACGAGCTGCCGGAGGGTCTCTCGCACGCTTGCTCCCGTGGGCGGCCTGTCGCCCGAGGGCGGGAGGGTAGCGCGCCCCAGCGGGGGAGTATCCTATGCGGGGCGTCGGAAGGAGAATTCCTTGGAGTGGGTCGCGATCGTGGCCGGGCTGGTGCTGGCCGAATATCTGTTCTTCACGGTTCGGGCCGGCGTGGCACGGGGCCGCCATCAGGTGGCCGCCCCCTCCATGACGGGACACGTCTCCTTCGAGCGCGCCGTCCGCGTCCAGGGGAACACCCTGGAGCAGCTGATCGTGTTCCTGCCGGCGCTCTGGATGTTCGCCCGCTTCGTCAGCCCTCCCGGGGCGGCGCTGCTCGGGCTGGTCTTCATGGTCGGCCGCGCCCTCTACTGGCGCGGCTACGTGCAGGACCCGCCGCAGCGGGGCCCCGGCTTCCTGATCGGCCTGGTGGCGACGGCCCTGCTCCTGGCCGGAGGCATCCTCGGCGCCCTGGCGGCCGCGATCGGGTGACGCTCAGCCGCACCGAGCGATTGCTGCGCGTCTTCACCGACGTGCAGCCCCGGGAAGGCCGCACCTCGCTGGTGCTGTTCGCCAACGTGTTCCTGATCCTGTGCGCCTACTACCTGATCAAGCCCCTCCGCGAGGGCTGGATCTCCGTCTCCGACATCGGGAACCTTTCGAAGATGGAGGTGAAAGCCTACTCGGCCTTCGGTCAGAGCCTGTTCCTGATCGGCGTCGTGTCCGTCTACGGGCGCATGGCCAGCCGCCTGGCGCGCGCCCGCCTGATCACCTTCGCCACGCTCTTCCTGATGTCCAACCTGGTGGTCTTCTGGCTGCTGCAGCCCGACTTCTTCGTCCGCAACCTCCCGGGAGCCGGCATTGCCTTCTACCTCTGGGTGGGCATCTTCGGCGTCTTCGTGGTCGCGCAGTTCTGGGCATTCGTGGCCGACGTCTACAACGAGGAACAGGGCGACCGGCTGCTGCCCATGATCGCCATCGGCGCCACCGCGGGAGCCGCGTTCGGCTCCTGGCTCACCGAGGTGGTGGTGGGCCAGGAAGATGCCGTCAAGAAGAGCCTGCTGCTGGTGGCGCTGCTGCCCCTGGCGGCCTCGATCGCACTCACGCACTGGGCGGACCGCCGCGGCCCCGTCGGCGACGGCTCCGGCGTCCGGGCCACGCGCCCGCCGCGGCCTCCCGACGACCAGGGCGGCTCACTCTCCATGGTGCTGCGCAGCCGCTACCTGCTTCCCGTAGCGGGCGTCACGCTGTTGCTCAGCTGGGTCAACACCAATGGGGAGAACCTGCTCTTTCGCGTGGTCCAGGAATCGCTGGCCGAAAGCGCGGCAAAGCAGGGCGTGGTGGACGAGGCCGCGCTGCTCGAGTTCACCCGGGACGGCACCACCGCCTTCTACGGCAACTTCTTCTTCTGGGTGAACGTGTTCGCGCTGCTGCTCCAGGCGCTGGTCGCGTCGCGCCTGTTGAAGTACGGCGGCTTCGCAGCGATCCTCCTGGCGATGCCGGTGATCGCCCTGGCCAGCTATACGACCATGGCGCTCCTGCCGGTCCTGGCGGTGGTCAAGGTGATGAAGATCGCCGAGAACTCCACCGACTACTCCATCAACAACACGGCCCGCCACGTGCTGTGGCTGCCCGTGACGGCCGAGATGAAGTACAAGGGCAAACCCACCATCGACACGCTCTTCGTGCGCATGGGCGACGGCCTGGCCGCCCTGACCGTGCTGATCGGCGTCCAGGTGCTGGCCCTCTCCACGGGCGCCTACTTTGCGTTCACCGTGGCGCTGGCGCTGGCCTGGATCGTCCTGGCGTTGGTCGTGGTACGGGAGAACCGCCGCCTGACCGAAGAGAACAGTCGTGCGGATTGAACCCTGGATCGCATTCCTGGCTGCACTGGTGCTGCTGGCGCCGGGCGCCGTCCTGGCCGACGACCTGGGCGACGACGACGACCCGTCCTCCGGCTACGAGATCTTCGACGATCCCCGCCTGCAGCGGCAGTACGACCTGGATCGGATCGCCCCCTTCGAGGACCAGGCTCCGCTCTGGGACTATGTGGACCCCAAGCTGGAAGCGCTGGTTCTCGAAGAGCTGGGCAAGCAGGGCCTGCAGAATGCGGTGCGCCGACGCAAGCTGGCCACCGTGCTGGTGGACATCAGCAACCTGAAGAAGCCCCGGGTCGCCTCGATCAACGGCGACGTCATGATGTACGCCGCCAGCCTGCCCAAGATCGCTGTGCTGCTGGGCGCGTTCGAAAAGATCGCCGAAGGGCGGATGAAGCTGGACGCTCGCACCGAGCAGGCGCTGGTGGACATGATCCGCGTCTCGTCCAACACCGCGGCCACCGCCATGATGAACGAGGTGGGCAAGGACTACATCGCCCGGGTCCTGCTCTCACCCCGCTACCGGCTCTACGACCCGAAGCACAACGGCGGCCTGTGGGTCGGCAAGGACTACGGCAAGGCGGGCCTCTGGAAACGCGACCCGCTCCACAACCTTTCCCACGGCGCAACGGCCATGCAGGTGGCGCGCTACTTCTACATGCTCCAGAGAGGCCGGCTCGTCACGCCGGAGTACAGCGCGAAGATGAAGGAGATCCTCTCCAACCCCGGCATCTACCACAAGTTCGTGGGCGCCCTGGCGCAGGTGAACCCGGCCGCGGACCTGTTCCGGAAGTCCGGGAGCTGGCGCACCTACCATTCGGACTCGGTCATCGTCGAGCGCGGCCGGCGCGCCTACATCGCCGTGGCGCTGTCCGACAGCCCCGAAGGCAAGTACTGGCTGAAGAAGATCATCGTCGCCTTCGACGGGATCATCTTTGGGAAGTCGTGGCTGCATCAGACGGCGGGCCGTCCGGACTGAC
>CAMYOO010000334.1 GCA_947260035.1 uncultured delta proteobacterium
AGGACGTGCCGCTGACGGCCAAGGAGTTCCAGATCCTCGAATCGCTGATGCGTAGGCCGGGCCGCGTGATGACGCGCGAGCGGCTGTTGGACGAGGTCTGGGGCACGGACATCGCCGTCACCACGCGAACCATCGACACCCACCTCAAGCGGCTGCGCGAGAAGCTCGGCGCCGCCTCCGACCTGATCGAGACCGTGCGGGGAGTCGGCTACCGGTTCGCCGAGTAGGAACGCGGGTGCCGCGCATCCAGCGCAAACTGATGGTCGCGCTGTGCGGCCTGGTGGCCGTGACGCTGCTGGCTACGTCCTGGGTGGCGGAGCGCGGGCTGCGCCAGCGCGAGATGGCGCGCATCCAGGAAGCGCTGGCCCACGAGGCCGCGCTGGTTCGAGTGCTGATGAGCGAGCTGCCCATCGCCAACTCCGCCACGCCGGAGCTGGACGCCCTGGCCCAACGCGCCGCGCCCGCAACCGATGCGCGAATCACGCTGATCGCCGCCGACGGCTCCGTGGTCGCGGACTCCGCGGTTCGCATCGAGAACCTTGCAGAGCTGGAGAACCACGCCGATCGGCCCGAGGTGGTGGCGGCGCTGGCGGGCCGCACGGGCGTCTCGGCGCGGCGCAGCGCGAGCATCGGCGTGCGCTTGCTGTACGTGGCGATCCCACGCGGCGGCGACGGCGAAGGCGTGGTGCGCCTGGCCGTGGAGCTGGCCGACGTGGAGGCCGCCGTCGCAGGCCTGCGCCGCCGCCTGGCTCTGGCCGGTGCGCTGGGCCTGGGCGCCGCAATCCTTCTGGCGTTCGCCATCTCGCGACTGGCCGTTCGGCCCCTGTCGGAGATGCGCGACGCGCTGCGCGCCATCGCAGGCGGCGACCTGCAGCGCCGCATCCGACCGCGCTCCGATGACGAGCTGGGCGAGATCGCGCTGGCCATCAACGGCATGGCCGGGCAGCTGGGCCTGCGCTTCGACGAGGTGACCGCAGAGAAGGAGCAGCTGGGCGCGGTGCTGGCCGGCATGGTGGAGGGCGTTCTGGTCCTGGACACCGACGGCCGGGTGGCCCTGGCCAATCCGCGCCTGCGCGAGCTGCTCTCGATCTGGGGCGAGGTCGAGGGGCGCAAGCTCGTCGAGGTGGTGCGTCATCCCGAGATCGATGCCGCCCTTCACGAGACAGCGGAGTCCGGCGTACCGGTGGTGCAGGAGGTGGAGGTAGGCGAGCGCACGCTGCTGATCCACGCCGCCGCCTTCCCGGAGAGCGGTCCGCGCATGGGGTGCGTGGGCGTGTTCCACGACGTAAGCGAGCTGCGGCGCCTGGAGCGCATCCGCCGGGAGTTCGTCGCCAATGCCTCCCACGAGCTGAAGACACCGCTGACGGCGATTCGAGGCTTCGCCGAGACCTTGCTGGCCGGCTCGGTGCCGCCGGACAAAGCCCGCAGCCAGCTCGAGGTGATCGTCCGCAACTCCGAGCGTCTGGAGAGCCTGATCGCCGACATGATGGAGCTGTCCCGGATCGAGAGTCGGCGCGTCGCCCTGCAGCGGTCCGAGGTGGACGTGGCGCGTCTGGCCCGCGCCCTGCTGACGGATCTGGAGCCGCGACTGAGCGCCCGCGCACTGACGGCGGAGGTGCGGGACACGGACGCGGCACCGGCCTGGGCGGACCGCCGCGCCGTCGAGCAGGTGATCTCCAACCTGCTGGACAACGCCGCCAAGTACACCGATCCGGGCGGCCGCATCCAGGTGGAGATCGGCGCTCGAGCCGATGCCGTGCAGGTGGCCGTCTCCGACACGGGCATCGGCATCCCTCCCGAGGACCAGGCGCGCATCTTCGAGCGCTTCTACAGGGTGGACGAGAGCCGATCTCGGGCCCTGGGTGGAACCGGCCTCGGCCTCTCCATCGTGAAGCACCTGGTTCAATCCCTGGGGGGCGAGATCCTCCTGGAGAGCGAGGTGGGCGTCGGCTCGACATTCCGCTTCACCCTGCCCCGCGCCGACCGGCGCCCCGCCTGACGCTCGTCGGGCCAGGTTCTCCTTACACTAGCCGCCCTTTCGACACAGGATCGTCACGGATGGCCCGTAGTGTCCGGGCCATCGGTGTTCTCAATCCGATTTCAAGGAGGGAAGTTCGTGAAACTGTCACGAATCGGGGGGCTTCTGCTCGCGCTCGCGCTGGTCGCCGGCCCGGCGGCAGCCGCAGACGACAAGCAGGACGACGGAGCCGTCGTCAGCGAGATCCTGGAGGTCTTGAAGGAGCGCGGGATCGTGGACGAGGGCGAGTACCAGCGCATGGCCGCCAAGAACGCCCGCTACGAGAAGGAGAAGGAGGGCTTCATGCCCAAGCTCGAATGGTGGGGCGACTTCCGCTTCCGCCACGAGAGCTTCTTCTACAGCCGGGACGACGCCGGCAACGACCGCGACAACCGCTTCCGGATCCGATACCGCTTCCGGCTGAATGCAAAGGTCAACGTCAACGAGCACGCCGACGTGATCTTCCGACTGGCGTCGGGCGACAACGACGACCGCAGCACCAACCAGACCCTGGGCAGCGGCCCCGACTTCGACACCGACGACATCCGCCTCGACCGGGCTTACGCGAAGCTGACCGCTCCCGCGGAGTGGTCCCCTTTCGGGGGCAAGTGGGTCGCCGAGCTGGGCAAGGTGCCCAACCCGTTCGTGTGGAAGGAAGACAAGGACTACATGCTCTGGGACCGGGACATCAATCCCGAGGGCGTGTCGCTCCGCTACACGAAGAACTTCAGCGATGCCACGCGCATGTTCGGGAACTTCGGCTACTACATCATCGACGAGAACAGCCAGGCCAGCGATCCGCACATGTGGGGGCTCCAGGGCGGTGTGATCCACGAACTGACGGAGGATGTCAGGCTGGGCGGCCGCGCCAGCTACTACGAGTTCCGATCGGTGGACGGCCCGTTCATCGAGCGCGGCGCCTCCGGGCGCGGCGGCGTGACAAGCGCCGGCGGCAACGTGCGCGACGGCATCGCCGGTGGAGGCAATGACCCGATCCGGGTGTTCCACCTGACCGGGGTCGCCAAGTACGAGGGCATCGAAGACTGGCCCATGATGGTCTTCGGCCAGTGGTCGCAGAACTTCCAGGCGACCAGCTCGGCCCTCTACAACGCCGGCGACGCGGACACCGCCTGGGGAACCGGCTTCGAGATCGGCAACAAGAAGAAGTGGGTCAAGCTCGGCTTCGGCTACTACCACATCGAGGCCAACGCCTTCCCTTCGCAGTTCATCGACAGCGACCTGTTCGATGGGCGCACGAACCGCGAGGGTCCGGTCGTCTACGCCAGCCGGCAGATCATGAAGAACACGGATGCCAACTTGACCATGTTCTTCAGCGACGTGATCGATAACGACATCGAGCCGGCAAGCGAGGCGGTGAAGGACTCAGATCGCATCCGGATCCAGGCGGACCTGGTGTTCAAGTTCTAGATCCTTAGGCGGCCGAGCCCCTACGCTCGCCTTCGGCTCACTGCGCGCCCTCGAGCCACCGGAGTGCCATTGCGCACTCCGGTGGCTCGGTCTTGCGGGCAATAGGCCAGGTCCTCGCGCGCAGGCCGGTAGGGCTACGCGCCTGTCCCTGCGCGTAGGCCTACGCGTAGCCCTACAGAAGTCCACGCAGACTGCGGAGCCTGGGGCCCGCAAGCCCGAGCCGCCGGAGTTCGCCCGCGCACCGCGCAGGCCGAGGGCGCGCACGGCAACTAACGGGACTGTCCCTTTAGTTGCCGCCGGCTTCCCGCCACGTGCGGTCCACGAAGAGACCGGCCCGTAGCCCTGCCCGAAACCATCAGCCCTCCCGAGCCTATGGCCCGCAAGCCCGAGGCAACCATCTACGCACGAACTCGGAAGCTGGACGAGGGCGCGCAGTGAGCCGCAGGCGAGCGGAGGGGCTCGGCCGCCTAAGGATGGCCGATCAGCTACCCGGCGGCGGATCCACGACCGTGAACGCGGTGTCTTCGCCCTTGGGGCGGGCGTCGTCGATGTAGGCGCCTTCGACCAGGTAGTGGATGCTCGAGGCCACGTTGGCGCAGTGGTCGCCCATGCGTTCGATGTTCTTGGCCACCTGCAACAGCTGGGTGTAGGCCCCGATCGTCCGGGGATCCTCCATCATGTAGGTCAGGCACTCGCGGAACGCGCCGTGGTAGCCGTCGTCCACCTCCTGGTCGCGTCGCCACACATCGTCCGCGGCGGCGGCGTCGCGGTCCGCGTAGGCGGCGGCTACCGCCCCGACGCGTCCCTGCACCA
>CAMYOO010000335.1 GCA_947260035.1 uncultured delta proteobacterium
CGCTACGTGAACCTGCCGAGGCTCAGCGAGGCGCTGATCCGCGCGGGCTTCAACCTGCACGAGCTGGGCGACGACACCGTGTCCTACGCGCTCACCTGTCGGGACTGGGCGAACGCCCTGGACCGAGAAGCCAAGGCGCTGGCCGAGCGCTTCGGCGAGCGCGACGTGCGCGTCTTCCGGATCTTCCTGCGCTCCTCGCAGTACTTTCTGGCCACCAACCGGACCCAGGCCTACCACCTGGTCGCGGGTCTCGGCCCTGCCGGACGCCTGACCTGAGCCGGGGCCGAGTCGCGCGGCTACGAGAGCGTACGTTCAGCGCGACGCACCCACAGCACCGCCACGAGCACCACGACGACACACGCGTAGGCGAAGGCATCACCCACGCGTGCGTAGAGGGTCAGGTCGCTGCGCGGCCAGATCTCGCCGACGGCCACCGCGCGCTGCAGCCCCGGTGTGCGTGCACGTACCCGGCCCCAGGGATCCACCAGCGCCGACGGGCCCGAGGTGGACGCGCGCACCAGCCAGCGCCGCTGCTCCACGGCACGCACCTGGGCGATGTCGAGCTGCTGCTCGGTGTACTCCACATCGGAGATCCAGGTGTCGTTGGAGGGGTTCACCAGGTAGGCCGCCCCCGCCAACACGCGCTCGCGCGCGGCTTCGGGAAGCATGGACTCGTTGCAGATCAGCACGCCGGCCGGGCCGGCGCGAGTGGGTACGGGCGCGATCTGCTCGCCGTGCTCGAAGAAACGGATGCGCCCGAAGTTGCGGCGCAGCGCGTCCACCTTGAGCGGGAAGTACTCCGCGAAGGGCACCAGGTACTGCTTGTCGTAACGCGCGCTGACCTCGGCCCCCGGGCTCAGCACGAAGACGCTGTTGCTGAAGCGATCGCGCGCGGCCCCGAAGGCGCGCGGCCCGCCGGTCACCAGCTCCAGATCCTCGCGGCGCAGCAGCCCCGCGATGGACGCGCGATACAAGGGCTCGTCCTCCAGGAAGAAGGTGAGCGCCGCCTCGGGCCAGAAGGCGATGCGCGGGCGCTCGCGCTCGGCGGCGGCCGCCGTGAGGCGCAGATAGACGCCGAGGTTCTCGCCGTAGGCGTCGGAACGCCAGCACGAGCCGATGTCCACGTTGCCCTGGGCGACGGCGACGGTGGTGGATTCCTCGAGAGGTCCGTCGACGCCGCCGCGCAGGACCGCGGCGCCCCAGAGCGCCGCGGCGCCGGCTGGAGCCAATGCCAGCGCGCAGGCGACCAGGGCCCGGCGCCGGCGCGCCGCATCGCGCGCCGCGATCACCAGCTCGGCCAGCGCCGCGTTGACGCTGAAGAGCAGGAAGCTGATGCCGTACACCCCGGTCGCCGAGGCCACCTGCACCAGGGGCAGCACATCGGCGTGGGAGTAGCCCAGCAGGCCCCACGGATTGCCGATGAAGAGAGCGCTGCCGGTGAAGAGCGAGCCGCGCCCCAGCTCCGCCATCACCCAAGCCGCCGCCGCCAGGAAGGGCAGCGCCAGCACGAAGCGGCGCGCCAGCACGCGGTAGGCCAGGGCGAAGGCCGCGTAATAGGGCCCGGCCATCACCGTGAAGACCGCGAAGAAGAGCGCGATGGCCAGTGGCAGCGGCTGGTGGAAGTACTCCGCCACCGAGCCGGCGAACCAGTCTCCCACGACGTAGGCCGCCACCAGACACCACAGCCAGGTCAGCCCCAGCGCCCGGAGCGCACCGCCTCGGCGCACTGCCACCAGAAAGGGCACCAGGGAACACCAGCCCAGGGGGAGCCAGGAGGTGGGCGGAAACGCCAGGCCGAAAGCCGCGGCCGAGACCGCCGTGAGGCCCAAGTCGATCCACACATCCCGGCTCGGCACGCTCAGAGTATAGACTGGGGGGCGACACCCCTGTGGAGCGAGACGTGCGCTGCCTGCTGGTGAACCCGGCCTACCCCGAGACCTACTGGAGCCTGGCCCACATGCTGCCGCTGGTACGGCGCCACTGGCTGGTGGCGCCGCTGCCGCTCATCACCGTGGCGGGGCTCCTGCCCGCGCACTGGGAGTGTCGCCTGGTGGACCTGTGCGTGCGGCCGCTGGAGGACGCCGACCTGGCCTGGGCCGACGTGGTCTTCGTCTCGGGCATGCTGGTGCAGCGGGCGTCGCTGGAAGAAGTGCTGCGCCGCTGCCGGCGCGCCGGCGTGCGCAGCGTGGTGGGCGGCCCCTTCGCGACGGCGCGGCCCGAGCAACTGGGCGACGCCGACCACCGGGTGTTGGGCGAGGCCGAAGAGCTGATCCCTGAGCTGGCCGCCGACCTGGAGGCCAGCCGCGCGCGGCCCCTCTACCGCGAAGCGCGCAAGCCCGACCTGCGCCTCTCGCCGGTGCCGCGCTACGACCTGCTGGAGCCCGGCGCCTACCACTACCTGGCCGTGCAGTTCTCGCGCGGCTGCCCCTTCCAGTGCGAGTTCTGCGACATCATCACCCTCTATGGCCGTGTGCCCCGCACCAAGCAGCCCGCCCAGGTAGTCGCCGAGCTGGAGGCGATCCGCGCCAGCGGCTTCGAGGGGCGGGTGATGTTCGTCGACGACAACTTCATCGGGCACAAGAAGGCCGTGCGCGAGCTCCTGAGCGAGGTAGCGGCCTGGCGCCGGCGCACGGGCGCGCAGCTCGACTTCTTCACCGAGGCCTCCATCGACCTGGCCGACCACCCGGAGCTGGTGCGCGCCATGACCGATGCCGGCTTCGCGGTGGTCTTCGTCGGCATCGAGACGCCGCGGGCGGAGTCGCTGCGCGAGACCCGCAAGCTGCAGAACCTGCACCGGAGCCTGGCCGAGCAGGTGCGCAGCCTGCGCCGCCAGGGCCTGGACGTGTGGGCCGGCCTGATCGTGGGCTTCGACCACGACGACGCGGACGTCTTCGACGAAATGATCGACTTCTGACGCGGGCCGGGATCGCCTACGCCATGGTCGGCATGTTGATCGCCCTGCCCGGCACGCCGCTCCACCGGCGCCTGGCGCTGGAGGGTCGGCTGCGCCCCGACGACGAGACCGGGGACATGTTCGCGCTGACCAACGTGGTCACGCGCATGCCCACCAGCGCGCTGGTGGAGGGCTACCTGCGCGTGCTCGAGACCCTGTACGACCCGGACACGTACTTCGCGCGCTGCCGCGAGCACCTGCACCACTGGCAGGAGGCGCCCGGGCTGACCCGCGCGGCCGCGTGGGGCGAGCTGGCCATCGTGGCGCGCTCGCTGTGGGTCCAGGGCGTGCGCAGCCCCTACCGAAGGGCTTACTGGCGCTTCCTGGGCTGGGCGGCACGCCGGCAGCCCCGCAAGCCGCCGCTGGCCCTGGCCCAGGCCTGCGCGGGCCACCACTTCATCACCTACACGAGAGACACGGTTGCACCGGACCTGCGCGCACGGCGGACCGACGCTCCCGCACACAACGGCTACGCTGGGCCCCGGGAGGCCGCCGGCGCAGGATGAGTCCCGACCCCTTGGCCACGACCAACGCGGCGCTCAACGCCGGCGCCAGCGTGCTCCTGGTCTGGGGGCGGGTCCTCGCCAAGCGCGGTCAGGTAGATCAGCACCGGCGGGTAATGCTGTCCGCCTTCGCCCTCTCGACCGTATTCCTGGCGCTCTACCTTGCGCGCAAAACGGTGTTTGGCTTCGAAAGCCACAGCTTCAACGCCGAAGGTGCGGCGAAGGCCGCCTATCTGTTCATCCTGGCCACCCACGTCACCCTGGCCATGGCCGTCCCGATCCTGGCCATCCTGCTGCTGAGGCTCGGGCTCCAGGACCGCCGCGACGCCCACCGCCGCCTGGCGCGCTGGGCCTGGCCGGTCTGGATGTACGTTTCTGTCACAGGCGTGGTGATCTATCTCCTGCTCTATCAGCTGAATCCCGGTCCGACCTGACCGACGGGACCTGCCCCTAGGGGGCGAAGCCCGCGGCTCCGCAGCGGACTTCCAAAACATCAGCCGAACCGGCGCGCTATCTGGCGAATTGGAGACCAATCGGCTATTCCGTGGCGCGCGCCCGAGCCGGCCTGACTCGCGAATCGACGAGTCGACGCGCCCATCGTCAGGCGGCTCCGGACGAACTCTCGAGAGGGCAGTCGTGTTGATCAGGTTCCCCCTCCTCCTGGCGCTGGCCGCGGTTCTGGCAAGCGCATCCTGGACCCGCCCGGCCGCGGCCGACGAGCTGGAGCGCGGCGAAGCGCTCTACAAGCTCTGCGCGCAGTGCCACGGCCCTCAGGGCGCCGGAAACCCGGCCATCGCTGCGCCGCCGATCGCCGGCCTGCCCGCCTGGTACGTCGAGGCCCAGGTGTACAAGTTCCGAGATGGCGTGCGGGGCGCGCACCCGGACGACGCTGCCGGCCTGCGCATGCGCCCCATGGCGCGCATCATGCGCACCGATGACAACATCCAGGCGGTAGCCGCCTACGTGGGCAGCCTGCCGCCCACCGATCAGGACGCCACACTCACGGGCGGCGACGCCACCCGCGGCAAGACTCTGTACGCACCCTGCACCGCCTGTCACGGCCCCGCCGGCGCCGGCAACCAGACGCTCTTCGCTCCCACCCTGCAGCACACCGCCGACTGGTACATGCTGTCGCAGCTCCAGAAGTTCAAGGTGGGACTGCGCGGCGCCAACCCTGCGGACACGTCGGGCAAATTGATGCGCCCCATGTCGATGACCCTTGTCAACGAGCAGGCCATGAAGGACGTCGTGGCCTACATCCTGACCTTGAAGTGAGGTAGCGACCCCCATGGGAAAGGCCTTCGCCTCCGACGAGCTGGCGACCCGAACGTTCATCATCACCATGGCGGGCATCGGCGCCTTCATCGCCACCGTCTTCCTCTTCATCCTCTGAGGCGCACAGATGATCCAGAACTTCCTGCACTTCTTCGCCGACCATTTCCCCCTGACGGGTCTCCATCTGGATGCCGCCTCCACCTTCGCGCGCGACATCGACGGCGTGATCGCGCTGATCTTCGTTCTGGTCGGTTTCTGGTTCATCCTCTCCGAGGGCGTGTTCTTCTGGCTGATCTTCAAGTTCAAGGCCAAGGATGGCGTCAAGGCCCAGTACGTCGCCGGCGAGACGCAGAGCGAGAAGCGCTGGATCACGTGGCCCCACATGGCCGTGCTGGTATGCGACGTCTTCATCATCGTGGGCGCCGTGTGGGTCTGGTACAACGTCAAGCAGAACCTCCCCCCCGCCCAGCAGACGGTGCGCGTGATCGGGCAGCAGTGGGCGTGGACCTTCGTCCACCCGGGCCCCGACGGACAGATCGACAGCGCCGACGACATCGCCCTGGTGGACGAGCTGCATGTGCAGAAGGGCGTGCTCTACCATTACAAGCTCGAGTCGCGGGACGTGCTCCACGACTTCTCCGTGCCGGTATTCCGCCTGAAGCAGGACGCCATTCCAGGCCGCATCATTACCGGGTGGTTCGAGGCCACACAGACGGGCGAGTACGACATCCAGTGCGCCGAGATCTGCGGCATCGGCCACGGAATCATGGGAGCCCGGATCCACATCGAGTCGGCTGCGGATCACGCGGCCTGGATGTCCCAGCACTCGCCCACGCGGAACGTTGCGTCGGCGCCCTCCAGCCCCGCCTCCGTGGCGCGGTAAACCCGGTAAACGCGGTAGCAAGCGGAGAAGCCCATGGCGGAGACCATCGAGACCCACGCGCCGGCCCATCACGGCGAGGAGCACCACGAAGAGGGCGGTATCCGCAAGTACCTCTTCTCCACCGATCACAAGATCATCGCCATGCAATACCTGTTCACGGGCCTGGCGATGGGCCTGATCGGCGGCTTCTTCGCCTACGTCTTCCGGATGCAGCTGGCGTTCCCGGGCAACTCGGTGCCGGGCTGGGGCATCGTGACGGCCGCCGAGTACAACGCGCTGATCACGAATCACGGCGCCATCATGATCTTCTGGGTGGCGATGCCCGTATTGATCGCCGCCTTCGGCAACTTCCTGATCCCGCTCATGTGCGGCGTGGACGACATGGTCTTCCCGCGCCTGAACCGGCTCTCTTATCAGATCTTCCTGATCTCGGCGATCGTGCTGATCGTGTCGTTCCTCGTCCCGGGCGGCGGCTTCGGCGGAGCGTGGACGGCCTACCCGCCGCTGTCGGCAGACTACAACTACAACCTCACACCGCTGGGCTCCACGCTGTGGCTGGTGGCCGTGGCCCTGGAGTTCGTGGCCTTCCTGCTGGGCGGCATCAACTTCGTCACCACGGCCATGAACTCGCGGGCCAAGGGCATGGGGATCTACGACATCCCCATGACGGTCTGGTTGATCGTCATCGCCAGCATCCTGTTCATGGCCTCCGTAGGCCCGCTGATCGCCGGCGCCGTGATGCTCTTCATGGACCAGGTCGTGGGCACCAACTTCTACAACCCGGCCGAGGGCGGCGACCCG
>CAMYOO010000336.1 GCA_947260035.1 uncultured delta proteobacterium
AACGATCGCATGAAGGCGCACTACCTGTGCCTCGCCACCGGCCCCCTCAACCGCCCGAAGCTGCCGGGCATCCCCGGGATCGACGAGTTCGAGGGCCACTCCTTCCACGCCAGCCGCTGGGACTACGACTACACCGGGGGCGACTCCGAAGGGAACCTGACCGGGCTGCGTGGCAAACGGGTCGGGATCATCGGTACCGGTGCGACTGCGGTGCAGTGCGTCCCCCACGCCGGCGAGTGGGCGGAGCAGCTCTACGTGTTCCAGCGCACACCGTCGTCCATCGACGTGAAGAACAACCCGCCCACGGACCCGGCGTGGGCGAAGGGCCTGCAGCCCGGCTGGCACCAGCACCGCATGGAGAACTTCAACGGACTGGTCTCGGGCGTCCCCCAGGCCGAGGACCTGGTGAACGACGGCTGGACCGACATCATCGGAAACCTGCTGGTGGCGATCCAGCAGGGCAAGGCGAAGGACCTCTCTCCGGGCGGCCTGGCGAGCGCCGCGGAGATGGCCGACTTCGAGAAGATGGAGCAGATCCGCGCGCGGGTGGATTCCATCGTCGAGGACCCGGAGACCGCGGAACGGCTCAAGCCCTACTACCGCCAGTTCTGCAAGCGTCCCTGCTTCCACAACGAATACCTGGAGACGTTCAACCGGCCCAACGTCACGCTGGTGGACACCAAGGGGAAGGGCGTCGAGCGGATCACGAAGAAGGGCGTGGTGGTGGATGGCCGCGAGTACGAGCTGGACTGCCTGATCTACGCCAGCGGGTTCGAGGTGGGGACCGACTACTCCCGCCGCGGCGGCTTCCAGCTCTACGGCCGGGGCGGTCAGAGCCTGACGGAGAAGTGGGCGGACGGCGTACGCACGCTGCACGGCATGCACGTTCGCGGCTTCCCCAACTGCTACATCATGAGCAATCCCCAGGCCGGCTTCACGGCGAGCTATCCCCACCTGCTCAACGAGCAGGCCAAGCACCTGGCCTACATCATCAAGACGGGAATCGATCGGGGGGTGCGCCGCGTCGAGGCCACCGAAGCAGGCGAAGCCGGCTGGGTCGAGCAGTGCCTCGGCAAGGCCGGAATCGCCGGTGAGTTCTTCGAGAACTGCACGCCCGGCTACTACAACAACGAGGGCAAGAGCTCGGAGGTGAGCGCCCAGAACGGCTTCTACGGCGGCGGCTCCATCGAGTTCTTCCAGATCCTGGAGAGCTGGCGGCAGGACGGCGGCCTCGCGGGAATGGAGCTCGAGTAGCCGGCGGGGCGCGCAGGGAGGTACCCTGGTTGCCTTCAGGGAGGACCGCCATGCCCGGAGAGGCCGCCCCGATGCCGCCGGCCGCGCCGCGCCTGCGCCGCCAGTGGCGCCACGGGGCCCGCAGCCTCTGGCGGCTCATCAACACCCCGAGCGACCTCGAGAACAGCTTCGAGGCCATGTTCGCGCTCGCCGGGCCGACCGTGTTTCGAGAGTTTGCGAAGTTCGCCGCCCACCCGCTGGGGAGAAAGCTCCTGGCGGAGTCTCCGCGGCGCGATCTCAACGCACTGCTCCTCGACCGCGCAGCGCTGGCGGCCATGCCCAAGGGCAGCTTCGCCGACGCCTACCTGCAGTACCTGGGCGACCAGGGCATGGGGACGGCCGACTACTTCCTGGAGGCCGCTTCCCTGGACGAGAAGGCGATGCGCTTCGGCTGGAGCGACGACCAGCTCTGGTTCGTGAAGCGCATGGCGAACAGCCACGACCTCTTCCACGTGATGGGCGGCTACGACCGTTCGATCCTCGGCGAGGTGGGCGTCGTCGCCTATACCGCGGGCCAGATCCCCTTGCTCCCGCTTCGCCTGCTGCTCCTCTACCTGCTCACGCTCAAGCCCTCGGAGCCGATTCGCTGGGGCCGCTACGTCCGGGATGCCTACCGGCACGGACGCAGCACACCGCCCCTGGCCTGCGTCGACTACGAAGCCGTGCTCCCGCTCCCGCTGGACCAGGCGCGGGCCCGGATCGGAGCTGCGAGCTTCGAGCAAGCGCATCCGCACGGCCGGCCCGCCAAGGGCAAGTGGCTACGACGCCTCGAGGGAGTGCTCGAGGACGCCTGAGGCGGGCGCCGGCCTCCAGCGCGTCGCCTTCCTCAGATCGGCTGGTTGAGCACACAGCGCACGCCGTCGGGGTGACCGATCAGCGACGCGCAGATGTTGCAGTGGTTGCAGTTGTTCTTGTAGTACGGATTCTCTTGGGCGTGGTTGACGAAGGCCGGATCCTTCCAAATCGCGCGCCCCATCTGGACGAAGTCGAACTCCTGCATGGCCGTCTCGAGGCTCTCCAGGGTGCTGACGCCGCCGATGTAGACGAGCTTGGCGCGCTTGATGCGGTCGCGCACCCGCTTGGCGCCGTCCTGGAAGTAGAGCTCGTGGTAGGGATAGTCCCGGAAGAGCCGCGGGCCCACTGCCCGCAGGGCCAGGCGCATCAGGGGATTCTTCTCCTGGGCGAGCAGGCCGTCCATCAGGCTATCGCCGCGGAAGAGCAGCATCGGGTTCATGCTGCTGGTGCCGCCGCTCGGGATCAGGGCGTCGATGCCGCCCTCGTCGAGCAGGCCGGCGACCTCGATCGCTTCGTCGATCTGCAGCCCGCCCTTGACTCCGTCCGTGAGGCCAATCTTTCCGAGGATGGGAAAGTCGTCGCCGACGGCCTCGCGCACCGCCTCCAAGACTCGCAGGGGCAGGCGCATACGGTTGACCAAGGAGCCGCCGTACTCGTCCTTGCGCTTGTTCGTCTTGGGGCTGATGAACTGACTGAGTCCGTAGCCGTGCCCGAAGTGGATCTCGACGGCGTCGAAGCCCACCGACTTCATGAAGGCTCCCGCATCGCGGAACAGGCCGACCATGCGGTCGATGTCCGCGTGGGTCATGGCTCCCGCGAACGGCAAGCCGACGGGGATGCCTCCCATGTTGAGCATGCGCGAGGGGCCGAGCGGGCGCTTGCCCTGGAACTTGTCGTTCTGGGAGAAGTTCCCGCAATGCCCCATCTGCCCGGACAGCGCACACCCCGCTTCATGGACTTCCCGCGCCAGGCGCTCGAGGTGCGGACGCACCCCCTCGTGCATGTGCATCATGTCGCTCTTGACGCGACCGTCCGCCTCGACCGCGCAGTACGCGAGAGTCGTCATGCCGATGCCACCTTCCGCGACACCCCGGTGGTGGTCGTACAGCCGCTCGCTGGGAACGCCTCCGGGACACATGCCCTCGAAGGTGGCGGCCTTGATGACGCGGTTGCGCAGCTCCAGGCCGTTCAGCCGGGCGGGCGAGAAGCACTTGTCTAGACCTGCGGACATCCTGACTCCGCTTCGTCCAGGATAAGTTCGGCCACACGGTCCGGAATTTCCATGGGCAGAAAGTGGGTGTGCTCCGCGAAGTGGATCTCGCGACCGTGCCGAAACTCCTTTACCAGCCCCGGCCAGGTGGGTGAGGACGAGAAGTCCATCACGTTGCGCCCCTCAGGCGGCAGCTTGGCCCGGAGCAGGAGCACGGGGATCTCCAGGGCGCGGGCGCTGTCGTGCACGCCCGGGT
>CAMYOO010000337.1 GCA_947260035.1 uncultured delta proteobacterium
AGCCGCGGCTCTACGGCGACTACTTCTACGGCGACAAGCCGCTGCTCTCCTACTGGCTCGTCGCGCTGGTCGCCGCCCCGCTGGGGGGCGTCAGCGAGTTCACGGCACGGCTCCCCAGCGCCCTGGCGGCGACCGGTGCCGTGCTGGTCACCGGCTGGCTGGCGGCGCGCCTGCTGGGCGCGCGCTGGTCGCTGGCGGCGGGCGCCGTGCTGGCGACGTCCTACGGCTACCTGTCCTGGGCGCGGGTGGCGTCCGCGGATCCGCTGAACCTGCTCTTCATCACCGCGGCCGTCGCGGTCTACGTGGAGTGGCTGCTGCACCGCGGGCGTTGGTGCCTGCCCGCCTTCTTCTGCCTGCTGGCGGTGGGCGGCCACGCCAAGGGCACCCCGGCCATCCTGATCCCCGTCTCGGTGGTCGGCGTCGACGTGCTGCTGGCGCGTCGTTGGGAGCTGCTGCGCGAGTGGCCGCGCATCGCCTTGTGGACGGCCGTCGCCGCGCTCGTCTACCTGGCGCCGTTCGGCGCCTCGTATCTCGATCGCGGCGACGCGCGCCTATTCGAGCTGATGCTGCGCGAGAACTTCACCCGCGCCCTCGACGCCTACGATCACGTGAATCCGCCCTGGTACTACCTGGGCATCCTGCCGCTCTACCTGCTGCCGTGGACGCTCTGGCTGCCCGGTGGCGTGGTGGCCGCGGCCGGCCGCGCGCGCAGCCACGCCGGCGTGCGCTTCGCGTTGCTGGCCTTCGTCACCATCGTGGCCGTGTTTAGCGCCAGCGAGTCGCGCCGCAGCTACTACATCCTGCCGGCACTGCCCTTTGCGGCGCTGGTGCTGGCGGCGTCCTGGCAGGCCGCCGTCGAGGCGCTGGAGTCCGGCGCGGCGCGCGCCGGCTTGTGGCGGGCGTCGCTCTTCGTCCCGGCCGGCTTGTTCGCGCTGCTGCTGGTTGGAGTCGCACTGGCCGCCTTGCTGAAGGGCGGGGCGCACCCCGGGCTGGGGCCGATCGTCGAGGCGCTGCCCGGCATCGCGCTGGTGGCGATGCTCCTGCTGGCGCTGGCCGCGGCGCTGGCGGCCTCCGGCGTGCGCCGGCGTCCGATGGCGATGCTGGTGGCGGCCGGGTTGGGCGCCTGGCTCATCGCGCTCTACTTCGCCACCGGCGTCCAGGCGCTGCGCGAGCTGCGCAAGCAGGAGCGCAGCGTGGCCGCCCAGGTCCACGAGCGCTTCCCCGACGAGCGGATCTTCTTCTACCACGGCGCCATCGGACCCCTGCGCTGGTACGTGGGCGGCGAGGACGTGGCCCGCGAGAAGCGCGACGTGCGGGAAGGCCTGGCTGAGTCCGGCTCGCAGGCCCTGGTGGCGTGCAGCGCCTCCAGCTGCCGCGAGGGCTTCCCCGACGAGCGCTGGCTGATCTGCGAACCGGTGGTCGATGCGTCCTCCCCGGCCATCGGCGAGTGGGTCGAGCCCCGTGACCAGTACCGCGTCTTCCGCTGCGCGAGGCGCTAAAAAAGCCAATCCGGACGCCGGATTGACGCTCCCGGGGGGGAGCGGTACCCATTCGTGCTCGCGGCGCGGCCACGCCCCGCGACCTCCGAGGCGCCGTAGCCAAGTGGTAAGGCACGGGACTGCAAATCCCTGATCCCCGGTTCGAATCCGGGCGGCGCCTCCAAGGATTTCAGGCGGTTAGCGGATTACCGGCTTCTCTGCCTGTAACTCTGGAAGCTATTTGGAAGCAGCCGCGGTCGGTCCTTCGGCTAGCTCGGGCCCGTGGTGGGGGTTTAACCGCCCAGCAGGTCCTTGAGCACCCGGGACGCCTCACAAAGCCGCCCGCCGTAAGAATGATCTACGGCGATCCGATTGCTGCGTGGTTTAGGTGGTCAGGTGTAAGCGCTCTTGACGCTATGCACCTCGCTGAGCCACCCGTCAGCGATAGGGGAGCGGGTCGGCCTGGGGGGCTACCGACTCGCGGGACCCTTGGCGCCGCCGCAAGCCCGTCTACGGAAGCGGCGGGGTGAAGAGCTCCACGCGCTCGGCTGCGACGCGGACGTCGCGCGCGTTCATTGGCATCCGGTGGTAGTCCACCGTCAGCCACTTCCCGAGCTGCGAGGCGTAGAGCGGGCTGCTCGAATCGCCGCTGGAGCCGCCCGCGACGTTGGCGAAGCCGAGCACGCCATCCGGACGAGCCAGCGGATCGCCGGGCGACATCACGTGCCGCTGCCAGGATCCGAACGTGAACTGGAAGGCGTTCGAGCCCTTGGCCGTCGTTTCCCAGCCGTCGCCGGGGTTGACCGTCTGGTAGCCACCATCGCGGGCGATGCCGGGGAGCCCGTCGGCGAGGTCGGTGAAGCCGGCGGCCGGCGGGATCGAGCGCATCCCACCGAGGGGGTGCTCGAAGGTCACCCGGTGAAGCTTCCCCCACCGGTAGTCGTCCTGGCCGGTGGAGTTGGCGAAGGCCTCGGCGTAGCGGTTCGAGGCCAGGTCGTCTAGCGCCTCTCGGAGCGCACCCAGCAGGACGGCGTCCCGCCGATCGGCGGCCCGGAGGCCTGCCGGCTCGGGGAAGAAGTTCACCCCCGAGAACGGCCCCAGGCCCGTGAAGGGGTCCCGGGAGACGAGCTGGTGGACGAGGTTCAGGGCGTCGCCGAATCCGGAGGGAACGCCGAGGTCCACCAGTGGGTCGTTCACGACGGCATCGACCAAGTGTCCCCGCCAGATCGTGTACAGGGTTGCGGCGACGCTGTGCGCGGCCTCCTCCGGCGTCACCACCGGGTTGCGAACGCCGTCTACATCGGCCGCGTCGTAGCCCTCCGGGATGCCCGTCGGGCTGGAGAAGTCCCACGCCGCGAGGCGGCCGATTGCCTCCTGGATCGCCGGGTCCTGCGCCAGGCTTGCGAGCTCGGGCGGCGCGCCTGCACGCCCCGCCCTGTCGAAGGCATCCAGCAGGAAGGGCGTCAGCAGCTGGGCGTCGAGCAGCACGGTGTCGGCCTGGATGCGCTTCATGTCGTCCATCGTGATGGCCGCGCCCGCGTCGACCTTCTCGCGCAGCAGCTGCGTGATGCGCCCGGCGCGCAGCCCCAGGTGGACCCCCCCGTCGACGCCGCCGCCGAGATAGTAGATCGAACCGGGGCTCGAGGGGCGGAACTGGTTCAGCGTGTCACCGTCGAGCTGGAGACCCAGCGGATCGTTGTTGGCGCTCACCACGAAGCCGGCGGGCGGGTTCACGATGTGGGGCATCTCTTCGGTGGGGATCGCCAGGAAGGGGATGCTCTGCCCCTGGGAGCGGGCCGGGTCCGGCACCCAGTTGCTCGGACCCGATCCATCGCGGATGAAGCGGGGCCCGTCGTCCAGGACCACACCGGCTTCGAGATCAGCGCGCAGCGGGATGTCCCCACTGGTGAAGTAGGCGAGGTTGCCATCCACATCGGCGACGACCCAGTTCAAGAGGTTTCCGGCCCAGAGCCGGACGCCGGCTCCGAACTCGTGGACGTCCCGGGCGGTCACGATCTCGCGCAGCCCGCGGAACGACTGGACACCGTGGAGGCCCGCGTA
>CAMYOO010000338.1 GCA_947260035.1 uncultured delta proteobacterium
CAGGTCCAGGATGTGGTCCCAGGGCCCAAAGGTAAGGTGGGAACGCGCGGCGATCAGCTTCACCCACGCCAGGAAGGTGGCGTCGTCCGGCGTCGCCTCGCGGATCTTCACGGCCGGCGACTCACGCGCTGCCGCTGGGCACGTCGCGGAACGCGACCTCCTTGTCGAGCCGCGTCTCGGGCGGCAGCCGCAGCACGCGCTCGGAGATGATGTTGCGCAGGATCTCGTCGGTGCCGCCGGCGATGCGCAGGCCCGGCGCGCCCAGGAACTGGGCCTGCCAGGAGCCCTCGCCCGGCGCCGACTTCTTGTTCAGGCTGCCGGCCACGCCGGCCAGGTCCATGCCGAAGGAGCCCATGTCCTGCATCAGCTTGGCGCCCACCAGCTTGCCCAGGCTCGACTCGGGGCCCGGGATCTTGCCCTGGGAAAGCGCGGTCAGCGTGCGGTAGCCGGTGTACTGGATGCCCTTGCGCTTGATGTAGAAGTCGGCGATCTGCTGGCGCACGGACGCGTCTTCCAGGGCGGGCTTGCCGTCGATTTCGATCTCCTGGGCCAGCCGGATCAGCTCCGCGACCGGGTCGCCGGCGCCACCGCCGCCGCCGATCGAGGCGCGCTCGTTCATCAGCGTCGTGATCGCCACGCGCCAGCCGTCGCCCACCTCGCCCAGGCGGTTGGCGTCGGGGATGCGCACGTCGCTGAAGAACACCTCGTTGAAGCCCGTGGCCTTGTTGATCTGGGTGATTTTGCGCACCTCGATGCCGGGCGAGTGCATGTCCACCACGAAGTAGGTGAGGCCCGCGTGCTTGGGCACATTGCTGTCGTGGCGCGTGACCAGGATGCCCCAGTCGCAGAACTGCGCGCCGGTGGTCCAGATTTTTTGACCGTTCACCACCCAGTCGTCGCCGTCTTTCACGGCCGTGGTGCGCAGGCCCGCCAGGTCCGAGCCGGCGCTGGGCTCGCTGAAGAGCTGGCACCAGATCTCCTCGCCGGACAGCAGCTTGGGGATCCACTGGGCCTTCTGCGCGTCGCTGCCGTGGGTCAGGATGGTCGGTCCGCACATGCCCAGGCCGATCGAGAAGACCGGCGGCGGCGTCTTGAACTTGGCCTCCTCCTGGCCCCAGATCACGCTCTGGATCGAGCTGGCGCCGCGGCCGCCGTACTCCTCGGGCCAGGTGATGCAGGCCCAGCCCGCGCCGGCCTTCTTCTTCTGCCAGTCCTTGGCCCACTTCAGCTTCTCGGGGCGCTCGGTCTCCTGCAGCACGCCGCCGTATGCCTCGTCGGGGTCGCGCAGCTCTGCGTTGGCTTCGAGCCAGGCGCGCGCCTCGGCGCGGAATGCGGCCTCTTCGGGGGTGTCGTTGAAATCCATGGGGGTCTCCTAGGCCTGCTGCGCCGCGAGGCGCCGGACGAGCTTGTCGCTCCAATCACGATTGCTCCCGAGCGCGAGGCCCAGGAACTTGGAGCGGCGGTAGAAGAGGTGGCAGTCGTACTCCCAGGTGAAGCCGACGCCGCCGTGGAGCTGCACCATCTCTTCGGCGGCCAGCTCCAGGGCGTTGGTGGCGGCGATGCGCGCACCCGCGGCGGCCACGGCCAGCTCCGGCTCGTCGCCGGAGAGCGCCCAAGCGCCGTAGTAGGCGTTGGAGCGCGCCAGCTCGATGGCGCACCAAAGATCGGCGAGCCGGTGCTTCACCGCCTGGAACGAGGCCACCGGCCGCCCGAAGGCGTAGCGGCCCAGGGTGAACTCCTTGGTGATGTCGAAGGCGCGCTCGGCGGCGCCCACCTGCTCGAAGGCCATCAGCACGGCGGCGCGGTCGAGCAGGGCTTCGGCGTTCTCGAAGCCCTGGCCGGCGCTGCCCAGCAGCTCGGCCGGCGCACCGTCGAAGACCAGGTTGGCCTGGGGCCGCGCACCGTCGAAGGACTCCAGCGTCTCGCGGGTCACGCCGTCGGCGTCCAGGTCCGCGATCACCAGCGACACGCCCTCGGGCCCGCGCGCGGCGACCACCGCGAAGTGGGCGCACTCGCCGTCGGCCACCGCGATCTTGGTGCCCGTCAGCTTGCCGTCCTGGAACGCGCACTGGACGGAGTCGGCGCTGGGCGTGCCCGGCTTCTCGGCCAGGGCGAAGGTGCCGATCTTCTCACCGTTGGCCAGGCCGGGCAGCAGCGCCTTCTGCTGGGCGTCGCTGCCGAGCCGCATCACGGCTTCGGTGGCCAGGTAGACCGAAGAAGAGAAGGGGATGGGAGCCAGGGCGCGCCCGACTTCCTCGGCAATCAGGCACAGCTCCAGATGGCCGAAGCCGGCGCCGCCGTGCTCCTCCGGGATGGTGGCGCCCAGCCAGCCCAGCTCGGCGGCGCCCTTCCAGAGGTCGGGGGAGTAGGTGGCCGGTCCCTCCAGGACTTCGCGCGCGGCCGTGAGGGGCGAGTGCTCCTCCAGGTAGTCGCGCACGGTCTTCTGGAGGAGCTTCTGATCCTCGGAAAAATCGAAGTTCATTCGGGGGGTTCTCCTGGATTGACCCGTCAGTCAACGCCAATATAGCTGAACTTCGCTCGGCTGCGCCGTCTTGGCGCGGAGGCGGTGCCAGAAGCGAGATGGCATCGAGCGAGGTCCGAGCGACGTCGTAGGGCCGCTCGACTTACCCCGGGCCGGCTCCAACGGGTTCTGCCCGAGCAGGAAAAGCCGGTGCAGCGCGGATCGATCGGTCCGCCGCTCCAGCACCTCAGCAGGCACCCAACCCCGTTTCCCCGTGTCCTTTGGACTCGTGGATCTCGACGGAAACATCTGGGCCGAGACGCAGGTGCCGCACCAGATCGACCCCGTCCGGGGGGCCAGCACGACCTACAGCTTCGATCAGCTCTTCGGGAATGCGAACGTGCCGCAGTCGGCGGTGGTGTCGGCCGAGGTGCAGCCGGTGGAGCGCCCATGGGGAAGGCGGGGGGATGGTCTCCCCGTGCATGTCGGTTCAGGTTGCGTTGGCGGCTGTTGTGGCGGTCTACGCGGAGAAGCAGAGATGGTGGAGATGCTTCCGCTGCTACTACAGCAGCCCCTCGCCGGTATGCTGCGCGAAAGCGTCTGCCCGTCGGGTTTAGACGCGGATCATTTTCAGGCTGGCGTCGTCGGGGCATAGGAGAGAGACGTGGCGTTTCCGGCACGTCCGATCAGTAGAGGTTCAGTCAACAAACCCACCGGTGGGGGAATCAGCGCCCGCATCGGGGGCCGGCAGAGGAGGTCGGACTCGCGATGGATCTGGAGGAGGAGGTCGCGCTGGTGGGAATGGGCGCCAACGGCCCGCCCACCGTCTTTCGGTACGCGCCCGCGGATGGCTGGTTCGAGAGTGCGGCCCTGGGGCGATCGACGGGCGGCTCGCTCGCCGGGGGGCGGGTGCCCAACGTGGCCCTCTCGGGCGAGTTCGCTCTGGTCGGCACGCCGCTGGCCGACGAGGCGTTCGTGTTCCACCTGCCGATCACCCTCGTTTCGATCTCCGGGGAGTCCGAGGGCGGAATCGTCAGTGTCTACATCAGCGT
>CAMYOO010000339.1 GCA_947260035.1 uncultured delta proteobacterium
TGCACAATTTGCGCGGCGTTGGAGCGACGCCCGTCCAGGATCACTTGTATCTTGCCCTCCTCGCCCCGCAGCAGCCGGCGAGTGAAATCCTCGGGGATGTGCACCACCAGCAGCCCGCGGCGGCCGTCGATATAGGGCTTGATCTGTTCCACCCCGCGCAGCGTGTCCAGCCGGGTGAAGGTGGTGGTGGCGGCGAGGCGCTGCACGATCTCCCAGCCGCCACGGCCCAGATCCTGGTTGAGGACGCCAATTTCCACGTTCTTCACCTCCAGGGTCGCGGCGAAGGAGAAGATGAAGAGCTGGATCAGCGGCGGACCGATCAGCACGATACGGCTGCGCGGATCACGCAGAACGGCGAGCAGTTCCTTGATGATCAAGGCGAGGATGCGGCTGGCCATCTCAGTCCAGCCTTTTGGCCGTAAAGCGTGCCGTGATGCCGAAGAACACGGCGGCGATCACGAGCATTGCCCCCATGGCCGGGAGCAGCACTGACCAGATGTCACCGGCAAGGAAAAGCGTCTGCAGCGAGGCCACCAGGTAACGCGCCGGCAGCACGTAGGTAAGCAGCCGGATGGGCAGCGGCATGCTGGAGATTTCGAAGATGAAGCCGGAGAGCAAGAAAGCCGGCAGAAAGGCGGCCAACATGGCTGTCTGCCCGGCCACGAACTGGTTGCGGGCCAGGGTGGAAATCATCAGGCCCATCCCCAGGGCCGCGGCCAGAAAGGCTGTCACCACCAGCATCAACGCCCCCACCGAGCCGCGGTAGGGCACGCCGAAGAGCGAGGTGGCCAGAGCCACACTGAGAAGTGCCGAGCCCACGGCAAGCAGGTAGTAGGGCACCAGCTTGCCCACCAGCAACTCGGTGATCCCCACCGGGGTGGCCATCAGCGCCTCCATCGTGCCGCGTTCCCACTCCCGGGCCACCACCAAGGCCGTCAGCAGGGTGCCGATCAGGGTCATGATGATGGCTACCGATCCGGGCACCAGGAAGAAGTGGCTGTTCAGCTCCGGGTTGAACCAGTAGCGCGGTTCCAGCGAGGCCACGCGCCGGCCAGGCTCCCCCTGGGCCCGGGCCTGCTGCCCCTGCCAGAGCTGCCAGGTCCCGCGGACGTAGCCCTCGACGAAGCTCGCGGTGTTGGGCTGGGCACCGTCGGTGATGAGCTGTATCGGTGCTCCCCGCGCTGGCCCCACATAGCGGGAGGAGAAGTAGCTCGGCACCACCACCACGCCGTGCAGCTCCCCGGTCAGGAGCGCCTCTGCGAATTCGCGGCGGTCCACTCCCACCCGTGCATCGAAGTAGCGGGAGTCGGTGAAGGCGGCGGCGAAGCTGCGAATCTCAGGGGTGGAATCCTCCAGGACCAAGCCGATGGGGACTTTGGTAGCATCCAGTGAGACGCCGTAGCCGAAGATGAACAAGAGCAGCCCTGGCAGCACAAAGGCGATGAGAATGCTGCTGGGATCGCGCAGGATCTGCAGCGATTCCTTGACCATCAGCGCGCGAATGCGCCGCACGCTGCCGCTCACGCCGCCGCCTCCCGGGCATCGTCGTCCGAGCGCTCGATCCATGCCACGAAAGCGTCCTCCAGGGTCGGGTCCGGCAGGACCTGACTGATGACTCCAGCCTTAAGCATGTCGGGCGAATCGGTGGCAATGACCCGACCGCGGTAGACGATTGCGATGCGATCGCAATACTCAGCCTCGTCCATGAAGTGGGTGGTCACCATGATGGTCACTCCCTTCTCCACCAGGCCGTTGATGTGGGTCCAGAACTCGCGCCGGGTGAGGGGGTCGACGCCCGAGGTGGGCTCGTCAAGGAACAGCACCTCGGGCTCGTGCATCACTGCGCAGGCCAGCGCGAGGCGCTGCTTGAAGCCCAGCGGCAGCTCGCCGGCGTTCTGGTGGAGGAACGGCTGAAGGCCAAAGATCTCGACCATCCGGTCGATGGCCTGGCGCCGCCGTGAGCGCCTGAGGCCGTAGGTGCTGGCGAAGAAATTCAGGTTCTGGACGGCGCTGAGATTGCCGTAGAGGGAGAACTTCTGAGCCATGTATCCGATCCGGGCACGCGCCGCAGCGCCTGCGCGCTGCAGATCCAGACCGGTGACCCGCGCGCTGCCCCCACTCGGCCGCAGCAGTCCGCACAGCATCTTGAAGGTCGTGGACTTTCCGGCGCCGTTGGGACCCAGCAAGCCGAAGATCTCGCCCTGGCGAATGCTGAAGCTGACGCGGTCCGTGGCGGTGAAGTCGCCGAAGCGCTTGCTGAGAGCCTGCGCCTCCACCACGGCCTGGCTGTTCGCCTCGCGGGCAGCATAGCGCTCGGCCAGAGCCGAGCGGCCTCCCGGTCCGCCGCCCAGGACATCTACGAAGGCGTCCTCGAAACGGGGCTCCGTGGGCTCCAAACGGGCCTCGGGGGCGCCAATGCTGGTCGCACTGGGTGGGTTGGCGCCGGCGGCGAGCACCAGGCGCACCGCGCTGCCCTGAATCACCCCGTCGCGCACGCCTTCCTGGCAAAGGGCCGCGGCCAGTACCTGCCGGCGCCGCCCACCGCTGCCGAGCACCAGCAAACTACGCCCGGATACCCGAGCCGTGAGCTCGTCGGGAGGACCCGCAAAGAGCAACCGCCCTTGGTTCAACAACAGCACGTCGTCGCAGCGCTCGGCCTCGTCGAGGTAGGCCGTGCTCCAAACCACCGCGATGCCCTCATGGGAGAGCTCACCCACCATGCTCCAGAGTTCGCGGCGCGAGATGGGGTCGACGCCGACACTCGGTTCATCCAAGAGCAACAGCCGCGGGGTGCGCAGGAGCGCACAAGCCAGCCCGAGCTTCTGCTTCATCCCGCCGGAAAGGCGCCCCGCCTGACGCTCCGTGAACGCTGCCAGATCGGTGAACTCGAGCAGTCTGGCGAAGGTTAGCTTGCGGGCCTCGCCCATCAGCCCGCGCAAATCGGCATAGAGGCGCAGATTCTCGGCGACGCTGAGGTCCTCATAGAGACCAAAGCGTTGCGGCATGTAGCCGATTCGCTCGTGGATCTTGTGAGCGTCCGCGACACTGTCCAGGCCGTCCACGGTGATGCGCCCGGCGCTGGGCAACAGCAAACCGGCCATCAGTCGGAAGAGGGTGGTTTTGCCCGCACCGTCGGGACCGACCAGGCCGGTGATACGCCCCGTGCGGATACTCGCGATGATGTCCGTGAGGGCCGGTGTAGCCGCCCGCTCGAAACGCTTCTCCAGCGCCTCGATCCGGACCAGCTCTGCCGGCGACTCGCTTTCACCCATCCGCTGCCACCGCCTCGGGCCCCAATTCCACGGTCACCGGCATGCCCCGGCGCAGTACCCGCCGGGGATCGTCCACCACGATGCGAAGGCGGTAGACGAGGTCGGTGCGCAGCTCCGGTGTCTGCACCGATTTTGGCGTGAACTCGGCGTCCGGCGAAATGAAGCCCACTTGGCCGGAAAGCCTGGCGCCGCTGTCGCTGAGCACCGTCACGTCCATGCCCTCACGGATCTGCGCGA
>CAMYOO010000340.1 GCA_947260035.1 uncultured delta proteobacterium
CGGGTTGCGCGCGCGGATGTGCTCCACGTCGATCTTCAGCCGCTCGCGGGCGTCGGGCAGGAAGTTGGTGAGGAAGACGTCGCACTGCTCGGCCATGCGGTAGAGCAGCTCGCGTCCGTCGGGGCTGTCCAGGTCGATGCCCACGCTGCGCTTGCCGCGGTTCGACTGCTGCATCATGAAGTCCACGTTGCCTTCGCTGGACTTGAAACCGACGGCGGCGAGCCCGCGCTGCGCGTCGCCCATGACCGGATGCTCGACCTTGATCACGTCGGCGCCCCAGTCGGCCAGCACCGCGCCGCCGGCCGGCACGAACCACCACTGGGCCACCTCGAGCACCTTCACGCCGTCCAGTACGCCCATGCTGCGCCTCCCGATCCCCGTGCGGGGAAGAGGAGATGGTACAACGGGCGTGCGCTGGGGCGGGTGTCAGCCGAGCGCGAGCTGGGGCGGGTGTCAGCCGAGCGCGAGCTGGAACACGGTGTCCAACGCGGGCCAGAGGTCGTCCTCGGGGATGTTGAGCGCCGGGAAGAAGCGCACCACTCGGCCCGCCGTGACGTTGACGAGAACTCCCTGCTCCAGCGCCCGGGTCGGGATGCCGGCGGCGTGCTCGTCGTCGCGCAGCACCAGGCCCAACAGCAGCCCGCGCCCGCGCACCGCCTCCACGCAGTCGGGATGCTCCGCCGCGAACGCCTCGAGTCGCGCGCGGACCTTCTCGCCCAGGGAAGCGGCGCGCTCCACCAGGCCGTCCTGCTCGATGACGCGCAGCACCGCGTTGGCGGCGGCGGCGGCCAGGGGGTTGCCGGCGTAGGTGCCACCGTGGTCGCCGGGCTGCACGGTCTTGGCCACGTCCTCGGTGCACAGGAAGGCGGCGATGGGGAAGCCGCCGCCGAGTCCCTTGCCCAGGGTGAGGATGTCCGGGGAGACGCCGTCGTGATCCACTGCGAGCCAGCGCCCGGTGCGGCCGATCCCGGTCTGGATCTCGTCGGCGATCAGCAGCGCGCCGCTGCGGTCGCAGAGCTCCCGCAGCCCGGCCAGGTAGCCTTCCGGCGGCACGTTGACGCCGCCCTCGCCCTGGAGCGGCTCCACGATGATCGCCGCGGTCTGCTCGCCCACGACGGAGACGGCCGCGTCCAGATCGCCGTAGGGCACGAACTCCTGCTCCGGCAGGATCGCGGCGTAGCGCTCGCGGTGCTTGGCCTGGCCGATCACCGAGAGTCCGCCCAGGGTGCGGCCGTGGAAGGATCCGTGGGTCGCCACGAACTGGCGCCGCCCCGTGGCGCGGTGCGCCAGCTTGAGTGCGCCCTCTACGGCCTCCGCGCCGCTCGAGACCAGGAAGCTGCGGGTCAAAGAAGCTGGTGTGATGGCATCGAGCGTCTCGATCAGGTCCAGCTGGGGCAGCGTGTAGAAGAGGTTGGTGGTCTGCATCAGCCGGCCGGCCTGATCGGCGATGGCTTCGACCAGCGCCGGGTGGCAGTGGCCGATGGCCGTGACCCCCCAGCCCGCCGTCAGGTCCACGTACTCGCGCCCGGCTACGTCCCGCACCCGTGAGCCGGCGCCCTGGGCGATGGCCACGGGAAGCCGGTTCACCACCGGCAGGAAGTGGGCGGCCTCGCGGGCCCGGATGCTTTCGAGGGTGGGGTCGGCCATGGTCCGCCGAGGTTCCGGCCTCCCACGCCGGGCGTCAACCCGGCTCGCGCCCGCCGCGCTACCCTCCCCGCACCATGGCCCTGGAGACCCTCCCCCTCCTCACGGACCGCTACCAGCGCCGGATCGAGAACCTGCGGATCTCGGTTACCGACCGCTGCGACCTGCGCTGCTTCTACTGCATGCCCGAGGACGTGGAGTGGCTGCCGCGGAAAGCGCTGTTGAGCTTCGAAGAGATCGAACGCGTCGCCCGTCTGGCCGTAGCCGCGGGCACGCGCCGGCTTCGGCTGACCGGCGGCGAGCCGCTGCTGCGCAAGGACTTGCCGCGACTGATCTCCAAGCTGGCGGTGATCCCGGGGCTCCAGGACCTGGCCCTCACCACCAACGCCACCCAGCTCGAGCGCCTGGCGCCGTCCCTGGCCGCGGCCGGGCTGCGCCGCGTCAACGTGAGCCTGGACTCCCTGGACCCGGAGAACTTCCACGCCCTGACGCGGCGCGACGTTCACGCGCAGGTCATGGCCGGGATCGACGCAGCGGACGCCGCGGGGCTGCGCCCCCTCAGCATCAACTGCGTGGTGGTGCGCGACCGCAACGACCACGAGGCGGTGGACTTCGCGCGGCTGGCCCGCGAGCGCGGCTTCGACGTGCGCTTCATAGAGTTCATGCCCCTGGAGCACGGCTCTCACTGGGGCACCGACGTGATGGTGCCCGGCAAGGAGCTGCGTCAGCGCATCGACGACGTCTTTCCGATCCGGCGCGACCCCGGGCAGGATCCCCACGCCCCCAGCCGCGACTGGGTGTTCGCCGACGGGGCGCCCGGCTCGGTGGGCTTCATCGATTCGGTGACGGAGCCTTTCTGCTCCGCCTGCAACCGGATCCGCCTGACTGCGGACGGCAAGATCCGCACCTGCCTCTTCTCGCTTCGGGAGCACGATCTGCTGGGCGCCGTACGCGCCGGCGCCGATGACGAGGCCGTGATGGAGCTGCTGCACTCGGCCGTGGCGACCAAGGAGAAGAAGCACCACATCACCGATGGCATGTACGTGAAGCCCGAGCGCACCATGTCGCAGATCGGCGGCTGAGGGGTGGACAGCAAGCCGGCAGAATGCCGGTGCGCAGCGAGCCGTAGGCGAGCGAAGGTCAAACAAGATGGATGATGTGATCCTGCTCGAAGGCATCCAGGTTCCCGCGGCGCTGGGCGTGACCGCGGCCGAGCGGCGCATGCGCCGCCCGGTGACCCTGGACCTGGAGGTGGCGCGCGACCTGCGCCCGGCCGGCCGCACGGACCACATCCGCTCCACCATTCACTACAAGCGCATCTACGAGATCGTGGAGGACGTGGCCTCCAACCAGGAGCACAAGCTGGTGGAGGCTCTGGGCGCCCGCATCGCCGCCGCCGTGCTGGGCAAGTTCGACGTGGACCGGGTGACGGTCACGGTGCGCAAGCCGAAGCCGATCTCGGGCGTGCTGGAGTACGCGGGCATCCGCATTTCGCGGACTCGCGAAGACCTGGCCTAGGCGTCCCCACGGGGGCTCCAGGGCGAGGAATGCTCGCCGCGCCGCTCTGGAAGGTTATGCTAGGCGCGCCTGGTCCCGGAGGGGGGAAGCCATGACATCTACGTCCGTCGATGCGCTCGTGAAGGTCTGCTCGTACTACCGGGATGCCGAGATGCGCGGCTCCAATCTTCTCTACCGGATGCTGCGCCACGTGGAGGACCCCGAGGCGCAGATGAACCTGTCCGAGCACCTGGCCGACGAGACCCGCCACGCCTGGCTCTGGACCAAGCGGATCCGCGACCTGGGCCGCGTGCCCGACGCCGGCATCCCGCGCAACATCATCGACCTGTTCGCGTTGACCGTGGTGGTGGAGCAGCGCGCGCTACGCCGCTACCAGGAGCACCTGCGCCGGGACGACGTGGACGAGGAGACCCTGGAGGTGCTGCGCAAGGTCAGCGAGGACGAGGGCTGGCACCTGGACTGGATGCGCAAGAAGGGCCGCGAGTTCGCGGAGAAGGCCGGCGAGCCCGAGCGCTTCGACGCCTCGATCCAGCGCTTCCGCGAGATCGACGCCGAGGTGATGCAGGAGCTCGACGCGCTGGAAGACTCGCTCGCCTAGCGACCGTTCCCGGTGTCCATCGCCGACGCCTTCGTCTACCACTCCGCCCGGCTCCTGCTGGCGCTGCTTCGCGCGCTGCCGCGTCCGCTGGCGTTGCGCTTGATGGGCGGCCTGGGGCGGACCTGGGCTCGGCTGGGCGGCCCCCGCGCCGACGTTGCTGCGATCAACCTGGCGATCGCCTTTCCCGACGAGAGCCCCGAGTCGCGCCGCCGCATCCTGATCGAGTCGTTCGCTCGGTTGGCCGAGTCGCTGGTGGACGTGGCGGCCATCGCGGGGCTCGACGACGAGCGTTCGCGGCGTCTGGTGGCCACCGAGAACCAGGAGCACCTGGATCGCGGGCTGGCGGAGGGGCGCGGTGTGATCCTGCTCACGGCCCACTTCGGCTCCTTCGAACTCTTCCAGACGGCGTGCGCTGCGCGCGGCACAACACGGCGGCGGATCGATTCTCGTGATCGACGCCAAGAACGATACGGTGGCTACTTGGTATGCGAGTCTCGGTGCCCAGCCTTTCCCGGAAAGACCGCTGATGCTCGTGCTAAGACTCGAGCTCATCGGGAGCTTGGTCATAGGCGACGTGGGCCGGGCACAGCGAGTAGTAACCGAGTAGGCGTGGCCCATCGTCGACAGGCAATGCAACCAGCGTCAGCGTGGTCCGCCGGCGGTGATTCGTCACCGAGAACTGG
>CAMYOO010000341.1 GCA_947260035.1 uncultured delta proteobacterium
GCGCGCAGCATCTTGAGTCGGCGGCCGCGGCTGGGGCCGGTGACGGCCTCGGCGGAGATCTGCGACCAGAGGCTCTCCGTCTCGCGGTCGTACATCAGCAGGTCGGACTGGTAGAGCAGACCCGATACACCGAAGCGGTGCGTCTTCCCTTCGAGCCGGCGATCGAAGACGATGCCGGTGCCGCACAGGGGGCAGTAGGAGACGAGGATCGGCTGCTTGCCGAGGACGTCGTTGACCAGCTCGTGCCAGAGCAGGATCGCGTAGGGGTACGCACGGGCTTCCCCTTCCAGGCGGACGCCGATGACGGGCTCTTCGTCGTCCCAGGGAGCGTCGGCTGCCGGAATCAGTGCAGGCGCTTCCAGGGCGGGAATGCCGTCGCGGGGCGGTCCGCCCTGCTGGATCTCGCTGCTGGGGATGCTCGACGGTTCGAGGACGAAGCCGTTGAGGCGGGGCGCATCGGCGGCGGGCGCAGCGGCGCCGGGCACCGCGAGCGCTGCCGCGAGGATGAAGAGGGAACCGGCTCGCAGGCGCATGGCATCCTAGACTACGCCAGATTCGGCGCGGAGGTTACGTGGACGGATTTCTCGGAGTGGCGTTTCGCGGGCCCGTGGTCCGGCGTGCCCTCGGCTTTGCGCTGGTGGTCGGGAGCGTCCTCGTCGGCATCAACTACGGAGATGCCCTGCTGGGGCAACGCGCGTTGGGTGCGTCGGACTGGCTCAAGATGGGGCTTACGGTTTGCGTGCCCTATGTCGTATCGACGCTCTCCAGCGTGGCTGCGATTCGCGATCAGGGGCGTGTCCAATGAGCGAGGAAACGCGGCGCGCGGGCTGGCCCAAGGATCTGCCCGCCTACCTGGACTGGGAGCCCGGCGAGTATGCAGACGGGCTCTCCACGTCGTGGATGACCGTGCATCCGGAGCACATCGCCGGCAACGACTACCTGCACGCGACGTGTCTGATCGGTCTGGCGGATCTCACCTGCGCCGGTGGCAGCTTCGCGACGATCCCGGACGGCGCCAGCTTCACCACCATCGAGCTGAAGGTGAACCTGCTGCGAACCGTGCGCGAGGGACGGGTTCGCTGCGACGCGCGCCTGGAGCACGGCGGCCGCACCACCCAGGTCTGGGATGCCCGCGTGGTGCACGAGGGCAGCGGCAAGCTGCTGGCGCTCTTCCGCTGCACCCAGCTCATCCTCTACCCTAAGGCTGGGTAGGCAACTACTCGTCTACGTAGGGGTTTTCGCCGCCTTCGAGAAGCAGCTTCTTGAGCACCTTGCCCGTGGCGTTGCGGGGCAGGGGCTCGTCGCGCAGCTCCCAGTGGGCCGGCACCTTGTAGTAGGCCAGCTTCTCGGCCAGGAAGCGCGACAGCTCATCGGGCGTCGGTCGGGCGTCGCCGCGCGGCACGACCACGGCCTTCACCTCCTGGCCCAGCTCCGGGTGCTCCACCCCCAGCACCGCGGCCTCGGCCACATCCGGGTGCGCCTCCAGGCGCATCTCCACCTCGGCCGGGTAGACGTTCTCGCTGCCGCGCAGGATCAGGTCGCGGGCGCGCGAGTTCACGTACAGGAAGCCCTGCTTCAGGCGCCCCACGTCGCCGGTGCGCAACCAGCGGTCTGGGGCGAGGATCTCTTCCGTGGCTTCCGGCCTGCGCCAGTAGCCCAGCATCACCAGCGGGCCGTGGATGCAGATCTCGCCCTCTTCGCCGTCGGCAAGCGGACGATCCTGCTCGTCGCGGATCTCCACCCGGATCGTGGGAAGCGCACGCCCGACGGAGTCCGGGTGCTTCTCCAGCTCTTCACCGAAGTTGATGGTGGCGATGCCGGTGGACTCGGTCATGCCGTAGCCCAGGCCCAGCGAGGCGCGCGCGTTGGGAAAGACCCGGCGCATCTGCTCCTGCATCTCGCGAGAGACCGGTGCGCCGCCCGAGCCGAGCTGCCGGATGCTCGACAGGTCGTAGCGGGACACGTCGGGATGGTTCATCACCCGCAAGGCCACGGTTCCCATGGGTCCCCAGCTGGTGATCTTCTCTTCCTCGATCAGCTTCATGGTCTTGACCGGGTCGAAACGGCCCTCCATGTAGACGGTCTTCACTCCACTGGCGAGCAGCGTGACGGCTCCGGTGTAGAGGCCCGACAGGTGAAAGAGCGGCGACGTGATCAACGTGCAGTTGCCGAGCGGCGGGGTCGCCGCGGTCTCGGGCTGCGGCCGGGACAGCGCGATCTTCATCAGGCGCAGACCGTGCCAGGTCTGTACGCGGTTCAACGCGATGATGTTGCGGTGCGTGTTGATGGCGCCCTTGGGGCGCCCGGTGGTGCCGCTGGTGTAGAGGATGCAGGCCGGGTCGTCCTCGTTGATGTGCACGTCCGGCAGCTCGGAGCCGGGCGCGTGCTCTTCCAGAGCGGAGAAGTCGCTCTCCATCTCGACGACCGGGATGGAGACGGGGTCGCCTCCCATGCGCGCCAGGCGCTTGCGGTCCCCGATCAGCAGGGTCGGCTCGCTGTCCTCCAGCGCAAAGCGGATCTCATCGGCCACCCACCAGCCATTCATGCCCACCGGGATGGCTCCCAGGCTGACGGCGGCCCACCAGGCCATCACCCACTCCGGGCGATTCGCCGCCAGGATGGCGACCCGGTCGCCCTTGCCCACGCCGAAGCGTTCGGACAGTCCGCGCGCCAGCGAGGCGACCCGCGCGTGGTGCTCGGCGAAGGAGATGCGCCGGTCCTCGTACACCATGTACTCCGCGTCGCCGAAGCCAAGTGAATTATCGAGAATCTGGCGCAGGTGAGGAGGTCGCTCGGCGAAGACCGGGCAGGTGGCGCCCAGGACCTTCTCCTCGGCGATGGCGAAGGGGCCGGCCGGGTCTTGAAGCTCGGCCTCCACCTGATTGTGCAGTGCGATGTCGCTCTCGGAAATCATCGGGGGCTCCGTTCAGGCAACCAGGTCGCCCATCTTGCGCAGGGTCTCCACGACGTCGTCGGGCAGCACCGGGGGGTCCACGCCCTGGGCGCGGCAACCCAGGATGATCTCACAGGAACGCTCGATGATCTCGACCATATCCGCCGCGCGCCGCAGGCTGCGTCCTGCCACCAGCAGGCCGTGGTTCTGCATCAGCACCGCCCAGCTCTCCTCCAAGGCCTCGGCTACGGCTTCGGCCAGCGCGGCCGTGCCGGGCATTACGAACGGGATGCGCGGCAGGTCGGGGAAGAAGGCCGCCTCGGTGGAGATGGGCAGGAAGGGAAGCCCCGCGTTGGCCAGGATGGTGGCGTTGGGTGCGTGGGCGTGGATCACGGCGCGGGCCTCGGGGCGCACGTGGTAGGCCGCGCAATGCATCAGCCTCTCGCTGGAGGCGGAGCGGGCCCCGGGGGCCAGGCTGTGGCCTTCCAGGTCGATGCGCACCAGGGCAGCGGGGTGCAGGTCGCCCTTGAAGAGCTGGCTGGGTGTGATCCAGAGCTCGTCGTC
>CAMYOO010000342.1 GCA_947260035.1 uncultured delta proteobacterium
TTGGTTGGCGATCACTGACGTGGTGACCATGAAGATGATGAGCAGGACCAGGAACACGTCCGTCAGCGGAGTGATGTTGATCTCCGCAACGATCTGCTCCTGGCCCAGGTCCTCGCCGTCAGGCAGGCTGGCCACCGGGCACCTCCGTGGACGACTGGGCCGCGGGCGGAGCGCCCGGGCCTGCCGTGGCTGCGGACTCCACGTAGAGCAGCGCCTGCACGAAGCGCTCGCAGGAACGCGCCAGTCCGTTGGCGATGTTGGTGACCCGCGTCGACAGGAAGTTGAACACCAGGAGCGCGGAGATGGCCACGGCCAGGCCCACGGCCGTGGCGACCAGGGCGGCGGAGATGCCCGCCGCCACCACGGCAAAGCCGCCGGCGCCTTCGCTGGCCATGGCCTGGAAGGAGCCGAGGATTCCGATCACGGTGCCCAGCAGACCCACGTACGGCGCCAGGGAGCCGGTCGTGCCCAGGATCCACAGCCCGCGGCGCAGGCCGTGCACCTCTTCCTGGCGCGACGTGGCGAGCACCCGGTCCAGGTCTTCGAGCGCGATGTTCTTCCAGCGCAGCCCGTCCAGGAAGATCTTGGCCGCCGGCGTCTTCGACTGCTCGCACAGCGAGCGCACCGTCGCGACGTCGCGGCGCACCAGGGCATCCACCACGTTGCGCGTAAGCTCGCGTGTCGCCTTGTCGAGACCGCGGTACTGCCACCAGCGCTCGATCACGATGCCTACACAGACGATGGACGCGATGCCCAGCGGAACGGTGGTGTGCCAGGCCTCCCACGCCATCTCCAAGAGATCGATCGATTGCGAATCCACCGGGCTTCCTCCCTGTAGCGTCCCTGGATCGCGGTCGGGTGAGCGTGCGCGCAAAGACGGCGCTGGTCACCCCCCAACGCGAACACGGGAAGGTACCCGACCACGTTGACAGGCTCGACCCCCTCACTTACGATTTTCTCTAAGGGGGGCGCGGCCTTAGACGCGCCGAAAAGATCGAATCCAAGGGCTTTCGAGCGCGTCGAAACGAATGCCGACGGGTGAAGCGTCGTGGCGTGACGGCTCCTTGGAGGGTGTGCTGCCGACCCGCGAAGCGGCAGCTGAGACGCGGCGGAGATGCAGGGACCGCGAGGTCCTGGGGGTATGAGTGGACTTCGGCACTGAAGAAGAGCTGATCGTTCGTCGGCGACGCAAGCGAAAGCGGCCGATGCGCACGTTCCGTGTGGGGGTTCACCTCCAGCCCGGCGCGGCAGGCGCCGCCGCAGCCATCCCCTTCCCCGGCATCGACTTCGAAGAGCACGACGAGGGCCGCCACTGGCTCGCGGGGCTGCTCTCGCTGCTCCTCCACGGCGCCGCGATCGGCGTCCTGATCCTCCTGGCGCTGTACGGCAAGGAGGAGGTCGAGGAAAAGCTGATCGAGGTAAAGATCCTCAACGAGCCCAAGGCCGAGCGCACCGACCCCGCGCCGGCGCGCCGGGTAATCGCTGAGCGGCGCTCGCCGGTTTTCCGCCCCCAGGCCCAGGCCGTGAAGCCCCAGATCGTGAATCCCCAGGTGGTGGCACGCTCCGCACCGCAGGTGGCCGGCCAGCGCATCGAGATGAACGCCGTGGGCCCCGTGGCCGCCCCCCGTCAGGTCAACCGCACCGCGGTGGCCGTAGAGAGGGTGTCGAGCGTGCGGTCCGTCGGGCCCGCCGCCACCGTGAGCCGCGTGGACGTCCAGGCGGCTGCCCGTGGACGTCCAGGCGGCTGCCGGCCCCGCCCTGCGTGGACCCGTGGAGATCGACGCCCCGGTGGGCCCGTCGGTCGGCCCGCGCCAGGTCACCACGGTGGGCAACACCATCGGAACGGGAACCGTCCAGCAGCTGGGCGAGGGCTCCTCGGTCAAGGAGGGCATCGCCTCCAACCGCGACGTGCTGGGCTCCGCCACGGGCCCGCGCCTGGCCAACGTCAACACCGCGGTGGGCGAAGGCCTCACCGAAGGCAGCGGCGGAACCGGCCAGGGAGGCGTCTCCTTCGGCGAGTGCTTCGACCGCGCCGAGGTGAAGGAGTACTGGGGCTCCGTCGAGCGGCGCATGTACGCGCGCTGGGTTCTGCCGCCGGACGTCCCGTCGGACCAGCAGGTGCGCATGCGCTTCCAGCTGGACGCCGCCGGGTCCGCCCATCGCGTGCAGCTGATTCCCGGTGGCGATCCGCGTCTGGGCCAGAGCGCCGTGGACGCCTTGCGCAGCGCTGCGCCCTTCCCGCCCATGAGCGACCGCGTGCGCTGCCTCTCCGGCGCTCCCATCGTAGGCACGTTCCGCAATCCCCTGGCCAGCGGTGCCCCCTAGCCGCCTCCTTTCGCTTGCCGCCGGGATCCTCTTCGTCATCGCGCCCCTGGGTGCGGCGGCCAAGCCCCCGGTCGTGCTCCTCTACGGCGACGACGAGAAGCTCAAGGAAAAGCACGCCGACACCAACGGCGACGGGCAGTACGACGAGTACGTGTACTACGAGGGCGGCCGCCCGGTCCGCGCCCACCGAGACACCAGCCACAACGGCAAGATCGATCTCTGGATCGAGTACGACGCCGAGAGCCGGCCCCTGAAGCAGGAGCGCGACACCAGCGGCGACGGCAAGGCCGACCAGTGGATCGAGTTCGCACGCGGCAAGCCGTCCCTCCAGCGCGAGGACAAGAACGCCGACGGCAAGACCGACGTCACCATCACCTACGACGACGGCATCCCGATCGACTCCCAGGAAGACACCAACCTGGACGGCCGGCCGGACCGCTGGGTGCGCTACCAGAACGGCGAGATCGCCGTCGTGGAGGACGACCGCTCGAGCAACGGGAAGGTGGACCTGCGTGCCGAGTTCAACCCCGACGGGACCAAGCGCCGCGAGCAGCAGGACACCAGCGGCGACGGAACCTTCGACGTCTTGATCGTCTACAAGCAGGGCAAGAAGGTGCTCCTGGAGGAGGACCCGGACCAGGACGGCTTCGCCGAGGTGGTCACCTCCTACGAAAACGAAGTGATCGTGCGCCGCGAGGCCGACACCACGGCCGACAACCATCACGACAGCGTCTCCACCTACGAGAACGGCAAGGAGCGCCGCCAGGTCCGGGACGAGAACGCGGACGGAACCCCCGACTTCGTCGCCACCTTCGACCGCGAGGGGCTGCGCGAGCGCGAAGAGATCGACGCCAACAAGACAGGCAGCCTGGACCTGGTGCGAAGCTACGAACGCGGCGTGCGGGTTCGCGAGGACGAGGACACCGACAGCGACGGCCGTCCCGACGTGGTGACCTTCTACCAGGGCGATGAGCGCCTGCGCAGCGAGGCGGATACCAACGCCGACCGCAAGCCCGACACCTGGATCGAGTACAAGGAAGGCATCAAGCACAAGCAGCAGGAAGACCGCAACGCCGACGGCGACATCGACGGCGTCTACACCTTCGATACGGCCGGCAACGTGCGCTTCGAGAGCCTGGACGAGGACTACGACGGTCACTTCGAGGTGCAGGCGGAACGCCGCGACGGCGAGCTGCTCACCCGCACGGTGAACACGTCCAAGGGCGAGAAGGCGGAACGCGCCGAGTTCTATGCCGAGGACGGCCGCCTTGCGCGTGTGGAGCTGGACGAGAGCGGCGACGGCAAGGTGGACCTGTGGAACTTCTACGATCCGGCCGGCAAGCTGGAGAAGCAGGAGCAGGACGCCGACCTGGACGGCGCCGTGGACACCTGGGTGACGCTGGACGTGGAGACCGGCAAGGAGACCCGGGTCTACAAGGACGGCAACGACGACGGCGAGCCCGACGTGTGGCGCGCCAACGACGCGGGGGGCGTCACCCAGAACATCAAAGAGGACAAGAACTTCGACGGGAAGCCCGACCGCTGGGTGATCTTCGCCGAGGGCCGGCCCGAGCGCTTCGAACAGGACTCGGACTTCGACGGGAAGCTCGACGTACGCGGATCCCTGGACGCCGACGGCAACGTCTCCCAGGAAGAGCGCGACTCGGACAAGGACGGGAAGTTCGACCTGCGGGTCGCCTACCAGAACGGGCAGCGGGTCCGCGAGGACCGGGACGAGAACGAGGACGGCCGCTACGAGGTGGTGCTCTACTTCGAGGACGGGGTCCAGGTTCGCCAGGAGCAGGATTCCACCGGCGACGGGACCTTCGACTCCGTGGTCCGCTTCGAGGGCGGACGCGAGGCGGAGCAGAAGCGCGACACCAACGCCGACGGCAAGCCCGACGTGCTGGTTCAGGTGGACGCCGAGGGCCGCCCGGCCCTGGAACAGGTCGACAGCAACTTCGACGGCGCCTACGACGTCGTCAAACGCTACGAGGCCGGCGTTCTGACCCGGGAAGAGGCGGACGCCGACTTCGACGGGCGAAACGAGCTGATCACCTACTACGTCGGCGGCGTCGAGAATCGCTCCGAGCTGGATGCGGACGGCGACGGAACCACGGACGTGACCGTGGAGTACGAGGGCGGGAAGAAGGTCCGCCAGACCGAGGACGAGGACCGCGACGGTCGCGTCGACGTGGTCACGGAGTTCGGCCCCGACGAGAAGGCCCGCCGCATCTCCGCGGACACCGACAAGGACGGCCGCCAGGAGACCGTGACGGTCCTCGAGGCCGGCGTGGTGACCCGGGTGGAGAAGGACCAGAACGCGGACGGCACCGCCGACGTGATCGTCTACTACGACAAGGGCAAGGTCGTCCGCCAGGAAGAGGACACCAACTTCGACGGCACCGTGGACCGCCGCAGCGTGGCCGGCAAGGGCGGAACCAGCGTCCAGGAGGCCGACTCTTCCGGCGACGGAAAGGTGGATACCTGGCTCACGGTGGACGCCAAGGGCAACGTGATCCGGCGCAAGGAGGACCGCAACGGCGACGGCACGCCCGACCGGATCCTTTTCTTCAAGAACGAGGTGCTGGTTCGCCTGGAAGACGACACCAGCGGCCGAGGCTGCACGGATCTCGTCGAGGTCTACGACAAGAAGGGCAACGTGACGGAGCAGCGCCGCGACACGTCCGGCAACTGCAAGATCGACGTCTGGGACTTCGTCGAGTCCGGCCGCATCGTGCGCCGCGCACAGGCCACCGGCGGCCACCGGCGGCAGCGGCCGCGCCGACGTATTGACCCACTTCGACGCCGAGGGCCGGCCTACCATCCAGGAAGTGGCGGAGAACGGCGCCAAGCAGCCCAACAAGCGCCTCTTCCTGGCGGCGGACGGCCAGGTGAAGGCGCAGTGCGTCTCCAGCCAGGCAGGCGGACGCCTCGACACTCGCTCACGCGTGAGCGGCGGCCTGGTGGTCGAAGAGCTCTACGACACCACCGGCAACGGCCAGGCCGATCAGCGCGCCGTCTACGAGGGCGGCGAGCTGCTGCGCCTGGACGCGGACACCACCGCCAGCGGCAAGCCGGACACGACGCAGTACTTCACCGGCGGCAAGCTGGTGCGCCAGGACCAGGACGACGACGGCGACGGCCTGGTAGACACCCGCTTCGACGGGGACGAGGCCGCAACCGTTCCGCCGGGCACCCAGGTCCCCGGCTCCGCCTTCGGCAAGCTGGGCTGCGGCCGCTTCGACCGCTTCTGGGCCAAGCGCTAGGCGGTACGCCACGTCGCGACGCTGTCGCGACACTCTGCTGGGGAGCGAGCGCTTCGCGGACGCGCGCGCCGGGTTCACCCGAGCCGCCACACCGGCAGAGGCTCTCGGACCGCAGGCTCATGGCGGGGCAGGATTGCGGCGCCGGTGTCCGTTCCCTAGAATTGGGAAAAGATTCCCAATTCGATTGCCTACCGACTCCACAGGGAACCAACATGAAGAACCTGCTGATCGGCACCACACTGCTGATGCTTGCCGGCGTCACACACGCCGCACCCGTCGTCTATACCAACGAGGCGCTGTATCTCGCAGACCTGGCGACACTCGGATACGCGACGGTCCATGAGAGCTTCGAGGACGGCGCAGTGTGGGCGGCCTCCCGCAACTCGATCGTCAGCCCTGGTAGCACCCCTTCTGTCGCCAGCCAGGGAGTCGTGTGGACATCGAACTACCCACAGAACAACATCGCCACCGGCACGGTCGGTGGGAGTGCGCCGGATGGTGCATACGCCATCTACTCGCTTCCCCACGGATTGACCACGGACTCGGGGTTGTACTGTGATTCCGCTGAGGATCCGGACATCCCGATCCAGTGCTACCAGAATGACGGCCTGCGGGTCGAAGACGAAACCGGCCGCACCCTGTATGCCTTCGGTGGACGCTTCGATACCGCCAACAGTGGCAAGGTCACCTTCCTGTTGGACGGCGTCGACATCAACGGCAATGACACGGACAACATCGACAACTGGCAGCGTGAAGGCGATTTCGCGGACAACTCGGTCTTCGTCGGCGTGATCGACACCGACGGTTTTCTCTCCGCGGAAGTCCGGGAGCTGAGGGGAAAGGACTTCCAGCAAGTGCTTCTCTTCGCCGACGACTTCACGCTGGCCGTCTCCGGGCTGCCGGCCTGTGATGACGGGGTGGACAACGACGGCGATGGCTTGGTCGACTTCCCGCTCGATCCGGGCTGCCTGGATGCAACGGACGTCATCGAGAACCCGGAGTGCCAGGACGGGATCAACAACGATCCCGGGCAGGACCCCGACCCCGGCCTGATCGACTTCGACGGCGGCCTCTCGGCGCTGGGCTACGTGGTCAGCGACCCCGACCCCCAGTGCGTCGGCCTGGCGTGGAAGAACAAGGAGCAGACGGGCTGCGGCCTTGGCGGCTTCGAGCTAGCCCTGATCCTGCCCGGCCTGATGTGGCTGCATCGTCGGCGGAGGCGGCTGTAGCCGACACGCCACGTCGCGACGCCGTCGCGACACCCGCCGTCCGTTCGCATCCGCCGTGTGAACGCAGGGGCGCGCTGCGACGTGTGCGCGCTCCACAGCACGCCTCTGCGCGCCTCCGACCTCCCGCACGCCCGGGCATGGCCCTTGCAGCCCGCCTTCGATCGGGGTGACTGGAGGACCAATGGCGCCGATTCGTTCGCTTCTCTGGATCGGCCGAGGCGACGACCTCGGCTGCGGTTTGGTGGCCGACGCGCCCAGCGTCGATGTGGCCTGGGCGGCCGACCTGGACGACGCGCTGGGCCTGCCCCTGGGCACCTTCGACGTGGCCGTGCTCGACACCGAACCCGCCGGACGCGCCCTGAGCGACGTGCGGCGGCTGCGCCGCATGAGCGGCGCACCGGCCTTGTTGGTGCGCCTCGAGCCGGAGGAGGCCTGGCGCATTCCCGAGCTGCTGGCCGCCGGGGCGGCCGAGGTGGTGCTGCGCCCCGGCGACGATGCAGCGATCCCCGACACCGAGCTGGTGGCGCGAATCGAGAAGCTGGCCCCCGGGGCGGATCGACGGCCTCGCGGGCCGGAGGCGCCCTCTGATCCAACGCAGGGCGTCGTGTGCGAGAGCGTGGGGTTGCGCGGCTCCTTCGAGTTGGTGGGACACGCCGCCACGTCTTGCGCCACGGTGCTCATCACGGGGGAAACCGGCACGGGCAAGGAGCTGCTGGCCCGCGCCGTGCATCGCAGCGGCCAACGCGCCGAGCGGCCCTTCGTGGCGGTGAACTGCGCCGCCTTCCCGGACACGCTCCTGGAGAGCGAGCTCTTCGGGCACGTGCGCGGCGCGTTCACCGGTGCAGACCGTGAGAAGAAGGGTTTGTTCGAAGCGGCGGACGGCGGAACGCTCTTCCTGGATGAGATCGGGGAGACCTCCCCTCCCCTTCAGGCTCGACTGCTGCGCGCGCTGCAGGAGCGCGAGATCCGGCCGGTGGGCGGATCCCGCACGCGCAAGGTGGACGTGCGCGTGCTGGCCGCCACCAACCGCGACCTGCGCGCCGAGCTGGAGCACGGCCGCTTTCGCGAAGACTTGTACTACCGCCTGGCGGTCTTCCCGATCGCCGTGCCGCCGCTGCGAGAACGGCCGGAGGACGTACTGCCCCTGGCGCGCCACTTCCTGGTGCTGCACGGACGCCGCGACGGCAAGCGCGGCGTCAGCCTGGCCCGGGACGTGGAGCATCTGCTCCAAGCGCATACCTGGCCGGGCAACGTGCGAGAGCTCGAGAACGAGATCCAGCGCCTGGTCGCCCTGGCCGAGCCCGG
>CAMYOO010000343.1 GCA_947260035.1 uncultured delta proteobacterium
CGCTCGCCCTCGGCGCGCCCGAAGAGCGGGTTGCGACCGTCGTCCCCCTCGCTGTCGGCGAGGGCGGCCGGCGGCTCGGCCCAGAACGCCTCGGGCTCCTCGACGGTGCCGTCGAACTCGGTGGGCGGAGCGACCGGCTCGGAGCCGCTCAGCGCGACCACCGCATCGGGACCGCCGGCCCACCAGGTGGTGTCCTCGGCATCCTGCAAGTCGGCGGGCAGATCGGCGGGATTCGGGGCCGCGTCCACCACCGGCTCATCCGGGTAGTCGGCCTGGGCCCACCACGGGATCTCCTCGGCGTCCGTCGCGTCATCCGCGCGGACGAGTCCGGGCGCGGTGAGCAGCGCGCAGGCCAGAGCGACGAGCAGCAGTCGAGGCATTCCCCTCCCCTTCCGCTCTCCTATCGGTCGGCCGCCCCGAGGGCTTGAATGAGGTCGCGCTCCAGCGATTCCGCGCGCTTTGCGTCCCCTTCTGCACATGGATGTGACCGGGCGCACAAGCGCGGGGGCGAGGGCTAGGCCTCCTGGGCGATGGCTCCGGCGGCGCGGTGAGCAAGAGCCATGCCCGTGTACATGGGGTTCACCGACGGCGAGCGCGGGAAGATGCCGGTATCGACCACGTACAGACCGTCCTGGTCCCAGCAACGGCCGGTCTCGTCGACCACGCCGCTGCGACGGTCACCGTGCATGCGCGTGGTGCAGAAGGCGTGGGTGCTGGCCGGGGTGAACTGGGTTGCGCGAAGCTCGGCGGTGGCCAGGACCTCGGCCTCCTCCAGCGAGCACATCGTGTCGGGCAGGCCCATCACCCCAGGCAGCACCGTGTGGGCGCCGGCGGCGAGGAAGATCTTGACCTGCTCGTGGGTGGCGCGCTGCAGGGTCCGCACATCCAGCGGATCCAGGTGGAACTCGATGCTGGGATCCAGCCCGCCGCGCCGCGGCCGCACCCGGCCGGAAGAGCGCTCGCAGCACACGATGGCGTCGAACATCGCCGCATGGGGCATGCAGGACAGCCAGCGCTTGTAGTCCAGGCCCCGACCGGGAAGCCGCACCGCAATCACGCCCGGCGGCGCCCACAGCACTTCGAGCTTGAAGCCCTGATCCAGGAAGTGGAGCGACTGGTAGCCCTGGGTCGCGCCGAAGCTGGGTCGCGTGGGCTCCGGGAAGATCCCCATCACCGACACACCCGGGTGGAACTGCAGGTTCTCGCCCACCTGGCCCGACTCGTTGGCCAGATCGCCGCTGCGCTTGAGAAGCAACGGCGTGGCCATGCAGCCCGCGGCCAGCACCACGGAGCGCGCATCGATGCGAAAGCGGTGGCTGCGGCGGCCGCTGAAGGGCTCCACCACCTGCCCCTCCACCCCGGTCGCGCGCCGCCCCTGGGTGCGGATCGTCTGCACCTGCAGCGAGGTGAGCACGCGCGCGCCCAGGCGCATGGCGGCCGGCACGTAGCTGATGTCCATGGACTGCTTGGCGCGGGCGCGACAGCCGGTGAAGCACTCGCCGCTCCCCACGCAGCCCTTCACGTTTCGGGGACACGGCTCGCTGGAGTAGCCCAGGGCGTCGCAGCCCCGGGCGAAGAGCTCGTTGCGGGGGCCCAGCACCTCGCGTGCGGTGGGCGCGATGCCGAGGAACTCGGCCACCGCTTCGAAGTGCGGGGCCAGGTCCTCCGGCGCGGTGTGCTCCAGCCCGAACTCGCGACACCAGCGCTCGAACACGAAGGCCGGAGGTCGGATGCACATGGCCGAGTTGACCACCGAGGCCCCGCCCAGGCAGATGGCCTGCATGGTGGGCATCACGGTGCCCGTGGTCGTACGCAACCCGGCCTCGCGCATAAGCCGGGTCATGGAGAGGCCTCCGTCCAGAACGAAATCGTCCGGCACCACCGGCGGGCCTTCCTCGACCAGCACCACGCGGCGGCCGGCCCGCGCCAGCTCGTAGGCGGCGACGGATCCGCAGGGCCCGGAGCCCACCACGACCACATCCGCCTCCTCGCGGAAGTCCCCGTCGTACCCGGCAAAGACGCGGACCTCGCCCTCTCCGTTGAAGGGAACGCTCACCCGCGATACTCCGGGTGAAGCGGAGCGTCCGGAGGCAGCGGCTCCTCGAGCAGGCCGGTGACATCGTCCGGTCCGAAGGCGATCTCCGACTTGGGACGCCCGGCGCGCGGATACAGGAGGTCGGCCTCGACGACGGGGGTCTTGATCTCCAGAGGCGCCACCTCCATGGCGCGCAGTACCGAGGGGCACGAGAAGTAGCCCATGGTGAGGAGCGAACGCAGCGCCAGGAAGACCAGCCGGCGCGGGAACATCCGGCTGCTGCGCCATCCTTCCAGGGAGGCGATGCGCTGCTCGGGCGTCAGCGATGAGAAGCGCCTCCAGCCGCCCCAGCCCGGCGCCGGGAAGAACAGCGTCACCTGCTCCATCAGCAGGAAGAGCGCGTGAATCAGCAGCCGCTGGCGAGCGGGCATCGCCTCAAGGTAGCGATCCACGTGGGCGGGGATGCCGGCCTCGACGCCGGACTCGGGGATCTCCCCGCCCGGCGGAAACATGGCGTCCGCCGCCGCCTCGACGTAGGCCGCCTCGTGCCGGAACAGCATCCGGTACGGCGTCGGCCCATAGCCGAGAGCCAGCCTTCGCAGGCCGATGGCCAGCAGCGCCAGCGCGATCCAGGCCGCCGCGCTCACGCGACTCCATCCCAGGCGGCGCGCTCCGCCTCCAGCGGCGCCGACTCGACGCGCCGCTCGCGGCCCAGCACCCAGGTCTCGCGCCGCGTGGATTCGTAGACCGGCCAGTCGGCGGGCGCCGCACCGCGGGCAAAGCCGAGCCACGCCTGCTGCATGATTCCGGCCAGCTCCGTCACCTGCGGGCCCTCGCCCACGAAGCGCCGCACCGGGTCGCCCTCTACGGCGTCGAACACGAAGGGCACGTCGAGCGCGTGACACGAACCCAGCATTCCGCCCAGCGCCGGCGACTCCCAGGTAAAGAGGTAGGCATGCACGGCCGGCGCATGAGGCGCCTGGGCCTCCAACAAGCGCTGCGCCGGAATCCGGAACAGGCGGTCGGACTCGATGGCGAACCACAGCTCGCGCGGCTCGGTGGAAGCGCGGCCCTCGCGGGCGCGGCGGTAGGCGTCCACCACGCGTTCGGCGTGGGGACCGTGCTGCGGGTGCTCTCCGGGGATCAGCACGCGGCAGCGGCGCAGCAGGCGCTCCTCGTCCAACTCGCGGACGCGCTTGTCGGTGAGGCCCCAGAGCTTGTACTCATCCAGGTTCGTGCCGGCGATGACCCGCACGCCGGACGCGTTGCCCGCGGCGATGGATTCGAGCGGCCGTCGCGGCAGCACCCGGCCGTCCACGCTGGGCTGGAACGCCAGCTGGCGCACCTCCGGGATGCGCAGCTCCAGGACCTTCTGCTG
>CAMYOO010000344.1 GCA_947260035.1 uncultured delta proteobacterium
GTGAGGGAAAACGAAAAACCCCCTCAAACAACTTGACGAAAGTCGTCCGAAGGGGCTGTCTCCGGGTTACGCAAATAACGATGGAGACAGATCCAGTGTGTCACGCCTTTCTGACCGATACCAACTTCTACCAACTGCTGTTTCAGATCGACGAATCGATCGCCGAGGAGACCAGCGCACGCGGCTGTGACTGTGGCGGCGTGCTGCATAGCGCCCGCTATCCACGTAAGCCCCGCGGTATCCGTTCAGCCCTGGATTCCAACTACCAGAGCCGTCTGAGCTTTTGCTGTTCGCAAGACGGTTGTCGGCGACGCCATACCCCGGCATCGGTACGCTTCCTCGGGCGCAAGGTCTACCTGGGCGTGATCGTCGTCCTAATCACGGCCCTGCATCACGGACTCACCGACCAGCGTCGCAGCCGATTGATCGAGGAGCTCGATGTCCCCTTGCAGACGCTGTGGCGGTGGCGGCGCTGGTGGCGCGAACAGTTTCTGCAAAGCCGCTGTTGGAAAGGATTGGCGGGACAGTTCATCCCACCGATTGTCACCGACAGCCTACCGGGATCTCTCCTCGAACGGCTGGCCGGAAGGGGACTTTCCGAGCGGCTCGTGCAGCTGTTGATTTTGATCTCCCCGATGACGACATCGACAAGCTCTTCGAGGGCGAGCCTCGACCCGCAGAAGATGTGATCGCCCCCGCCCGGGCCGCTCTCTAGACTCCTGGCCACGTGTTTGAACACCAGGGGGAGAAGCGAATGCCCGGCGAGAAACGTGACTCGGACCCTGATGGCTGGGCGCGGCTACGCTTTGCCATCATCGGCCCGTTGTTGGCCGATCCACCGCCTCCGGGAGAGTTGGGGGCGCGGCTCAAGGAACTGGCGGCCAAGGACTGGAGGCATCCGGTGACGGGCCTGCCGCTGCGTTTCGGCTTTGGCACCTTGGAGCGCTGGTATTACCTCGCCCGTGACGCGCAGGATCCGGTGGCGGCCCTGCGCCGGCGCCGGCGGCGCGATGCCGGACAGCAACGCGGCCTCGACCCCCGACTGATGGAGGCGGTGCGCGCCCAGCATCGCGAGCACCCCGGCTGGACGGTGCAGCTGCACTACGACAATCTCGCCGCCCTGGTGGCCGAGGATGAAAGCCTGGGGCCGTTGCCTTCCTATGCCACCGTGCGCCGTTTCATGAAGCGCACCGGGCTGCATCGGCGTCGTGTCAATCCGCGCCGCACCCCAGGGGCCGAGCAGGCCGCCCGGCGTTTGGAGGCCTGCGAGGTGCGCAGCTACGAGGCCGAGCATGTGCTCGCCTTATGCCACCTGGACTTTCATCATGGCTCGCGTCCGGTGCTCACCCGTGCCGGGGCCTGGGCCACGCCGCTGCTGCTGGCGGTCATCGACGATCATTCCCGCCTGATCTGTCACCTGCAGTGGTACCTGGACGAGACCGCTCAGACCCTGGTGCATGGCCTCGGGCAGGCGTTGCAGAAGCGCGGACTGCCCAGGGCCTTGATGACGGACAACGGCGCGGCGATGCAGGCCGAGGAGTTCACCGCCGGCCTGCACGCCCTGGGCATCCTGCACGAGCCGACCCTGCCTTATAGCCCCTATCAGAACGCGAAGCAGGAGAGCTTCTGGGGCACGCTCGAAGGGCGCCTGATGGCGATGCTCGAGGGAGTGCAGGAGCTGACCCTTCAGCGGCTCAACACCATCACCCAGGCGTGGGTCGAGCAGGACTACCACCGCAACGTCCACGCCGAGATCGCCACCACGCCGCTCAAGCGTTACCTGGATGCGCCCAACGTGGGCCGTCCCTGTCCGGACAGCAAAGCCTTGCGCCGCGCCTTCCGTTGCCGTGTCCAACGCCGTCAGCGCCGCAGCGACGGGACCCTCAGCCTGGAGGGCAAGCGCTTCGAGGTCCCGGCGCGGTTCCGCCACCTCGAGCACCTGCATGTCGCCTATGCCCGCTGGGATCTGAGTGCCGTGGAGTTGGTCGATCCCCATACCGGCACGCCCCTGTGCCCGCTCTATCCGCTGAACAAGGCCGCCAATGCCTCCGGCGAGCGCCGCCGCCTCGCCCCGCTCAGCGAGCCGGAATCGGCACCGGCCACGGGCGCGGCACTGCCGCCGTTGCTGCGTAAGCTCCTGGCCGAGTATGCCGCTACCGGCCTGCCGCCCGCCTATCTGCCCAAACACGATGACCCGGAGCCCAACGCATGAACAAGACCCTGCTCGCCCTCTATGGGCTCAAATTCAATCCCTTCTCCCCGGAGCTGCCCACGGAGGCGCTGCACATCACACCCCCCGTAGAGCAGTTCTGCTGGCGCATCGAGCACAGCCTGATCCGCGAAGGGGGATTCGCCCTGATCCAGGGCGATCCCGGTACCGGCAAGAGTGCGGTGCTGCGCCTGCTCGATGAGCGCCTCGCCAAGCTGCCCGAGGTCAGCGTCGGGGCCATCAGTCACCCCAGCTCCAACCTGGCCGATTTCTACCGCGAGATGGGCGATCTGTTTGCCGTCGAACTCAAGCCCCATAACCGTTGGGGCGGCTTCAAGGCCCTGCGCGAGCGCTGGTTGGCTCATCTGGAGGCGACCCTCCTGCGCCCGGTGACCCTCATCGACGAGGCCCAGGAGATGCATCCGAACGTGCTCAACGAGTTGCGCCTGCTCACCTCCATGCACTTCGACTCGCGCGCGTTGCTGAGCGTGATCCTCGCCGGCGATGGGCGCCTGACCACTAAGCTGCGGCGCGAGGAGCTCTTGCCGCTCGGCAGCCGCATCCGCTCCCGGCTCAACATGGAGTACGCCAGCCGCGAGGCGCTGATCGCCTGCCTCGAGCATCTGCAGCGCAGCGCCGGCAATGCCAGCCTCATGACCGCCGAGCTGATGAGCACCCTCGCCGAGCACGCCCTCGGCAACTACCGCGTGCTCACCACCAGGGCCGCCGAGCTCCTGGCCACCGCCGCCCAGCACGAACGCCCCCAGCTCGACGAGCAGCTCTACCTCGAAGTCTTCGACTCACCGCCTCCCGCTGCCCGCAAACGGGCTTGATCAAACCAATGGAGATCCCCTCATGCGCGACATCCCGCTGATCCTCAATAATCCACCCAAACTCTCCGACGAGGCCCTCCGCGCGCTCCTCGACATGCTCTACGAAGTGGCCTCCGCCCTGGAGAATCACTACGCCGTTCAGCTTCGCAGCTATCACGGCGACCTCTTCGCAGATTTCGACGACGACCTGCCCGAGTTCTGACCCGCTTTCCCCGCAACCCTTTACGCCGGCACGGACGCTGGCGGATAGAACTTCTGCCTGCTTCTCGCTCCCTCAGTTTCCTTGAAAACGGCCCCCTCGATTATCGTGATCACGCTCATGCTACGACCGCCACAAGGATATCGAGGATCCAGACCAT
>CAMYOO010000345.1 GCA_947260035.1 uncultured delta proteobacterium
GGTATCCGCCGGCATCGCCACCGCGGTGGCCGAGGTCGCGTACCAGCGCGGGCTGGCCCGGCGCCCGCGCCCCGACGACCTGGCCGCCGCCGTTCGCGCTGAGATGTTCGAGCCGGACTACCCGAGCTACCTCTAGCTCCGCAGGGTGATCGCCGCGTTGGAGATGATGATCGCGTCGCGCTCCTTGCTCTTCGCTTCGAGCAGGATCGTATCGCCGTCCTTCCAGTACGAGATGAGGTAGGTCTCGCCGGGGAACGCCACGCCTCGGAAACGCGCCGCGTAGGACGCCACCCGGCCGACGTCGCCGGCCAGGGCGTCGTCCACGATGGCCTTGCAGGCGATCCCGTAGGAGCACAGGCCGTGGATGATGGGCGTGTCGAAGCCGCCCATCTTGGCGAACTCGGGGTCGGCGTGGAGCGGGTTCTTGTCGCCGTTCAGCCGGTAGAGCAGCGCCTGCTGCGCCAGCGTCGGGCGCTCCACCACGCCGTCGGGCGCACGCTCGGGCGCCACGTTGCCCACCTTGGGGCCGGAGGGGCCACCGAAGCCGCCCTCGCCGCGGATGAAGGCGGACATGCGCGAGCTGAAGAGCGGCTCGCCGTCGTCGTCCACGGCGTTGTTCTCGAACACCACCAGCGCCGCCTTGCCCTTGTCGAAGATGTCGGCCACCCGGGACTTGGTGGTGAAGCTGGCCGAGGTGGGCAGCGGCCGGTGCAGGGTGATCTCCTGCTCACCGTGCAGCAGCATGGCCGGGTTGAACTCCAGGCCCTCCACGTTGAAGAGGCCCCCTCCCCCGCTGCGCGTCTTGCGCGCGCGGCTGGTGAAGCTGCTGCCCGCCACCACGGCGAAGCTGGGCAGCACCTTCAGGTTCTTCTCGAACGTGTACTCCAGCTCGGCGGAGTCCGTGGCGTCGAACCCGGCTCCCACCCCCAGGTGGTAGAGGATGACGTCATCGGGCTCGTAGCAGCCCTGGCTCACGCCCAGGGACGCACCCAGCGCTTTGTCTCGATCGATCGGCATGGCTTGGCTCCTTTGCACCCGCTGTGGGCAGGATACCGCCGGTCCGTACGTCTCGCAGCGCCATCGGAGGGTTGGGATGGGAGCGGTGGCAGGCTTCCCACCCTGGTTACGAGCCTGCGCCGGCGTATCCGCCTCGTAGCCGGCAATTTCGTGGCGTGTACATCAGTTCATGTTGCGGGAACTAAAAGGTCGCCTTATTCTACGTACAAATGAGTCGCAAGGCCCAAAAAGAGCTGCCCTTCCCCAACGGCTGGGGAGGCCGACGCGAAGGAGCGGGACGCCCTCGGCTCCCGGGGTCCGGCGTCGCCCATCGCAGTCGCGATAGTCTCTCTCCTCGGCATCCCGTGCACGTGACGCTCCGCGTACGGGAAGGGGTGCCCTCGCTGCGCAACGTCCGGCTCGTGCGGGAAGTGGAAGACTCCTTCCGAAAGGCCTGCGACCGAGGCAAGTTCCGCCTGATCCACTACTCGCTCCAGAGCAACCACGTGCACCTCATCGCAGAGGCCAAGGATGCAGAGTCACTGGGACGGGGCATGATGAGCATCGCTTCGCGGCTGGCCCGGGCCGTCAACCGGGTCTATTCACGGAAGGGACGCGTCCTGGCGGACCGCTACCACGCCCGTGTGCTGAAGACGCCCCGCGAGGTGCGGAACGCGCTGGCGTACGTACTGCTGAATGCGCGTCGCCACGCGGGCCGCAGAGCGAAGCCGGACGGCAAGCTGGATCCGGCTTCCTCGGGACGCTGGTTCGACGGGTGGCGAAAGAGGTTTGGCATCGCGCGTGACGCCCCGGCCATCGCTCGCCCTCACAGCTGGCTCGTACAGAAGGGCTGGCGACGACACGGCCTGATCGGTCTAGACGAGATCCCAGCCGGCATTTGAGCTTCCGATCCCGTGCGGCTCGCGGCGCAACACTCCGACGACGGCGGCCGCCCGGACGCAACGCCAGCGACGACGGGCAGCTCCCCCTTCCCAACTGGAGCCGCGCCCCGCGCCCGCCATTGGCGGGGCCTCAACCACGCAGTCGCCCTACCACGGCGGTGAACGCCCCGTCGTGGGCCGGGTTGGCCGGCATGCGCAGGGCGAGGCCGTCGGCCACATCGGCGTAGCGGTCGCGCAGGACGTCGGCGATCTCGTCGTAGCCGGCGCTGGGGACCAGGACGTCCAGCATGGCGTCGTCGACCATCCGGTTCATCCCGTCCCAGTCGCCCTCGCGCGCGCGCTCACGCAGCGCCGGGCCCACGTCGTCCCAGCCGTGGTGGTGCAGGGTCGGCGCGTAGGCGGGGGTGCTGTAGGTGAAGGCCAGGATGCGGCGCGCGGCCTCGCGCTCTTCGGACACCTGGGTCGGCGTCGCGCCGGTGGCTGTGAGGGGGTTCGCGATCACCTGGGGCGGGTCGTCGCGCCCGGCAGCGCGCCTGCCGGCTTCCAGCTCAGGGCGCATCGCGTCCTTCAGATAGCCGGGCGTCGAGTTGGTGGGGTGTGCGATCACACCCTCCGCCATCTCGCCCGCCACCCGGGTCATGCGCGGACCGACGGCGCCCAGCCAGATCGGGGGCACCGCGTGCTCCAGCGGCCCGGGGTCGAAGAACGGCTGCATGCGCGTCAGCGAGTAGCTGTCGCTGCGATAGTCGAGTCGCGTCCCGTTCTGCCAGGCGTCGAACACCGCATGCAGCGCGCCGGCGTAGTCGCGCATGCGCGCTGCGGGCGCCGACCAGGGCATTCCGTAGCGTTGTTCCACGTTGGAGCGGATCTGGGAGCCCAGGCCCAGGCCGAAGCGGCCTCCCGACATGCGCTGCAAGGCCCAGGCGTCCTGGGCCAGCAGCATGGGGCTACGCGCGAAGGCGACCACGACTCCGGTCAGCACGTGCAGGCGGGTCGTATGCTCCAGCGCCAGCAGGGACACCAGCACGGCATCGTTCACCGCCTCCGGAACGAGCAGGCCGTCGAAGCCCAGGCGTTCCGCCCGCTGCGCGTGCGCCGGCACTTCGGCCAGCGGCATGCGCACGTCCTCGATGCTGGCGTAGACGCGAATACGCGTCCCTCCCGAGGTCAGGCCATGGGCAGGATGAAGGAGTCGTCGATGGGCTTGCGGCCCTCGAAGAACGGGCCCAGCACCTTCTGCAGCTCGTCCACGGTCCACTCGGCGTCGTTCTCGTGGTCCAGGGCCGGCTTCGGCGGCTCGTAGACGCGCACGTGCTTGCCGAACACCTGGATCAGGTTGCCCGACACTTCCTTTGCGTGGGGCGAGGCCAACCACGCCACCACCGGGCCGACGTGCTCCGGCGCGAAGGTGTCGAAGCCCTCCTCCGGCTTCTCGAAGATCGAAGCCCAGGGCCCGGTGTTGGTCATGCGGGTGCGCGCCCGGGGCAGGA
>CAMYOO010000346.1 GCA_947260035.1 uncultured delta proteobacterium
AGGCGTTGAACTGGTTGATCCCGGCTTCGTGCAGCGCCCGCAGCAGCCCGTAGCGCTTGCGGACGCGAGCCGGGTCGTTGAGGGTGGGCACGCCGGCCCGGACCAGGGCCCGGTGGGCGGCGCCGGCCAGCTCCAGATCCCAGCCGCCCAGCCGGTCCAGGTCCGTGAAGACGTACACCGCCCGGGGGAGCCTCGCGGCCGCGAACAGGCGGTCGTAGGACACGATCTCGCAGCGGGGTGCGCGGCGGTCGCGCAGGACCTCGTCCAGCGTGTACTCGTGCCCTCCCGTCATGACGAAGCGGAGCATGGCACCGGTAAATGTAGGCCGGATTCCTGGCACCCGACGTATTGACACCCCGGAGGAGCCTCCGTAGCTTCGGTGGCCAAAGGGGGTGCTCCGTGACCGACCGCTCGACGTCGCCTCGCATTCGTCTCGACCGCTCGGAGCTGCTGGGGTTCGCAAAGCCGCAAGGGGGCAGCGACCCCGGCCGCGCCATGGTCAGTCCCAAGCCTGCGCCGCCCGACCCGGCGCGCGCCATGATCAGCGGCAAGCCGGCGCCTCACGACCCGCGCTGGGCCGCAGCGGGCGGCAAGCCGGCGCCTCACGATCCGCGTTGGGCCGCAGCGGGCGGCAAGCCCGAGCCGCGCGATCCCCGACGGGTGGCCGCCGGGGGCAAGCCGGCGCCGCGCGATCCTCGACGGGTCGCGCTCGGGTTCAAGCCCGCGCCGTTCAACGGCCGGAGCTGATCCCGCGGAGCCCGCTACGCCGCCCCCCGGCGCCGTCTCCTTCGAGCCCAGCGCGGTCCGCGCCGAGGACCTCGACAAGTGGGTTCGACAGCGCCTGCGCCAGAGCGTGGAGCACATCCTCGAGCGCGCGGGCGGCCTGCTCCCGGTTGCGCCCCAGGCGGTCGCCGCCTTCTACGCCCGCCTGGCCGAGGGTCCCGTCCGATCCCGGGTCTTCTCCGCGTACTACGACCTGGTCCCGGCCATCGAGGCCGACCGGTTGGACGAGGCCGCCGCGCTGCTCGACGAGATGCTGGCCGCGCCGGCGCCCGGTCCCGGCATCGAGATGCGGGGCCTCGGCGATCCCGACCGCGACCCGGCCGCGGCGCGCTGCGAGCGGATCCTGGCCTCGGATCCCACGGCGCCCTTCGCCATCCGTCCCCCGCCGCGGGAGGTCTCCGAGGCCTGTCGCGCCCGGCTCGCCGACGCCCTCCGGCTGCTGGATGCGAGCGACCCCGACATGGCGGCGGAGTTCCGCGCCCTGGTGCGCGAGATCATCCTCGCGGTGGGGCCCGAGCGGGACGAGGAGCGGGAGCTGGGCGGCGCCGTCTCGTTCGCGCTCTGGGGCGCCATCGTCCTCAACCCCACCGCCTGTCCCACCCCCGTGGCGGCGGTGCGCGCCCTGGCCCACGAGGGGGCGCACAGCCTGCTCTTCGGCCTCGGTGCCGACGATCTCCTGATCGAGAACGCGGGCCCGGAGCTCTACGCCTCGCCGCTGCGGAACGAGGACCGGCCACTCGAAGGCACCTACCACGCCACCTTCGTGATTGCGCGCATGCACCGGGCCGTCCGTCGCCTGGCGGATTCGGGCGTCCTCCACGGCGCCGATCTCTACGAGGCGCGCCACGACCTGGCCACGCTGCCCGGGCTCTTCGCCAGCGGCCTCGCCACCCTTGAGCGCCACGGTCGCTTCACGGCCAGGGGAGCCGCCGTCCTGGACGGGGCGCGCGCCTACATGGCGGCCGCGGGCTAAGGGGCCTCCCGCGCGGCGCCGATGAGCGACGCATGGGTGTGCACCGGCTCGCCGCGCTCCTGCCGGCCCTCGCCGGACTGGGCTGTGGGGTCTTCAATCTTGCGTTGGCTGTCTGTTCTCAGAACTCGTCGCGGGCCTCCGCTGGGCCGAGCACCGCGGAATCAAGCTGCTTGGCGCCAGGTGTATCGGTGATGAAGACCTGTGCGTTCTCAATATTCGTCCGCGTTGAAATCGCTGGGCTTTTTCGACCTGCCTTCCACGTCCATCCGCAGATGATACACCCCACCAGCTCCTAGATTCAGACTCGTCCGCGGCCGAGATCTTGCGCAGGATCACGCGCGCCATGCGAGCGCTGGTCATCTTCACGTCGTTGCTACTTCGCAGCTTGCTCGCCCTCCTCCGGCGTCGGCAGGAACAGGCGATCGTCGAGCTGGCGTTGAGACAGCAGCTCGCGGTGCACGTCCAGAAATGCGCTAGGCCGAAGCTCAGTCCACTCGACCGCGCCTTCTGGGTCGCGCTCTCCCGGTTCTGGTCGCGCTGGAAGGACGCCCTGGTCATCGTTAGCCCCGAAACCGTCGTCCGCTGGCATCGCCGCGGCTTCCGCTCGTACTGGCGATCGATTTCGAAGCCCGGACCTGGCCGGCCGCCGGTCTCCGAGGAAGTGCAGGCCCTGATTCGTCGATTGGCCACCGAGAACAGCTGGCGAGCGCGGAAGATCCAAGCCGAGCTATCGAAGCTCGGCTTCCGCGTGAGCCTTGCCACGGTATCGCGCTACCTCCCCAAGGCCGAAACCGACCCGGGCCAGCAACAACGCTGGATGACGTTCCTGCGAAACCACAAGGACCTGATCGCAGGGATGGACTTCTTCGTCGTCCCGACAGTTCGATTTCGGCTGCTGTACGTGTGGTTTGCAATCGACCATGGGCGAAGCAGGATTCTGCACTTCAACGTCACCGAGAACCCAACCGCAAGCTGGGTGATTCAGCAACTGCGTGAAACGTTCCCCGACGAACCGACCCATCGCTACCTGATCTACGACAACGATGTAATCTTCTCGGCCGCGGTTACGAACGCGATCGAGAGCTTTCCGATCTGCCCCAAGCGGACGGCATTCCGAAGCCCGTGGCAGAACGGAACAGCCGAGCGCGTCGTCGGCAGTGTTCGACGAGAGCTGCTCGATCACCTGATCGTGTTGAACGAAGACCACCTACGGCGACTTCTCCGCGAGTACGTCGCCTACTACAACGACGAACGAGTCCATACTTCGCTCCAGGACGCTCCGGCTGGTCGACCTGTGGAGACCCGGCCTTCGCCCAGCGCACGAGTCGTTGGGTTTCCGCGCGTCGGTGGTCTCCATCACCAATATGCTTGGCGCGAAGCATCCTGATGAGCTGCTTCGAAACCCACGATCAGGCCATCAGAGATCGCGGATGAATATTGAGAACAGACAGGGGCTGGTGGGACGTGCGATACGCTCTCCCGGATCCTACTCAGCAAGGGCGGAAGCGGCCGATCCGATAATGAGAACGCACAGGTGTCAGGAGGGGTGCTACCGTTCTTCTGCGCTTCCGCCGATTCCGCGGCAAGTCCCCCGCAGACCGCGT
>CAMYOO010000347.1 GCA_947260035.1 uncultured delta proteobacterium
CGGCCGGCCGACAGCACGTAGCTGTGGCTCTCCTTCCACGGCGTGTTGGTGACCTCGGCGAGGATCGCCTCCAGGCCGGAATCGTCGGCGTTGAAGCAGTAGTAGAAGCAGACCGGGTTGAACGCGTAGCCGAAGTAACGCAGGTGCCCGAGCAGCCGGATCGGACCCTCGGGGCGGCGTCCCGTCTCGGCCTGCACCCGCTCTCGGACGGCGAGGTCCAGGGGGAGCGTCGGGTCCCCGAAGAAGTCCTCGCGGCGGAAGCGCGCCGGCGCCGGGCGCCGTGTCGACCACAGCCAGCGGCCCCGGAACACGGTGTCCAGCTCGGACAGGTCCAGGTAGGCCATGAACAGGGGCTTCTCGAAGGAGTGCTGAGCGGGGCTCATCCGCGCGTGACGGACGACGCCCTCGTAGAGCGCGCTCTTCACCGCCAGGGGGTCCCCAGCCGCTCGGCCACGCTGAGTGCGCTGCGCACGCCGTCTTCGTGGAAGCCGTAGCCCCACCACGCTCCGCAGTAATGCGTTCGATTCAGTCCGTCGATGCGGCTGTGGAGCTTCTGGGCCTCCATCGCGTCCCGGTCGAAGACGGGATGATCGTAGCTCCAGCGACCCAGGACCCGGGCCGGGTCGATGTGCTCTTCGGCGTTCAGGCTCACCAGCAGGGGCCGGCTCGAGCGGATGCCCTGGAGCCGGTTCATGTCGTAGGTGACGTCGGCCGATCCCGTCCGCTCACGCGGCACCCGGTAGTTCCAGCTGGCCCAGGCGCGTCGTCGGCTCGGCATGACCGAGGCATCCGTGTGCAGCGTGACGGCGTTCGGCTGGTAGCGGATCGCGCGGAGCAGGTGGCGCTCCACGTCGCTGGGGTCGTCCAGCAGGGCCAGCGCCTGGTCGCTGTGGGTCGCCAGGATCACCCGATCGAAGGCATGCCGCTCCCCGGCTGCGGTTTCGATCTCCACGCCCACGGCGTTGCGCCGCACGCTTCGCACCGGCGTGTTCGTGCGGATGCGGTCGCGAAAGCCGGCGGTCAGCGCTTGCACGTAGCTGCGGGATCCGCCGCGTACGGTGCGCCACTGGATCGGCGTGGGGCGCTGCAGCAGGCCGTGGTTGGAGAAGAAGCGGGCGAAGCTGACGGCCGGAAAGTCGAGGAAGGTCGAGGGGTCGGCCGACCAGATGGCCGCGCCCATGGGCACGGCATACAGGTCCACGAACTCCTGGGAGTAGCCGCCTCCGCAGAGCCACTCGCCCAGGGTGGCCTTCTCCTCCTCCAGGTTCAGCAGACCGCGAGCTTCATCGTGGAAGCGCACGACGTCGCGCAGCATGCGCCGAAAGTCGGAGCGCAGCGCGTTGCGCCGCCAGGCAAACACCGTGTTCAGGCTGGGGCTGGCCCACTCGATGCCCGAGCGGTCACAGCGCACGCTGAAGCTCATGTCCGAGGCCTGTGTCTCGACGTCGAGCGATTCGAGCAGGCGCTTGAAGTTCGGGTAGGTGGCCTCGTTGTAGACGATGAAGCCGGTGTCCACCGCGTGACGCTCGCCGTCCAACTCCACGTCCACGGTATGCGAGTGCCCGCCGACCCGGGCGTCGGCTTCGAAGACGGTGACTTCGTGCTCGCCGTGAAGTCGCCACGCAGCCACCAGGCCGGAGACGCCGGATCCTACCACCGCCAGCCTCATCGCAGGTCCGCCCGCGCGAAGCGGTAGTGGGAGACGCCCCACTCCTTGCCGTCGGCGCAGCCGAAGAGCTCCTCGCAGCCCATGTAGAAGAGCCGCCAGCGGCGCAGCCACATCCGCGCATCCGCGCGGCCGTAGGTCCGGGCCAGGGACTCGAGCACCGCTTCGCGGTTGTCGTCCAGGTTGGCCAGCCAGGCGGCGGCCGTGCGGCGATAGTGGTTGCCGCTGACCCGCCAGCGCCGCTCCAGCTCGAGGTCCTCCTGGAAGTGCAGCAGCAGGTCGTGGGAGGGCATCTGGCCGCCGGAGAAGAAGTGGCGCGCCATCCAGTCGCCCGGACCCCGGTCCTCGTAGGGATACGCCGTCGAACGGTGGGCGAAGATGTGCACGAAGAGCCGGCCGTCGGGCTCGAGCCAGGATGCGATGCGTCGCATCAGCTCGCCGTAGTTGCGCACGTGCTCGAACATCTCCACCGATACGACGCGGTCGAAGCGCTCCTCCGGCACGAACGCGTTGATGTCCTTCGTCAGCACCTCGACGTTGTCGAGGCCGCGCTCCCGCGCCCGGCCCAGGATGAACTCACGCTGCAGCTTCGAGTTGGATACCGCCAGGATGCGCGCCTGCGGGTAGTGCTCCGCAGCGTAGAGCGCCGTCGAGCCCCAGCCGCAGCCCAGGTCGAGCACGCGCATGCCGTCCTCGATACCGGCGCGCCGGCACGTAAGCTCGAGCATCCGCTCCTCGGCGGTCGCCAGGTCGCGAACGCCCTTCGGAAAGAGTGCGCAGCTGTACTTGAGCCTGGGGCCCAGGGTCAGGCGGAAGAACTCGGCGTCCACCTCGTAGTGCTGCTCGTTGGCCAGGTCCGGCACCAGGGCCACCGGGCTGCGTCGCAGCTCCGCAGCCCAGGCGGCGTCGGCCTCGGCGCGGGGTCCCGCGTCGGGCTGCTGGATCTCCTGCAGCCGTTCGTTCACCATGCGCCGGATTCCCCAGCGAACCAGGGTGTCGGGGATCAGGCCTCGCTCCGCCAGCATCGCTCCTCGCATCGTTTCCTCCGGTGGCTCGTCTAGAGACCCGGCCGCCAGGCCGTGTCGTGGTGCTCGTGTGTCGAGCCCAGGGCTTCGAGCAGCCCGCCCGCTTCGGCCGGGGCGCGCATGCGGTCCAGCGCGCCACGCTCGATCTGGCGGACCCGCTCGCGGGAGAGACCCAGCTTCTGGCCCACCTCATGGAGCGTGTGCGGCTCCATGCCCTCCAGCCCGAAGCGCATCTGCAGAATGGATCGCTCGCGCGGCGGAAGGCAGTCCAGCAGCCGTCCCACCACGGGCTGGATCTCCGCTTCGTTGATCGCCTCGCTGGGGTCGCTGTCCTCGTCGCGAACCAGGTCCACCAAGGGCATGTCCTCGCGGCCCGGCGCCAGGGCATCCAGCGAAGCGATCTTGCGCGTGGCGCGGTAGAGCGCCTCCAGGTCCTGGTCCTCGACGCCCAACGCCTCGATCAGCTCTTCGCGCGAGGGCTCGCGGCCCAGGTTGTGCCTCAGCTCCTCGCGAGAGCGCTTCTCGCGAAGCGCCAGGTCGTAGACGTGGGACGGCAGACGCACGGTGCGCGAGTGGTTCTGGGCCGCCCGGATGAACGACTGGCGGATCCACCAGGCGGCGTAGGTCGAGAACTTGAAGCCTCTCGAGGAGTCGAACTTCTCCAC
>CAMYOO010000348.1 GCA_947260035.1 uncultured delta proteobacterium
GAAGGCGGCATCGATGGCGGCCTGGCTGGTGACGCCGTTGCCTTTCCTCATCAGCGGCTTCGCCAGCGGGAAGCTGGCCCGGTACAGCGCCCGCGTCAGCCACGGCTTGCCCGCAGCGAACATCGCGCACGTATAGCCCGGCTCTTCCAGAAGGACGGAGAAGATCGCGCAGCGCACGGCGGGTCCCACGACGTCGTCGAAGTGCGCCTGGATCTCCAGCGCGCGGCGCCGCTCGGCGGGGTCACGCGGCAGCAGCGGAGGATCGGGGTAGCGCGTCTCCAGCTCCTCCAGGATGCGTGCGGCGCCGTGCACGAGTTCCGGGCCGAAGCGCACGACCGGCGTCCCGCTCTGCCCGGTGAGCCTTCGGACGATAGGCATGTGGGGGCCGGGCAGCAGGCTGCGCCGGGTGTGGGGCACACCCTTCCAGGCCAGGCCCCAGCGGGCCTTCTCGTTGAAGTGGGAGTAGCGGAACTGGATCAGCTCGATGGTGGGGGTGTCCACGGGGCCTCCGTGCCGAGACGCCAACGGTAGCCGAGGCGCTCCGACCCGGCGCTTCGCTTGTGTCCTCGGGGACGCTCGCGCATGATGATGCCATCCGGCCCGAACTCGATGGAGATGCTCCCATGCCCATGCCCCTCGACGGAATCCGCGTGATCGACTGGACGATCTGGCAGCAGGGCCCGGTGGCTTCGGCCATGCTGGCGGACCTGGGTGCGGACGTCATCAAGATCGAGGATCGCAAGAGCGGGGATCCCGGCCGTGGGATCCTGCGCATGAGCGGCGTCGACATCTCGGATCGGCCCAACTTCTACTTCGAGGCCAACAACCGCAACAAGAAGAGCCTGACCCTGGACCTGAAGAAGCCCGAGGCGCGCGAGATCGTCTACGCGCTGGCCGATCAGTCCGACGTCTTCGTGCAGAACTTCCGCCAGGGCGTCGCCGGGCGACTGGGCCTGGACTACGAATCCCTGCACGAGCGCAATCCCCGCCTCATCTACGCCAGCGCCTCAGGCTACGGCCCCGAAGGTCCGGAGAGCGGGGAGCCCTCATTCGACTACCTGGGCCTGGCGCGCTCCGGCATCATGCTGGCGGCCGGAGAGCCCGAGCATCCGCCCCTGGCGATCGCCGGCGGAATCGCCGACCAGATGGGCGCCATCATGCTGGCCTACGGGGTGTTGGCGGCGCTGCTGGCCCGCGAGCGTCACGGTGTGGGGCAGGAGGTCGACGTCTCCCATCTGGGCAGCATGATGATGCTCCAGGGCCTCTCGGTGTCGTCGCTGCTGATGATGGGCTTTGCCATCCCTCGGCAGCCGCGCAGCGCCGCGGGCAATCCGCTCTGGAACCACTACCGCTGCGCGGACGATCGCTGGCTGGCGCTGGCCATGCTGCAGCCGGATCGGTACTGGGCGGACTTCTGTGACGCACTGGGGCGGCCCGAGCTGGCCGAGGACGCCCGCTTCGCCGACCTGGCGGCCCGCGCCGCAAACCGCGAGGTCTGCGTCGCCCTGCTGGACGAGATCTTTGCGAGCCGGCCGCGGGACGCCTGGATGACGATCCTGCGCGAGCATCGCGGCGACTTCATCTTTACCGTCGTGAACGATCTCAGCGAGCTGCCGCAGGATCCCCAGGTGAAGGCCAACGACTACGTGGTGGAGTTCGACCATCCCAACCACGGGGCTACACGCATGCTGGGCCTGCCGGTGCGCCTGTCGGAGACGCCCGGCGGAATCCGCGCGCCGGCGCCCGAGTTCGGACAGCACACCGAGGAAGTCCTGATGGACGTCCTGGGCTTGGACTGGGATCGCATCGCGGAGCTTCGCGCGAAGGAAGTGATCTAGCCCTGATCCGACATTAGAAGACGAGGGGAAAGCCCCGAATTGAAAGTGGCCCCGACGGTGATACGGATGGAAGTGCGAACCAACATCCAACACCGAAAGGGCCACATTCGTGAAGTTAAGGAAAGACTCGATCCGGGGCCGTGTCAAGAGCGATCTTCCGATCGAGTTCACAGACGAGCCGCTGACGGCCCACGCTGGCCTTGAGCTGTTTCGCCGTTTCCTGGAGCGCTCGGGCTTCGTAGCGCAGCTCGAAGTGGTGTTCGCTGACCGCCGCTTCGACAGCGACTACGGCTCGTTGCGGATGACCCTGGCGACGATCGCGCTGTTGCTGGTCGGTGGATCGCGACTGCGCCACATGGAGGTTCTGGCTCGCGACCCGCTGTTTCAACGCTTCGCGCGTTTGCTTCGGGTGCCCAGCGAGCGGACGCTGTCGCGCTGGCTCAAGGAGACGACGTCGTTCTATTCGTTCTATCGCGATCGTCTCCAATCTCTGCTGCGGGAGATCGCCTTCGCCACCTTTCTGCGAAGCCAGCTTCGCCGCGCCACGCTCGACCTCGATGGCACGGTGATCCGGACCGGCGACTGCGTGGACGGTGCCGAACGGGGCTTCAACCCCCACCACCCGAAGGATCCGTCCTACTACCCGCTGACCGCGCACCTAGCCCAGACAGGTCAGTTCCTGGGCGTGTGGAACCGACCGGGCAACGTCCACGACTCGGTGGACGCCGTGACGCATCTCGGAGAGCTGATCGACGCGACTCGGGCGCGACTCGGGGCCGTGCCGATCGAAGTCCGGCTGGACGGTGCCTTCTGCCAGAGGGTCGTCTTCGAGCTTCTGGAGGCGTCTGGCGTGGAGTACGCCCTGCGCGTGCCCATGTGGAAGTGGCTGCACGTGCGCGAGAAGATCGACGCCCGGAAGCGCTGGACGCGGATCGGCTCGCGCCTCCAGGCCTTCTCGATCTCGTATCGGATCGAGAAGTGGGGTCGCACGGAACGGATCGTGGTGTTCCGCAAGCACGTCTCGGGCAAGAGCCGGAAGAACTTCCAGCTCGATCTCTTCAGCCCGGACGATGGCCACTACGAGTACTCGATGGTGGCGACCAACAAGCCGGTGAGCGAACGGGCGGTCTGGGCCTTTATGGCCGGGCGCGGCGGCCACGAGAAGACACTCGCCGAGGTCAAGCAGCACCTGGCCTTCGCAACCGTGGCGACGAACGACTGGGACGCGAACAGCACCTGGCAACTGCTGTCTGCGATCACCCACAACCTCGTGCGCCAGTTCCAGATCGAGACGGGAGCGAAGCAGCGCCCCAACGGCCGAAAGCGCACCTACCGCTTCCGGCTTCCCTCCGTCCGGACCCTGCGCTTCGAGCTGATCCACCTGCCCGCACGCATCGCGCGACCCAACGGCAAGAACGCTCTGCGCATCGCTGCAGCTCCTGCTTCCCGGCAGTACATCCGCCAGATTGAACGGAAGCTCGCCGCGTGAGCGCGACCGCCGCTACCCTGAATCTCGTGATTTCAATGACGGATCAGGGCTAGGCCGTCGTTCCGGTCGGGTCCAGGATCACGATGGGGATGTGGCGCTTGGCGCGCGCGCGGTACTCGGGGTACTGGCTCCAGGAAGCGTCCAGGATCGGCCAGAGAAGCGCCTCTTCCTCGGAGGACGCAGCCCGCGCCTTGATCGGGATGCGCTTTCCGCGGACGTGCACCGCCGCTTCGGGCCGCGCCTGGAGGTTGAGCCACCAGGCCGGGTTGCGGTCGTCGCCGAGGTTGGAGGCCACCACCAGGAAGCGCCCTCCGTTCTCCGCGAAGAGCAGCGGGGTCTCCCGCAGCGTGCCCGACTTCCGGCCCATGTTCTCCAGCAGCAGCATGTCCATGCCCGCCATGCGCGCGCCGATGCGGCCTCCGCTGACGCGGAGCAGGAAGCGGTGGACGACGGTGACGATGCGCAGCAGCCAGCGGATGTTCGGCATCGGCAGATCCTAGTGCGGGAGGGGACGTTCCCGCAAAGCGCTGCCGCCGGTCGAAGCCGGCGCGTACAATGACCGGGATGGACACGATCCTTCCCGCCCGCCTGCACCGGGTCGCGCTGCGAGTCGGCTGGCACGCACTGGTGGCCTACCGGCGTCTGCTGCGGCCCCGCACCCAGGGCGCCTGCGTGCTGGTCTGGAGCGGCGCGGGGCTGCTCCTGGTGCGGCACTCCTATAAGCCGGGTTACGGCGTGCCGGCGGGCATGATCGGGCGCGGCGAGGAGCCGGTCGAGGCGGCGGCGCGCGAGCTCCGCGAGGAAGTGGGAATCCAGGTTTCCCCCGATACGTTGCAGCATGCAGGACGCGTGGTGAGCCGCGAGTTCGGCAACGAGGACCACCTGCACTTCTTCGAGCTTCGCATGGAGCACGAGCCCGCGTTTCGCGTGGACGGCCGCGAGATCGTGTGGGCGGGGTTCCACACCCGGGAAGAGGCGCTGGCGCTAGACCTGCTGGGCGCCGTGCGCGACCAGCTGGAACGAGATCCGGCGAGCTAGGGCAGCGACTCGACCTTGTAGCGCTGGGCCCGGAGCGTGTCGGACCAGTGGTCGGCCGGAAGGCCGGCCTTGCGCTTGAGCTCGCGCAGGAAGGCGCGCGGCTCCGGCAGGGACTCCCAGACCGCCGGCAGGAAGGTTCCACGGCGTCCGCCCTCTTCGAGGATGAGCCCGTCCACGCCCGGACGCAGCTGGCCCAGCAGGTCTTCCTCGGAGCCGAAGTCGAGTGGCTCGGCGGGGAGCAGGAGGGAGAGGTGGATCTCGAGTCCCTCGCGCTCCGCGGCCTCCAACGGGGGAAAGCGCGGGTCGCGGAACGCCGCCGCCCAGGCATTGTGCGCCACGTCCACCACCAGCGGCCGCACCGCCTCCAGCGTGCCGACGCAGCCGCGCAGCTTTCCCTCGCGGCGCAACGTCACGAAGGTGGCGCGCCGCTCGCGCAGCGTTGCGGCGTGCCCCTCCGGATCGGGCAGCCAGGGCGCGCCCGTGCGGAGGCTCTGCTCGATCGACCGCTCGGCGACCTCCAGCAGTGTGTCCACGTGGGCGGGGTCAAGCGAAGGCATAGGCGCCGTAGCCCACCACACGGTCGCGCGGTCCCGCCGTGTCGCCCGAGTTGCGCAGGTCCAGCGTGCGGCACGCCAGCTCGCGCCGTTGAGCGACCAGGAGCAGGCCGCTGACTCCGACGCGCCCGCACGCGGACTCCCAGTCCAGCGCTTCGGGCTGCAGGCCTTCGATGGCCCGGCTGGTCGCGGCGTCCAGGCGCCGGGCCGTCTCGTAGTCCTGGTAGTGGGAGAGGTCCGAGCTCACCACGATCAGGGTTTCCGGTCCGCCCCATGCGGCTTCCAGGACCTCGGCCACCTCTTCCGCGGTTGCGTCGCCCGCGGCCAACGGCACCAGCTCGAAGCTCGCCAACACCTGCTGGAGGAACGGAAGCTGAACCTCCAGGCTGTGCTCGTCTGCGTGGGCGTCGTCCCGCTCCACCACCTGAGGAAGATCCAGCAGCCGCACCAAAGTGGCTCGGTCCACCGGAATCGGGCCCACCGGTGTGGTGAACACGTCGGCCGAGGGAACCGCCAGCCCGCGAAAGCTCACCCGGTGGGAGGGGCCCACCAGCACGACACGTCGGATTCTCTCTCGCAGGCCCGCGAGCCGTCCGTAGGCGTGGGCCGCCACCGG
>CAMYOO010000349.1 GCA_947260035.1 uncultured delta proteobacterium
TTGCCACGAAGTACTACGTGCACGTGCGCGGCGCGCTCTTCGCGGTGGAGCGGCATCCGCTGCCGAGACTGCGCTTCTTCGCGCCGTCCTCCTTGATCCTCGACCGCGCGAAGAAGGGTGTCCTGTCCGACCGAAACGCGGAGCAGATCTCGTTCAGCAAGCCGGAGGAGTCGTCGCATCCTCAGCGGATCCTCGTCTACCGGACGCACGGCACGGAGTTCGCGTCGGAGGAGGTGCACCTGCACCTGCGCGGACGCAGCCTGTACCTGGTCACCGCCGAAAGCGGGCAGGACCCGGGCGACCCCGCCACCGCGCGCCGCTTCTTCGACTCGTTCCGGCTGCTGGAGCCCGAGGATTGAGGCTAGGGCCGCGGCGTGAACCCCGTCCGCGCGATCCGGTCCCCGATGAAGCTGCCGAGGATGAGCTCGTTGTCGACGGGCACGGCGACGGAGGCCATGCCGAAGGCGCTGCCACCGTCGCGCTCGAGCAGGGTTTCCGCGGTCATAGCGTCGGGGTCGATGGCGGAGACGGCGTAGGCCACGCCGCAGGCGCCGGCGCTGATCTTCTGGCACCCAAGCGCCGAGGTCATGTTGCCGGCGCCGCCGGCGACGATGAGGCGGCCGTCGTCGGCCCAGGCGAAGTTGTCGGGCGCCATGGGAACGTCCAGGCTGCGCGGATCCGAGCCGTCGGCGCGGTTGACGGACACGATCTTGCGCGGGGTCGACATGGCCACGAACACGCGCTCGCCGTCGGCCGAGACTGCGACGCCGTTGGGCAGCGTGCCCGCGGTGCCGGGCACCTCGCGCCAGGCGCCGGCCGGCGTCCACTCGTACACGAAGCCGGTGGGACGGCGGAACAAGATGCGCAGGGTCAGGCCCGGCTTGAGACCACCCGAGAAGCCGTGGGGCGCCATGTTGGAGATCACGAAGCCGTGGCCGTCGGGCAAGGCGGCCACGTCGTTGGCCCAGGTGTCCGGCGGAACCACCACGCAGCCGCGCCACCACAGGATCGGGCGGCCGCCGGCCACGCCCAGTTCGAAGAACTCGATGGCCTCGCGGTCGCCATGGTTGATCACCAGCAGTCCGGTGCCGCCGGTCTTGCGGGTGAAGACGTCGATGCCGTGGGGGGCGAAGCCGGCTTCGTCCGGCGGTCCGGGGCAGTAGGAGTCGCCCCAGCCTGCGGCGGGCGCCAGGGCGCCGCCGGGCCAGAGATCGGTCTTCTCACCGTCGGAGACGCGCCATGCGATCACGTTGCCGCCGGCGTCGCCGCGCCGCATCTGGCTCACGGCCAGCCACGCAGCGCCGGGCAGGGTGACCAGGTCTTCGGGGCTTTCGAAGCCGCAGACCGGCGTCACGCCGTCGGCGGCTTCGCAGGACTCGATCTGGGGGGCCGCCCCGCAGGCGCTGAGGATCAGCGTCGTCGCCAGCGCCGCCGCGAGGTTGCGCAGGCTCATCCGTTGCGCTCCCGCTCCCGCTCGCAGAACAGGCCCACCAGCTCCGGCGAGCCTGCGGCCATGCCCCGGTCGATCAGGGTCTTCTCCTGGTTGTAGATGCGGCGCTCGCCCGAGAAGTCCACGTAGATGCCGCCGGCCTCGCGCACCAGCAGGTCGCCGGCGCACACGTCCCACTCGTTCTTCGGCACGACGGAGACGTTCAGGTCTCCGTCTCCCGAGGCGACGCAGGCCAGCTTCCAGGCGATCGAGCCCACACCGCGCAGCTCCTTGAACCAGCCGTCGTAGGGATCGAACTGGTTGCGCGAGATCTCGGTGCGGCTGGCGATCACCACGGCGTCGGACAGCTGCTGCACCGGGCTGACGCGTACGGCCTTGCCGTCGCGGAAGGTGCCGCCGCCGCGGGTGGCCCACACCGTGCTCCCGGCGGGCGGGTTCAGGATCACGCCCACCACGGGCTCGCCATCCTCCACCAGCGCAATCGAGACCCCGAACTCCGGGATCTTGCCGATGAACTCCTTGGTCCCGTCCATGGGATCCACGATCCAGACGCGGCTCTGCTGGATCCGCGAGGGGTCGGAGATGGTCTCTTCACTGAGCAGCGCGTCATCCGGGAAGGCGGCGCGCAGGCGCTCGGCGATGGCGCGGTCGCTCGCCAGGTCGGCCTGGGTGACGGGGTTGTCCGCGGACTTCTCCCAGTGCTCGCGGTCACCGGCGTAGTGGTGAAGGAGAACGTCGGCGGCCGCGCGGGCGGCCTCCAGGGCTACTTCCAGCTCGCGTTCGTAGGGCATGGCGGCCGAGTATACTGCCCGGCGTGCAGACACAAGACGTCGAGCTGGGATACCTGGCCCACCCGGACGAAGCAGCGCCCGGGGTGGTGCTGGTCCCGGACGTGTGGGGCCTCTACGACCACTACAAAGACCTCGCCCGGCGGCTGGCGGGCGAGGGCTTCTCTGTGCTCGCGCTGGACCTATACCGGCGAATCGGGGGCAAGGCGCCGATCTCTTCGCCCGAAGAGGCGATGGCCTGGATCGCCGGCCTGGACGACCGCGAGGTGCTGGGCGACGTACAGGCCGGCGTGGACTTCCTGGCCGCGGGCCCTGCGGCGTCCCGTCGTGTGGGCGTGACCGGCTTCTGCATGGGGGGGCAGTACGCGCTGCTGGCGGCTTGCGGTTGCACGGGTCTCTCCGCCTGCGCGCCGTTCTACGGGATGCTCCGCTACGCGGAGGGCCTGGATGCCGAGCGCAAGCCGCGCTCGCCTTTGGAGGCGCTGGGCGATCTCACCTGCCCGGTGAAGGGCTTCTACGGCGCGGACGATCACCTGATCCCGCAGGCGGACGTGGAAGCGCTGCGCGCCGGGCTGACGGCATCGGCTCCCGGCGGCGAGGTGATCGTCTACCCCGGCGCCGGCCACGCCTTCATGAACGACAGCCGGCCGCCCCTGTACCGCGAGGAGGCTGCCCGCGACGCCTGGCCCCGGCTCGTGGGCTTCCTGCGCGAACGCCTGGCCGGCCAACCAGGCTAGGCGTCCAGCGGCCGCAGCAGGGCCAGGGCCAGGGTGCGGCTGCGCTGGGCGTGGCGCGACAGGCTCACCTCCACGCCCACGCGGCTGCCCCCGGCGTCGCGCAGCCGCGAAGGGAAGCGGCGCGTGTCTCCGCCTTCCACCAGGGAGTCCAGGTGCGCCCACCAGCTCTCGCGCTCGGCCTCGGGCACGAAGGTCGCCGCGTCGGCGCCCAGCAGGGCATCGCGGGTGGTCTGCAGCAGCGCGCCGGCCGCCGGGTTGGCGTCCACGATGCGGCGGCTGTCCACATCGATGGCCAGGTAGCCGTCGGCCACGCGGTC
>CAMYOO010000350.1 GCA_947260035.1 uncultured delta proteobacterium
CACCGGGGCAAGGACATCCTGATCGAGATCCGCAAGCCTGGGTACGAGACCCAGTTCCGGAATCCGTCGCGCACGCTGAGCGGCGTCGGAATGGTCGACGCCTTCGGCGGGGTGCTGCTGCTGATTCCGCTGATCGGCCTGCTCTCCTCGGGAGCCTGGCAACACGACCCCTCGAACTACGGCGTCCTGCTCTCGCCGGCCGATCGCGAGCCCGATCCGCAGCCCCAGCCAGGCCGCCGCCAGCCCAGGCAATACGATTCCCGTTGCGGCGGCGCACTTTTCCTTCTCAGTCGCCCCCACTTCTTCGTAGAATGTGGATCGGCGCCGCAGTAGCGGCCAAGACACTCGAGAAGGAGGGAACGTGCGAATGCTCCGGAAGATTGGAATCGTGGCGGCTCTGCTCGCCATGGCAACCGTTTCGAGCGGTTGCATGTCGCTGGCCTCGCCGGCTTTCGGCTTGATCTACACCGATGTGCAGTGGGATGGAGACGCAGAAGGCGCAATCGGGGCCAAGGAAGGCAAAGCCTGCGCCAACTCGTTGCTCGGCATCATCAGCACGGGAGATGCCAGCATCAAGGCGGCGGCTCAGAACGGGGGCATCACGAAGGTGACCCGCGTGGATCACTACACGAGGTGGGTGGTCCTCTTTGGCGAGTACTGCACGATCGTCGGCGGAACCTGAGCCAGCGATCCCGGTCGGCGGCCGGCCGTCGGGAGCGCAAGCCGCTCTTGTCGGCCGGCCTGCCGGGCCCGGTGCGCATCCGCGTGGAGCGCCTGGCCGCAGCAGGCTAGCGCGCCCGTAGCGGCACCACGGTGCGGGCCTTCGTGGCCGCCGCCAGGGATCTACGCAAGGGCGTTGATCCGCTCTTCGAGCGCCTGGAGTTCAACCAGGATCTCGCCGAACGTCGGCGCTTCGCCGAATATCATCGGCTGCATCCGTTCGTAATCTGCACGAAGCGCGGCCTCGAGAGCCTCGCCCGGAGTGAGCCGCAAGGTTCCTGGCCCGGCGTCCTCGTACCGTGCCCATCTTGAGGGGTAGAACGCCTGCTTGTGCGCGGCCACCGCTGCGAGCAGATCGATCCGCCCAATCGCAGCCTCGGCCTTGCCTCGCCGCTTCAGAAATCCTTCTCCGAGACGACGGGAGATCCCACGCCCATCCGGGCGGCAGTCTCCCGGAAGATCGCCTGGCGATCGTCGCGAGAACGCTGCGCGAACTGATCCATGAGGGGCTACGCCGCCTCGGCAATCTGGCTGAGTATGGGCTTCATCCGGGCGGGCACATCCTTGATGTGCCTGGCGACGGCAGACCGATCCGATGGACTCAGGCGAACCCGCAACGCAGCGATCACCTCATCCGAGAGAGCGTCGGATCCAAGGTACTGAAGCGCCTGGATGACCATTCCCGCTGCGGTTCCAGCTCCCGCCAGCTTTCGGGGCGCGGCATGGCGGAAATCGATCGCCTGATTCCCGATCTTGACCGTTCTGCTTGGCCCGTCCGTCAGATACACGAGCCTCGCCGGAACCTGGGTAGAAAGCCCAAGTGCGTTGGCTGCGCGGGCACCGAAAGGCAGGATTTTGCTGCCGGTCGAGCGTGCAATTGCAGCGGCAACGCGATCCAGGGAAGGAGACAGCGGACCCAGGCGCGTATGCAGCTGCGGTAGGTCGTAGAGCCCGCGGCGCAAGCGCCGAACGGTGCCGTCCCGCGCTAATCGGGAGAGGGCCTGGTCGACAGCGGCGCGGCTTCCCAGATGCAGGAAGTCCCGAGGGACAAAGACGGCGCCCCTGCCCTTGGCTCGAATCCGAGCAAGCACTCGATCCTGGATTGAACTCATGGCAAAGCGCTCCAAATCCGGCCAGCCGATCTGTCAGAAAATATGATATTTATATCGGAATTACAAGAGACTGACTTCAGTCGCTTTATTGAGCATCGACCCGAAACTATACCATTTGATTACAGATAGTTACGCTCTATAGCCCCCGGGGGATCTCGCGCTCACTGGAGCCTTGGCCCAACACGACCGCTATCGCTCCAGAGTGGCCCCGGGCAGCGCCCTCTTCAGCTACCACGGCGGGCTCTTCTGGGGCCTGAACGCGGACTGGGATGCGCTGCCCGATCCCCACGTCCTGGCCGAGGCCGGCGACGCCACCTTGGCGCGCATCCGCGTGGAGCGCTGACCTGGGAGTCCGGCGTCAGGCGGGGAAGCGGCGCCGGAACGCCTCCAGCATCACCTCCGCGGCGTCCTCCACGCTGGTGGTGCCCGTGTTGACGACGTAGTCGTACAGGAGGGGGTCGTTCTGCTGGACGTGGAAGTTGCACTCGACGAAGGCGGCGCGCTGCTGCTCGGCGAAGGCGATGTCGCGCGCGGCATCGTCGCTGGAGACGCCCTTGGCCTTGGCGTAGCGCTCGACGCGAAGCTCGCGCGGCGCCACCACCAGGATCCGCAGCGCCGACTCCGCCGGCAGGATGAAGGGCGCACCGCGGCCCACCAGGATGGCGCCGCCCCGGCGGCCGATGGTGGCGACGGCGAGGGTGACTTTGCGCAGCAACGCGTCGTCGCTGATGGGGCGGATGCGGAAGAGGTCCGCCACGAAGCGCTGGATCCCGCTGCGCCCGGTCTCGTCGAGGCCTTGCAGGACCCAGTGGTCCACCCCCAGCTCGGCTGCGACGGTCTCCACGATCTCACGGCCGAAGAAGCCGTAGTCGAGCTTCTCGGCGAGAAGCTGCCCCAGCGCATCGCCCCCGGCGCCGGGCTGACGCGAGAGCGCCACACACGGAGCGACCCGCTGCTTGGCGCCGGCGCGCCGCACCAGATCCCAACGCATGCTCTGACTGTCGGCGAAGGCTCGGTAGCTGCCTGCTCCGAACTTGCGGCTTGCCATCGGTAGTCCCCCTGGTGCCAAGCCTCCAAGTTACGCGGCATCTCAGGATTGTCTGTCAGGGGGGCGACACCCGCCTCCCGCCCGGCCAGCACACGGTCTGATGCTGCGGAGCCGGCCGGCCTCGGCAGGCCGTTGCGGCAAGCGCGCTTCTCGTCGGATACTGTGCACCCATGAGCCAGACGGAGATTCGCACGGAGATCGACATTGCGGCCGCGCCTGCGCTGGTCTGGGCGGTGCTCAGCAATTTCTCCGGGTATCCGGGGTGGAACCCCATGGTCACCGCCGCCGAGGGATCGGCAGCCGAAGGCAGCAGCGCGACGCTGCACTACCGATCGAACATCGGCCTGCCGCTGCGGTTTCGCGTCCGCATCACCCGATCCGAGCCGGACCGCGAGCTGCGCTGGATCGGCCG
>CAMYOO010000351.1 GCA_947260035.1 uncultured delta proteobacterium
CCGTCCATCACGACTCCGTGCAGCCGCGCTACCTCGAGAAACGACCCGCGTTCGGTCGCAGGGTCGGGTACTCGAAGGGCATCTCCGGCTACTCCCTCTTCTACTCGGGGGCCGGGGGCGCGGCGCCGGAGAGCCTGCGTCTGGCGACCGAGATCGGGCGGCAGCTGCGGACCTCGGGCCTGACGCCTTCACTGCACCACGCCGAGGAGATCCCGGGCGAGAGCCGCGAGCGGGTGGATGCGCAGCTCGGCGTCTACCGCTTCGACGAGCTGGTTCTCCTGCGCACGACGGGGATTCCGAGCGTCCTCTTCGAGGCCGGCGTGATCGTCGATCGCGACGAAGAGCGACGACTCGCCAACGCCGGCTACCGCAAGCGGATCGCCCAGGCCCTCTCTCGCGGAGTCACGGCCTTCGCGCCTCCGCCGCGCTGATCCGAGCGGCCGCCCTGCGAGCGAGAATGGCACGTGAAGCTGTGGACCGACCCGGTCCAACAGCCGGCTACGCCTCGTCCGCCAGGTCGAAGCGCTCGCGGTAGAAGCGGAAGCGCTCGCGAAGCTCGTCGCGATCGAGGCCGAGATCCTCGAAACGGTAGACGAAGCGCTCGCTTCGGCTCTCGTCCTGGGAGCGCAACCGCTCGTGGACCCGCTCGCCGGCGGTCGCAGCGAATCCGGCGCCCGCGCCGGCAAACGCCAGCACCTGCCCGACGGTCTTGGCGGGGTCTCTCACGAAGTCATCGAAACGCACGTCCAGCGTAGAGCCGGGCGGCAGGCGATCCGCCTGCTCCAGGGAGGCGCGCAGCATCTGCTCCAGACGCTCGGCCCACGCCCGACCCTCTGTCGCCGGATCCAGGTCCCGATAACAGACCCGTCGCGTGTAGGTGATCATGGTGGCCAGCGAGAGCACGGCCCGAACCGGATCCCGGTGGGTTCGCACGATCTTCGCATCCGGGAATGCGGCGTGGAGCGCGTCGATCTGCTCCAGGTGCTGCGGCGACTTCAGCACCCAACGCCCGCTCCCCCGGACCGATTGCAGAAGCTGCAGCACGCGGCGCAGGTAGACGTACGCCTCTCGCTGATCGCCGGCCGCGTACCAGGGCCGGTAGCGCGGCAGGCGAAAGCTCCCCTCGAAGAAGAACGAGCGGAACGTCAGGGCCGAGAGCTGCAGCTCCTCGTGGGGAAGATCGGCTTCCATGGGGTGCATGCTGCGGAACAGCGGAAGCAGATAGTCGAGCTGGCGCATGCGCAGCGCGGTGCGCGCCCGCCTCAGGTCCGGAAGAGGAAGTCTCCCGCGCACCCGCGCTACGGGCTCGATGCTTTCCCACAAGGGCAGCGAGCGCAGCCCGGGGACCTCGGACAGCAGGTTGTGGAGATGGGTCGTACCCGTCCGCGGAAGCCCCACGATGACGATGGGGCAGCGGACCTCCTGCTGCGCAGCCTCGGGATGGCGGGCGAGACCGTCCTCCACCCGGAGACGAGCCCGCAGTAGCTGGCCGAGCAGCGTCCGCGCCGTGATGCACCCGAGCGGCGTCAGGCCGCCATCCTCCTCGAGGTCGCCCAGGAGGAGCTGCAGCGGCTCGCGAAACGCCGCATCGCCGAAGTCGTGCAGGCCGGTGGCACGCATGGCCGCCTGCAGCAGGGACGCCTCGTCCAGGGAAGCCAGGCGGCGGGCGACGCCGTCCGGGAGCCGGTTCAGCACCCGCATGGGCCAGGGAAGCCAGGGTCGATCCCAATCGTCGATCGACTGAAGCGGCTCGGAACCCGGTGTCGCCACCCTCGGATCGACGGCGCGAGGGCTCACGGAACCTCCATCGCCGTCGCGACGTCCCGCATCTCGACGAGTCCGAAGATCGTGGTGGTGTATGCAACCCCGCCGCCGGGGTGGAGGAAGAGCACGCCGGCCCAGTTGTTGTACCCGTGGCCGAAGCCCGTGTGCTTGCGATAGACGGTCTCGCCGCTCCGGACGTCCACGGCCGTGAAGTACCAGCCGGTCGCCAGCGGCGAATCGTCGTGGCCGTACATGTAGACGAGGCCGCTTCCCAGCGAGAGCTTGAAGACACCGATGCTCTTCTCGTTGCTGCTCCAGACGACCCCGCAGTCGTAGCCAGCGTCGGCGCGGCGCCGGGCATCAACCCGGATCAGGCCCGGCTCCGGGCGCGAGCGCGGAAACGAGTGATGGCCCCAGTTGTTCTCCGCGATCACCGAGTACTTGCCGCGGCCCGCCCCGCCGGCGTCCGCGTGCTCGAACGCCGCCACGCTGATGTCGGTTCCACTGCGCCCCGCCGCGAACACAGGAACGCTGCACACGCGTTCCCCGTCCGAGCGACGATAGAGCTGCACGTGGACCTGCGGCTCCGCGTTGTCGGTGATCGCGACGAGCCCGTCGCGCCCGCCCATCAGCGTCACGGAGGTTCCGGACCCCCGCGTGATGTGGCCGGGCTTCGGCGCCGGGCCCCGATCGTACTCGCTGCGCCAGCCCACGGCGATCTCGCCGGCCGCGTCGCGCACGAAGCGGTACAAAGCGCGGTCGGAGACGATGAAGACGCCTTCCTCGCCTACGGCGAAGGAGTTCTCGATGATCTCGCCCTCGAGCCGGAGGGTACGCACCGCCCCGGACGCCTCATCGACGAGGCCCACCAGACCGGCCGTGGTCGCGTACCAGAGCGCCCCACCCTGCCACTCCGGCAGGACCCAGGCCACGCTGTCCAGCTGGGGCCAGGAAAGCGGCACCACGTGCGCGGACAGGTCGTAGCGCCGCACCCGCTGGAAGCCGGCGTCCGTTCCGGGACGCGGCGTCTGGATCACCTCGATCACGTTCTCTGCCGTGGGCACGACGGCCCGGTCCCGCTCGTCCAGATAGAAGTACATCCCCGCGCCGATGTACTCCCAGGGCAGGATCCCCTGCAGCGGGAAGTACCAGGGTCGCGCAGGCAGATCGAAGGAGGCTGACTCCTCGAGGGTGTCGGGATCCATGAGCTCCAGCTGGAAGCCGCGCCCATTGCTGTAGACCGCAACGATCCGGCCGGACCGGTCGAAGGCGAGCGTGCCGTAGCCACCGAAGCCCTGGGTTCGCGAGCGGATGCGCGGGTTCAGACCAAGCGGCCCCGGCGCTTCGTAGGCATCGCTGATGTAGGCGTCGTTGTGCATGTTGTTGCCGCCGCGCGCCATGAACGGGTGCAGCGGAAGCGGGACGTGGGGCACGGGCGCCGAGTAGCCGGCCGGGTGATAGCGAGTGAAGTCGCCGAGCTGCGGCTCGATGGCAGGCTCGCCCCGGATCTTCGTCCGCCACAGCACCGCCGACAGCGGCCGCGACCCGGATCCGTCGTCTTCCCCTCGCCACGTCAGCCACCCTCGATCGCGCCGCTCGCTGCGGGGGACGGGGCCCCCTCGTCGCAGCTCGTGCGTCCCAGTCTCGCGCACAACCCGGCGCAGATCACGCCGCTTGGACAGGCAAGCCGTGGACGTGCCAGGAACGCGTCCGCGTTCCATCCGGCCGGTGGATCGCCCAGGTTGGATAGACCCCTTCCCTGCCCTCGCCTCGGGCATCTCACTCCTGCGCGTGCCCCATGGTGAGAGCGATGCCGGCGCCGACGAGTGCCATGGCGGTCAGGGCGGCGATGCCGACCTCGGCGCCAAAGCCCAGCAGCACCCCGACGAGAGCGCCGATCACGAGCAGAAGGACTCCAATGACGGTGTTGCTGAGCGCCACGTACTCGGCCTTGCGGTCGGCGCCGGCGAGGTCGACCACATGGGTCTTGCGGCCGATGCGCACGCCCGCGTGGCCGATGCCGAGGACGAAGAGCACCACGGCGTAGAAGGCGATGCTCTCCCGCGCGGCGGGGACCAGGGCGAGCACGGCCAGGACGGCCAGGCCGAGACCCCCGCAGACCATGGCGGCCACCGCCATGGTGAGCCGGCTGGACCTGTCCGAGAGGGCGCCCCAGAACGACGCGCTGAAGGCGCCGGCCAGCCCCGAGGCGACGACCAGCCAGCCGAGGCCGTCGAGGCCCTGCCCCGTGCCGGCCTGGGCGAGGCCGACATAGACCGGGCCGACCAGCGCGGTCGAGAGCATGAGCGCCCGGGCGGCCAGGAACTTCTGCAGCTCCGGGTCCCGGATCAGCAGCAGCACCTGATCGCGCACCAGGTCGCCGAGGCCGCGGCCGCCCTCGGTGGCGCCGGGGTACTCGGCGATCCTGGAAAAGCCCGCCGCCGCCAAGAGCCAGCAGAGCCCGGCGGCGACGATGACGGCATAGAGCAGCCAGTCCGGCCGGGCCTGCGCGGGGCTGAGCGCCAGGTAGAGGCCGACGGCGCCGGCGGCAAGGCCCGAGGCCGTCGCCGCGTGGCCGCTGACCCGGCCCCGGCGGCCCTTGGACACCGTTTTGCCCAAGGTGTCCTTGGCGGCAATCGAGGCGATACCGCGCGCCG
>CAMYOO010000352.1 GCA_947260035.1 uncultured delta proteobacterium
TGCACGCGGGCTGCCTGTCCCTCCCTGATCCGTTGCCGAGCCGTGATCAGCGGCCGAGTGCCGCGCGTCGCTCCACTTCGTCCGCCAGGCCGTCCAGCACGGCGCGGGTCTGCGAGCGCCAGGCCAGCCGGGAAACCCAGCTCGGTAACGGCCCCGACTCGCCCTCGTAGCGGTAGCTGGCCCGGGTGCCTCCGCCGACGTTGGGGCCGATGCGCCACTCGCTGCGCAGGCGCTGCAGGCGGACGGCGTCCGGTCCGGGCGCCGGGCCCTCTTCGGGGCGGCCGACCGCCTCCAGTCGGAACGTGCCGTTCGGGCGGTCCTCCCAGCGGTAGCGCACCACGTAGTCGCGGTCGGAGACCGGCCAGGGCAGGGCCTGGCGTCCGTAGACCAGCGCCGTGCCGGGCTCGCGCGAGAGCACGCGCCACTCGTCCAGCGCCGGAAACCAGCGCGCGAAGCCCTCCAGGTCCAGCAGCACCGCGCGCACCGCCTCCGGCTCGGCCGCGAGGGTTCCCGTGACCTCGACCTGCACGGGGGCATCCACATCGGGAGGCTGATCGGCCGCAGCGCCGCCCGCCAGGGCCAGAGCGGTCGCGCTGGCCCCGATTGCGAGCCGCAGCCGGCGGGCCGCACGACGAGGGGAGGTCATGGGCTCAAAGTTGCGATCGGCGTACGCCTGGGTCCTGCTCCTGGTGATCATCTTGCCGCTCTTCCCCGTGGCGTGGCTCGTGTGGCTGCTCACGGGACGGCTGGATCCGCGCCGCGACGGCCTGCGCGTCCTCACCGCCCGCTGGGCCTCATTGTACGGGCGCACGAGTCCGCTCTACCGCTTTCGTATCGAAGGCCGCGAGCGGCTCCCCGACGGCCCCCACGTGCTGGTCGCCAACCACGAGTCGGGCCTCGACATCCTCTGCCTGCTCCTGCTGCGCACCCGAGCGCGCTTCCTGGCCGAGACGTGGATGTTCCGGATTCCCCTCTCCGGAGCGCTCTTCCGGCGCTGTCGCCACATCCCCCTGGAGCCGGGCGACCGGGAGAGTGGCCGCCGGGCCCTGGCCGGCGCCGCCGAGGCCCTGGCCGAGGGCACGCCGGTGGCGATCTTTCCGGAGGGCAAGATGACGCCCGGCGGGCCCGCCGAGTTTCGGCCCGGCGCCTTCGTGGTGGCGCAGCGCGCTGGGGTGCCCCTGGTGCCGGTGCTGCTGGAAGGCACCGGTCAGGCCTGGCGCCCCGGAACGATGGTGGTGCACGGCCGGCATGAGATCCGCATCACCGTGTTGGAGCCGTTCTCCGCGGACGATGTGAAGAGCGCCGAGCCCGAAGCACTGTCGGCGCGGGTGCGTGCCGCGTTGCTGGCGGCGCGGCGTGCGCCCATGGACGAAAGCGACCCGAACCCGGAGGATCTGCCGTGAGCCGTTTCGGACTTCCCCAGGAGAGCGACGCCTACCGGGCGGCGCGGGACGAACTCGCCCAGGCGGAGATCGCGCTGCGCGAGCAGCGCGAGAAGGTGGCCGCACTGCGGCGTGAGCTGCCGCTGGACACCGCGCCCGCCGACGACTCGCTGCTGCTCGAAGGCCCGCGGGATCTGGCGGCCGGCGACGACCCGGTGCGCCAGGTGCGGCTCTCGGAGCTGCTTGCGGAGTCGGAGAAGCCCCTGGTGCTGCTCCACTTCATGTACGGCAAGGCGCAGAGCGAGCCGTGCCCCATGTGCACGCTCTGGGCAGACGGCTACGACGGCATCGTGCCTCACCTGGAGCAGCGCGTGAACTTCGCGGTCTTCGTCGCCGGTGAGCTGGCGCCCTTCCGCCGCTACGCGCGCGAGCGGGGCTGGCGCCACCTGCGCATCCTCTCCGCCGGCGCCTCGACGCTGAAGGGGGACCTGGGGTTCGAGGATGCCGCCGGCGCACAGGAGCCCGGGGTCAGCGTCTTTGCGCGCGGCGGCGACGGCGCGCTGCGCCACTTCTACTCGGGCGGTGCGATCATGGACGACGGAGGCTATCGGGGGATGGACCTGCTCAGTCCCCTGTGGAGCTTCCTCGACGTGACGCCGCAGGGGCGCGGCGACTTCATGCCGCGCCGCAGCTACGAGTAGGAGAGGGCCTTCTATCCGCTGCGCCGCGAGGCCACGGCCTTGCGCAGCGTCTCGAGCAGCACGTCGGGATCGTAGGGCTTCGGCACGAAGCCGAATGCGCCTTCCAGGTTCGTGCGTTGTCCGGCCACATCGCGCTTGTAGCCGCTGGCGATGACCACCGGCAAGTGCGGTCGTTCGGCTCGAACCGTCCGAAGCACGTCGGCCCCGGAGCGATTGGGCATCGCCAGGTCGAGGAGCACCGCGTCCAGGTCGTCCGCGCTGCGGATGCGGGCCAGCGCGCTGTCTCCTCCGTCGACGCTCTCCACCTGGAGCCCGCCGCGTTGGAGCAGAAGCTGGGCGACCTCGCGCACGGCTTCTTCGTCGTCGACTACCAGCACCCGGCCGGCCTGGGGCACGGCGCTGCGGCTCGGATCGCGATGCTCCATCCGCCGGGGCCGGGCTTCGCTGGGAGGCAGCAGGAGCTGGAAGACGGTGCCGCGATTCGGAGCGCTCTCCACCCGCAGCACGCCGCGATGCGCGCCGGCGATGCCCAGCACGGCGGCCAGGCCCAGGCCTCGGCCCGAGTGCTTGGTGCTGTAGAAGGGCTCGAAGACCCGGCGTCGCTGCTCCTCGTCCATGCCGGGCCCATCGTCGGCGACCTCCAGCGTGACCCAGGCTCCCGGGCTCCGCTCGGTGCTGCCGAATCCGTCCGCCAGCGTGGCGGCGTCCAGCTCGCGGGTCTCGGTGCGGATCCATACCCGGCCCGGGTCGCCGCCCAACGCCTCTGCGGCGTTGATCACCAGATTCACCAGCACCTGGCGCAGCGGGGTCGCGTCGCCTTCGACGAACGCGGGCAGTTCGGACAGCTCGAACACCAGCTGGCAGTGTTTGGGGACCGATGCCCCCAGCAGCTCCCGGGTATCGCGAACGAGCTGCGAGAGGTCGAGGGGCGCCACCTCCGAGATCGACTGGCCCGCGTAGGCGAGCATCTGCTCGGTCAGGTCCTCCGCGTGGTGCGCTGCGGCATCGATGCGGCGCAGCCGCTCGGCCGTCTTGGGGTCTCGTTCGGTGTCTTCCCGCAGCACGGCCAGGTTGCCCAGGATCACCGCCAGCAGGTTGTTGAAGTCGTGGGCGATGCCGCCGGCCAGCACGCCGAGGCTCTCCAGCCGTTGCGCCTCCTGCATGTGCTCCTGCAGCCGCCGCCGCTCT
>CAMYOO010000353.1 GCA_947260035.1 uncultured delta proteobacterium
CTGGCTGCGCCTGCGCGAGGAGGGGCCGCGCACGGTGCTGCTCCCGGCCGGGAGCGTGGCCGACATCGTCGACCACGTGTCCCTGGAGAAGTGGCTGCTCGACCTGCGGGCCCTGCAGACCAGCGGCCGGGTGGACCGCGACCTGGTGATCCACGTCAACGCGGACGCCGACGGGGACTTCTGGCTGCCGACGAAGCTGCCCCCGGGCCTGGGCTGGCTTCCCAACGCGGGTGGGCTCCGGGAGCACATCGGGGCGGTCAACAAGTACGAGTGGGCCGCGTTCACCACGCCGGCCGAGTGGCTGGCGACCCACCCGCCCGAGGGCGAGGTGCTCGTGCGCCAGGATCTGGCCGACGGCGCCTGGGACGGTCAGTACTCGTGGGCCGAAAAATTCGCGAGCCACGGCCTCTGGACGACGTTGGACCAGTCGCGGATCGCCACCTGGCGGGCTCAGGCGTTGGCCGCCGGGATCCTCGCTCCGGTGCGCGCCCGCATGGATGCCCTGCTCTGGGAGGGCCGGGACTCGAGCTTCTTCGAACGGGTGGCGGGGCTCTCCACCACGCACTTTGGGATGAGTACGCCCATCGTCAACGAGGAGCGGGCGCGCGCGGGCGAGGGCCCGGGAGGCCGAGGCGCTGGCCGCGGAGCACGTGGCGGCCGCGGCCCCGTCGGGGATGGAGGACGCGCTCTACGTGTTCGAGGTGCGGGACGTGCGCGAAGCCTCGGAGCCGGGTCGCGCGCGCTCGCTGGTGCGGATTCCGCTCGTTTTCGCAGCAGAGCCTCCGACGACGCTGCTTCGCGATGGGAAGGCACGATCCCTCGACCACGCGGTCGTCGCAGCGAAGCCCCTGGGAGACGGGCGCTTCGCCGCAGAGCTGTGGACGCTACTGGAACTGGGGCCCGGGGAGGGCCGCAGGCTCTCGCTGTGGGCGTCCGGCCCGCCGCGCACGGCCGCGTCGGATGCGCCGGCGCCGAGCGAGCTTTCCAGCGGTTCCCTCGTCGCCGTCCTCGATCCGGCCTCGGGAATCGCTTCGCTCCGTTCCGGTGACCTGGAGCTTGCGGGGGATGAGTTCCTCTCGTCGTTCGTGTCCTACCGCTCTGCGGATGCGCTGGAGGTCCACCCGAACCGGCCCTGGGAGATCCGGTCCGAGCCCGCGGGCGACTGGCTGCGCCGCGCGCGCCTGCGCACACGCATTGCGTTCGCGACGCCCGAGGACGGCGAGGTGGCTGCAACGGTGGAGGTGGCGCTCTCGCTGCCGGCGGGTGCGTCGTGGCTCGTGGCGGACGTCGACGTCGTCTACCCGTACACCAGCAAGCGGGACGTGCTCCACAACCCGTCCCAGAAGCTGCGGCGCTATCTGGATCGACGCTGGGTCGAAGTCGCGCCCTTCCAGCTCCACCCGCGCCTGTCCGGCACCCGGGACGACCCGCTGCGGGTCTGGAAGCACAACTACCTGGGCGTCACCTCCCACTACGACCTCGACTACGCACGCATCAACCCCAAGAACGCCGAGATCGACGCCTTCAACCATCAGGTCACGGCAGGCTGGGTGGCGGTGAGCGACGGCGACCGGGGGCTCCTGGTCGCAGAGGACGCGGACGTGCGCGCGTCGTTCGCGTTCGCGCCCATGCGCCTGCGCGAAGAAGACGGCCGGCAGGCGCTCTGGCTGAATCCCTTCGGGTCCTATCACGGCCGTCAGCTCGACTACTCCCAGTCCGACGGCACCGGTCTGGGCGCCGAGGTGACGGAGCTCTTCTCGTCGTCGCTGTATCCCAACGGCCCCAGCTACAACGGACAGCGCGAGAGCTTCTCCCTGCTCCTGGCCCCTTACGCCGGCGATGCGCCGCCCGACCGGCTGCAGCGCGATGCGGGGAACTTCTTTGCAGCTCCCGCGGTGGTGTATCTGAAGATGCCTGCGGCCGTGGATGCGCCGGTGCGCCTCCCCCACCAGATGCGCGCGCTAGTGACCCAGGAGCGGCACGCCAGGGCCCGCCGCGAAACCGCCGGCCCGCTTCCGACACCGCGCGCCTTCCTGGCGAATCCCACCCAAGGAGCCGTGGACGTCGTCTGGGACGAGCCCCGAGATCCGCGCATCGACGGCTACGAGGTGGAGTGGCGCAGCGCGGAAGCCGAGGACTGGCAGAGCGTCCGGCTCGCCCCGGGTCGCCGTCACCGGGTCGATGGGCTCATCGACGGCGAGTCGTACGCGTTCCGGGTGCGCGCCGCTGCGGGAGGCGAAGCCGGACCCTGGACCGAGGTGGCCGAAGTCCGCGTTGGCCCGGTCGAGGTCGTGGAGATGGCCAGTGCGCTCACCGAAATGTCGCCCGGCCTGGTGTGGCGCTACTGCAAAGCTGCCCTCGTCCACGCCTGGGTGACGCGCTAGCCGCATCGGTCCCGCTCGTGTCATGCTCGCCGTGTGGCGCCGCTTCTCGCGCTCGTTGGAAAGCTCGTGCTGGGCGGCGGCCTTCTGTGGCTGGCGCTCGAGCTGCTGGTGCGCTGGTGGGTCCAGCGCCCTCTGCCGCGTGACTTCTACGGCTCGATCGGCCGAGACCCGGTGCGCGTGCACCAGGATCGAGTGGGTGTGCACGCCGTCGCGGGCGACGGCTGGCTGCACCTGGGCTGGATCGCCGACCCGGAGCGGGAGCGTTACCGGGTGGAACGGCGTCCGGCGCAGGCGAAGGGTTCGGAGGTGTGGCAGAAGGCCGGGGATTCGCGCACGGGTTCCTTCCTCACGCGCGAAACCGGGGTCTTCGACTACCGCGTGTGGGCGGTGCCCCGGGGCGCCGGCGAGCCGCGACGGGTGGGCGAGGTCCGGGCCGAAGCCGGCCCCGGCCCCGCTCCTCCGCTCTGCGCGCCGCGCATCGCGGGCCCCTGGCAGGCCTTGTTCCGTCCCGAGGTGTACGGCTCCTACATCAACGACCACTGCATCTACCGGGACGGCGAGGGCCGCTGGCGGCTGATCGGAATCACAGGCAAGGGCCGCGGGAACTTCGATGCCGAGCGGTACTTCGCGGTGGGCGTAAGCGACGATATGCCGCCGGCCGTCGGTGAGATGCTCGAAGAAGCTCCCGTCGCAGACTTCGGAGAGCTGGCCTGGGCCCCCTGCGTTCTCCAGGAGGGCGCCGCGGACCGCGCCGGCTGGCACCTCTTCTGGTCGCCCCACCGCTTGCACCAGATGCAATCGGAAGACGGCATTCGTTGGAATGATCATCGCGTCACCATGGAGGCCCCGCGCCACCGCTTCTTCCGTGATCCCATGGTGCTCCAGGTCGCCCCCGGCCAGTGGCTCCTGTATACGACCGCGCGCGGCCGCTACTACTCGCGGGTGGACGTCTACCAGTCCTTCGACCTGCGCCATTGGCAGTACATTCGCGCTGCCTTGCGCACGGCGCGGGGGAGCGAGCGCAACTCGCCCTTCGCCTCTACAGAATCGCCCAGCGTGGTCGAGCAGCGCGGGCGTTTCTACCTCGCGCTGACCTACAACAACGATTCGTTCTTCTGGCCGGGCATCCTGATGCTCTTCAAGATGTGGCGCGATCGCGCCAGCTACAATGATACGCTGGTGCTGCACGCGGACAATCCCTACGACTTCGGCTGCTACCGTGGGCGCCGACGCACGCCGAACCTGGTGGCCCGCCTGGAAGCCCATGCAGCGGAGTTCGTGCATCACCCGGAACGCGACGACTGGCACATCACCACGGCCGGCTGGCCCTGG
>CAMYOO010000354.1 GCA_947260035.1 uncultured delta proteobacterium
CATCGGCGCCCACGTGCACTACCTGCCCGTGCACCTGCACGCCTGGTACCGGAAGGAGCGCGGCTTCGCACCGGGCGCCTTCCCCGCCGCCGAGCGCTACTACGCGCGTGCGCTGACCCTGCCGCTGTTCCCGGCCATGAGCGCTGCCGACGTGGAGCGTGTGATCGACGCGCTCCTGTCGGTTCTCGAAGATCGCTAGTCCAGCTGCTCCCAGGAAAGGGGCGTGCGCGCTGCGATCCGGCCGCGCGCGCGGCGGCCCAGCACCTGCTTCCAGTGCCGGGGGTGCAGGCCGGTGCCGGGGCGCAGCAGCGCCAGGTCGTCGGCTTCGAGGGGCTTGCCTTCGGGCACCTCTCGCATCACGATGATCGAGCGCCGCGAGTAGGTGGCCTCCCACTCCTCGCAGGCCTCGACGCGCTTGTGCCCGTCGCCCAGCGCCGCTTCCAGGCGGCGCACGCGATCCACCAGGTTGCGCAGCCCCGCCGGGTCCAGGGAGAACCAGTGGTCGGGGCCGTGGCGGTTGCGGTCCAGGGTGAAGTGCTTCTCCACCACGCACGCGCCCAGGGCTACCGCGGCCAGCGCGGGGTCTTCGTCCAGGCAGTGGTCGCTCAGGCCCACAGGGTGGCCGGGGAAGCGCTCGCGGTAGGCCTGCACCACGCGCACGTTCATCTGCTCGTAGGGTGCGGGGTAGGTGGCGATGCAGTGGAGCAGGCCCACGTCCTCGGCGGGGAGCAGCGCCAGGCGCTGGAGCGCTTCGTCCACGTCCTCCATGGGGCACTTGCCGGTGGAAAGCAGCACCGGCCGGCCCTGCTCGGCGATCGCGTCGAGCATGGGATGGAAGCTCACGTCCGAGGACGCGACCTTGTAGATCGGGTTGTCCAGCTCGGCCAGCTCGCGTACGCCCTGCACCGAGAAGGGCGTGCAGAAGACGGGGATGCCCAGTTCGTGCGCGAAGTCGAAGGCGCGGGCCAGGCCGTCCACGCCCAGGGAGAGGCGGTCGAACATGTCGCCCACGCGCTCTTCCACCTGGCGGCCCTCGGGTCCCCAGGTCCAGACGCGGTCTACGTCGGCCACCAGCTCGGCGGCCGTGTAGTGCTGCAGCTTCACCGCGTCGGCGCCGGCCTCGCGGGCGGCTTCGATCGTGCGCAGGCAGACGTCCAGGTCGCCGTCGTGGTTGGCGCCGATCTCGGCGATCACGAAGCAGGCGCGCCCCGCTCCGAAAAAGGGGTTCATCGCACGCTCCGCTGCTCGCAGTGGGCGTTGATCCAGTAGAGCTCCGGGTCGGCCAGCAGGCGGGCGACGGCGCTCTCGGCGGTGACGCCGGGCTCCTCGAAGAGGTGCTGCAGCACCTCGTAATCCTCCGGGTAGTCCAGGGTCAGGCGCAGCTCAGGGTGTTGCATGGCGACGGGCGGATCGATCCGCACGCAGCGATAGCGCTCCGGGTTCTCGTAGAAGACCGGCGTCACGTGCTCGCGCTGCGGAGCGTCCAGGCTTGCGGGGTCGAGGGTCAGGAAGGTCTCGCGGCGCACCAGCTCGATGGGCAGGCCGCGTGGCGTGCGGCCGAGGTGGACGCAGGCGTAGTCGGTCGCCGGATCTGCAAGTGCGGCGTCGATGACGTCGCGGGCCAGGGGCACCGAGATGAGCGGGCAATCCGCGGTGATCCGCGCGAACCAGGTGGTCTCCTCGACGCCCGGGTCGAGCAGCGCTGTGCGGAAGCGGGCGAAGACGTCGTCCAGCTCGCCGCGCACGCAGGGCGTTCCGATCTTCTGGCAGTGGTCGCGGATCGGGTCGTCGCTCGGGTCCGTGGAGGTGCACACCACCACCTGGCTGGAGAACGCGGCGGCGCGGCACACCACCTGGTCCAGCACCAGGCCGTCGCCCAGGGGCAGCAGCCCCTTGCCGGGCAGCCGCGACGAGGACATCCGGGCCTGGATCAGCGTGAGCAGCGGCGCGCTCACGACATCCGCTCCCAGCGCTCGATCTGTTCCGGCACCCGCGCCAGCGAGTCCACGCTCACTTCGGCGTCGCGCTCGGGGGACACCTCCACGTGGGCGTGGCGGCCGGTTCGCACGCGGACGGTCCGGAAGCCCAGGGGTCGGATGCCGCAGAAGTCCTTGTGCGGATCGTCGCCCACGTAAATCACGTCGCCGGGGTCGCATTCCTCGCGCTCCACCAGCAGCTGGAAGACGTGGGGCGAGGGCTTCTGCCGCGCAATGCCGTAACGGTTGGTGAGGTAGCAGTGGCGGAAGAGCGGCTCGATGCCCAGGGCGGCCAGCTTGCGGGCCTGCACGCCCTTGTGCCCGTCGGTCACCAGGTAGAGGGGCCGGTCGGCGAACCGCTGCAGCACCGCGCGGCTCTCGTCGGGCAGCGCGATGTGGGGCTCGTGGCTGCGGTAGGTGTCCACCAGAGCGTGAACGGCCGTGCGGCTGTGCGCGCCCAGCTCCTCCAGCACGCGGTCGAAGGTCTTGCCGCGTCCGTGCACCTGGAGCGCGCGCCACAGCAGCGCGAACGCCTCCTCGGCGTGGACGTCGAAGCGCGCCTCCAGCGCGAACGCCACCTCCCGGAAGCCGCTGCGCACGTACTCGATCTCCGGGTACAGGGTGTCGTCCAGGTCGAAGACGACGACCCGCTTTCCGCTGCGCCAGGCCGTCATGATCGGCTCACGAAGCGGTCGGCCGAGTAGCGCAGCAGGCGCAGGCCGCGCTGGTAGCTGCCGAGTTGCGGCGCCACGTGCCGGCCAAGGGCTTCCAGCAGCGCGTGGCGGGGCGAGTCGAGCCCCGCCTGGAAGGCCAGGGCCGAGGCGCCGCCGTAGCGCGGATTGCACTCGATCCACTGCACGCCGTCGCTCGTGGTGAAGGCTTGCAGCACGGCATGGCCGCGCAGCGCGAAGGCGCGCGCCAGCGCGGCGGCGCCTTCCACCAGAGCCGGCGCCTCCACGGTCTCGCTCACGACGGATTCGCCCCCGTGCACCTGGGCGCGCAGCCGCGGCACGGCCTCCACCAGCTGGCCCTCGCGGTTCACGTACAGGTCGACGGAGTGCTCGCTGCCTTCGACCCGGGGCTGGAAGACGGGCCGCCGCAGTTGCGCGGCGTGGGCGCGGGCCTGCTCCCGGTCCAGGCCCTGCCCGATGCTCTGGCTGCCGGCGCCGTAGCGCTCCTTCACCACGAAGCGTTCGGCACCTGTCTCCTCTGCGAGGGTGTCGAGATCGAGGCTGGTGGGGATGGCCGGGATTCCGGCG
>CAMYOO010000355.1 GCA_947260035.1 uncultured delta proteobacterium
CGCGAGATCCGCATCGTCCCGCCCACCTCGCAGAACCAGGCGCGCATCGAGGACGACCTGCGCGAGCTGGTGCCGCAGCTCCTGCAGCAGGCGGACGACGACGTGCGCCGCAGCTGCGAGGCCGCGATTCGCGACTACGACCCCTGCATCTCGTGCGCGACCCACTTCCTGAAGCTCGACCTGGAGCGGAGGCCGGACCCGTGCGGATCGCGCTGATCGGCATCGGCACCCCGCACGGCGACGACGCCGTGGGCCCGCTGGTGGTGGACGCGCTGGCCGCCGAGGGGCTGCCCGCCGGCGTGCACGCACTCTCCTGGTGCCGCCCCCCGGAGCTGGTGGACGCCCTGGCCGACGCCGACGCGGCGCTGCTGGTGGACGCCACGCGCGCCGGTCTGGAGCCGGGCACCGTGCACGAGCCCGCCGCGCAGGATCTGCTGGAGGCGCGGCCCCTGTCCTCCCACGGTCTGGGGGCGCGCGAGGCGCTGGCGCTGGCCGAGGCCCTGGGCCGCGCGCCGCAGCACCTGGCCATCGTAGGCATCGAGGCCGGAGAGACCTCCCACGACGCGCTCTCGGCGCCGGTGCGCGAGGCCATCGCAACGGCTTCCGCGCGGGTGCGCGCACGCCTCGCGGAGTGGATCGCACCCGGAGAGGAGGCGCGCCATGCATGAGGCGCGCCTGTGCCTCTCGCTGCTGAGGCTGGCCGAGGAGACGCTCGAGCGCGAGGGCGGTGCGCGCATCGTGGCGGTCGACCTGGATGTCGGAGCGTGGTCCGGGGTGGCGCCCGAGGCGCTGGAGTCGGCTTTTCCGGTGTGCGCCCGCGGCAGCCGCGCCGAGGGCGCAGCGCTGCGCTGGCGCGAGACGCCCGGCCGGGACCTGGTGCTGCGCTCGCTGGAGGTGGTCTGATGTGCGGAACCTGTGGATGCGGACGGCCCGAGCCGACCGCTGCGCCCCACGCCCGCCACCACGACGACCACACCGTGGAGGCACGCCGCGTGGAGGTGGAACGCTCGCTGCTGAGCGACAACGCGCTGCGCTCCGACGGCTTGCGCGCCGCGTTGGCCGCGCGAGGCGTCGAGTCGATCGGCCTGCTGGGTGGTCCCGGCGCCGGCAAGACTGCGCTGCTGGAAGCCTCCCTGGCGACGCTGGGCGACGCGGCGCGAGACGAGGCGGTGATCGAGGGCGACTGCGCCGGCCGCTGGAGCGGCTCGACCTGGCCGGCGTGTCGCGGCTCTGGGTCGAGAACGTCGGCAACCTGGTGTGCACGGCGCCGTTTCCCTGCGGCGAGTCACGCCGCGCGCTGCTCATCTCCGTTCCCGAGGGCGACGACAAGCCGGCCAAGCACCCGGCCATCGTTGCGGCCGCCGACCTGCTGGTGATCACCAAAAGCGACCTGCTTCCCCACGTGCCCTTCGATCCCGAGCGTTGCCTGGCCCACGCGCGGGCGCTGAAGCCGGACCTGCCTGCGCTGGTGCTGTCGGCGCGCACGGGCGATGGCATGGCTGGTTGGATGGAGTGGGTGCGGACGGGAGCGATCTAGCCGTGTGCCTCGCCCTCCCCGGCCGCGTGATCGAGGTGCTGGAGGACGACGGCCTGCGCACGGCGCAGGTGGACTTCGGCGGCGTGCGCAAGCGCGTCTGCCTGGAGATCCTGCCCGCCACCCGCGTCGGTGACTGGGTCCTGGTGCACGCGGGCTTCGCGCTGCAGCGGGTGGACGAGACCGCCGCCGAGGAAGTGCTGCGCTGGGCCGGCGCGGCCGAGGAATGACCCTGAAGTTCGTGGACGAATACCGCGATCCCGCGGCCGTGCTGCGCGCCGCCGAGAAGGTGCGCCGTCGCGCCTCGCGCCCCTGGCGCGTGATGGAGGTCTGCGGCGGCCAGACCCACTCGATCCTGGCCAGCGGGCTCGACGCTTTGCTGGAGGGCGTGGTGGAGCTGCTGCACGGACCCGGCTGCCCCGTGTGCGTGACGCCCCTGGAGACCCTCGATCGCGCCCGGGCGCTGGCGGAGCGGCCGGACGTGACGCTGGCCAGCTTTGGCGACATGCTGCGTGTGCCGGGTAGCCGCGGCGATCTCTTCGGCGCCCGCGCGCGCGGCGCCGACGTGCGTGTGGTCTACAGCCCACTCGACGCGCTGCGCCTGGCGGACCGCATGCCCGAGCGCCACGTCGTCTTCCTGGCCGTCGGCTTCGAGACCACGGCTCCCGCCGTAGCCGGGACGTTGCGCCATGCACGCGAGCGAGGCGCGAAGAACTTCTCGGTGCTGCTCGCCCACGTGCGCGTGCCGCCGGCGCTGATCGCCATCCGCGCCGCGCCCGAATCGCGGGTCGACGCCTTCCTCGCGGCGGGGCACGTGTGCACGATCATGGGCACCAGCGAGTACGAGCCCATCGCGCACCGCTACCACATTCCGATCGTGGCGACGGGCTTCGAACCCCTCGATCTGGTGCACGGGACCGGCTTGGCCGTGGAGCAGCTAGAGCGCGGCGAGGCGCGCGTCGAGATCCAGTACAGCCGTTCGGTGCGGCCCGAAGGCAACAAGGATGCGCGGGCGCTGCTGAAGCAGGTGTTCCGGGTTGTGGACCGCCCGTGGCGCGGGATCGGCGTCGTGCCCCGAGGCGGGCTGGCGCTGTGCGACGCCTACGCCGACTTCGACGCCGAACGCCGCTTCCCCGAGCTGGCGGCCGAGGCGCCGCGGGAACCCGAAGCCTGCCGGGCGGGCGACGTCCTGCGCGGAGCCCTGCGCCCGCCCCAGTGTCCGTCCTTCGGCACGCAGTGCACTCCGGAGCATCCGTTGGGCGCACCCATGGTGTCGGACGAGGGCGCATGCGCCGCATACTTTCGCTACCGCGCCGCTGACGTCCCCGACCGCCCCGAGGCGACGCCGTGAAGCCCAGGCTCGACGTGGAGCAGCTCGCGGCGCCGTCGTGTCCGGCGCCCGAGGAGCCGGACCGCGTCGTCCTGGCCCACGGCGCGGGCGCCGGCGCGTCCACGCGCCTTCTGGAGGGACGCGTCTTTCCGCACCTGGCGAACCCGTGGCTCGACGCGCGCCACGACGGCGCCGTGCTGCAGGCCGGCGACGAGCGGCTGGCCCTCACCACGGACACCTTCGTCGTCCACCCGCTCTTCTTCCCGGGCGGCGACATCGGAACTCTGGCCGTGAACGGCACCCTGAACGACCTGGCCATGTGCGGCGCGAGACCGCTGGCGCTCTCCTGCGCACTGGTCCTGGAGGAAGGCCTGCCCCTCGACACCATGGAACGCGTGACCCGCAGCCTGGGCGCGGCCGCTCGGGCCGCCGGCGTGCCGGTCGCCACCGGCGACACCAAGGTGGTGGAGCGCGGCAAGGGCGACGGGCTGTTCGTGAACACGAGCGGCGTGGGACGCGTGCCCGAAGGCCGCGACCTGCGCCCGCAGCGCGTCGCCCCCGGCCAGGCCATCCTGGTCTCGGGCCCGCTGGGCTGTCACGGCGCGGCGGTGCTCTCCGTGCGCGAGGGGCTGGAGTTCGAAAGCGAGATCGAGAGCGACTGCGCGAACCTGGGGCCCCTGGTCGAAGCCCTGCTCGACGCGGCGCCCGAGGTCGTCTGTTTGCGCGATCCGACGCGCGGCGGCCTGGGTGCCGTGCTCCACGAGATCGCCGGCGCCGCCGGCTGCGAGCTCGAGTTGGATCACGCGGCGGTTCCGGTGTCCGACCCGGTACGCGCCGCCTGCGAGCTGCTGGGCCTCGATCCACTCTACCTGGCCAGCGAAGGCCGACTCGTGGCGTTCGTTCCCGAGGCGCGCGCCCACGCCGCGCTGGACGCGCTCCGCGCTCAGCCCCTGGGCAACGGGGCGGCGCGTGTCGGCAGGGTGCGCGAGGGGCGCGCGCGGGTGGTGGTGCAGACGGCCCTGGGCACGCGCCGCCTGCTGCCGCTGCCGGCCGGCGAGCCGCTCCCGCGTATCTGCTGATGGATCGCGTGCGCCGCGAGATCACGCTGCGGGGCGTGGTACAGGGAGTCGGGTTCCGGCCCTGGGCCGCAAGCACGGCGCAGCGGCTGGGGCTGGCGGGCGAGGTGGCGAATGCGCCCTGGGGCGTACGCGTCGTCCTGGAGGGGGCTGAGACCTCGGTGGCCGCGTGGCTCGACGCGCTGCACG
>CAMYOO010000356.1 GCA_947260035.1 uncultured delta proteobacterium
CCGCGCCGGGCATGGGGGGCACGGCGGCGGCCAACGCGCGGAGCGCTTCGGGATCGGCTTCCGGGAGGACGCACGCGTGCGGATCCGTGGGATCCAGTGCGCCGCAGACAGCGCCGACAAACTGCTGCCCCAGGTCGCGCCAGAAGCCCAGCGTGGGGTCGAGCTGGGTGCCCAGCTCGGCCGCGCCCAGGTGGAGCACGCCGTGGCCCCGGCCCTTGGAGAAGGCCCGGGTGATGCGCGCGGCGACGGCGCTGGGGAGTGGACGGACCGCCTCCTCCGGGCCCTGGAGCAGGCGGATCTCGCCGCCCGGCGTGAGGGCGCCGTGAAGCGCGCGCGGGGCTCCGGGAACGGAGACCCGAAGCTCCGGCTGCCCCGTACTCGCTCGACGCGCACTCATGGGATTCCCCGCCTCCAGACGTCGGGCCGCTGCTGTCTGCCACGGTGCGCGACAGCGCCCGATCGAGAAGCGTACCCGGCCTGGGAAGCTGCTCTCGCCCCTTTCACCAAGCACCCCGAAGCTACGTCGGGCTCAGCTTTCGAGGCGATCTACGCGGTCCGACAGGCGCTCGACCTGGTCGCCGAGCTTCTGGACCGAGCCGTCGAGGCGGTCGATCGCGGCCTCGAGCCGCTCGCTCGTAGCCTCCAACCGCGCCGTCGTCCGCGTCAGCTCGATCAGGTGCGCGGTCGTGCTCTTGTGAAGCTCCAGCATCCGCGCGTTGGTGGCGCCGTTGAGGTCGATCATGCGCGAGGTGTTGACCTGCTGCGCGTTCCACAGCACGCCGAAGCCGAGGGCCAGCGCCGCGAAGATCGGCCCGGTCACGGCCAACCAGGTGCGCAGCGAGATCCTGGCCTCGATGCGCGCGCTGGGTTCCGTGCTTGACCGCTGTGCCACGCGATCCATCTCCGCAAACTGCCGCTCGAGCCGCTCGAGCCGGACGCCGAAGTCCTCGGTGGATGCCATCTAGGAATCTCCCCGGGACCTCGGGGCGTGGGGTCAGGATACCAGACCGCCGACGCCTTGTGCCGCGCACCGTCGTGCAGACCCGCGGGGGCAAGGTTTACGCTGCGACGAGGCGGCCGATCTGTCGACGGGTGGCCCCGAGCACGAGCAGCGCGCGGACCATCAGCTCCGCGCGGGGTCCTCCGCTGCCGTACACTCGTAGGCCGTACCAAAGCTGCGCTACCGAGGAGAACCCCCATGCGAAACCGAGCTCTTCCGATCCTCATCGTGTCGACCGCGCTGGCCTTGCTGGGCAGCCGCTGGCCCCAGCTTTCGGAAGGCGGCGTCAGCGACATCGGGCAGACGCCGCTCTACGCCCAGACCTCCTGGGCCTCGACCCACCGCGACTCAAGCAACTCGGACTTCGTGCCGTTCGTGGCGCCGGACCTGGACCCGAACGTCGACCAGACGCGCTGGACGGCCCTGGACGGGGCGGTCACGCTGCTGGCTCCGGCCATCGGACCCGAGGGCAACCGCTACATCACCACGGGCCGCGGGCCCGGCACGAGCCACCTGCACGCCTTCGACGCAGACGGGAATCTGCTCTGGGAGAGCGCTCCGCAGCAGAGCGTGGACGACCTGGACTCCGCGGCGGTCGGAAGCTCGCCGCTGGTCGACAAGAACGGTCACGTCTACGTCAGCGACGGCAACCAGTTCTGGTCCTTCCGCTCCGACGGCCGCGTGCGCTGGGTGGCGCCCCTGCCGCCGCCCAACGATCCGCTGCTCCCGGGCGCGCCGTTCATCTCCGCGATCCTCACCAACGAGGGCTACGTCGGCGGCATTACCACCGACGGCAAGGTCATCCTGTTCCGCCGCCAGAACGGCAAGCTCGCGCTCCCGATCTTCGAACTTCCCCAGGGCGTCCCGCCGCCCAGCACCAACGAGCGGCCGGGCCTGTGGGCGGGCGGTCTGGTGGATCCCGCGATCCTGCGCTTCGTCGAGGACTGGTTCTTCGGCGACGAGGCCCAGGTAGCCAACACGCCCTCGGTGCACCCCGAGACGGGACGCATCTACATCACCGCGGCGGGGCCCCTGGATCCCGGGACGGGCGATCTGACGGGCCTGCTCTACGGCCTGGACATCGTGGACGGAGCGATCGAGATCGCCTTCGCGGCGAGCACGGGCGGGGGCAGCGGAACCAGCCCGACGATCTCGCCGGACGGCGCCCAGGTGTACGCGGCCGACAACCTGGGGGTGCTGCGCGCCTTCGACGCCGAGACCGGCACCGTGGTCTGGGCCGCCTCGGGCATCCCGCTGGCCGGCTCGCCCGGCCTGGGCGCCGACGGAACCGTCTACGGCGGAAACTCCGATCCCGGAGCGACCACGACCCTGGTGGCCCTGGATCCGGCCGACGGCTCGGTCAAATGGGATCAGGACTACGACGCCTTCGCGGCCAGCCTGCTGCCGCCGCTGCCCGTCTTCCTGCTGCCGCCGCCGATCCAGGCCTTGTTCCCGAACCCCCAGCCCATCGCGCGGGTCAACAGCGTGGTTTCGAGCTCGGCCCGCAAGGCCTGGGTGGCGCTCACGGTGGGCTACGAGTTCCTGAACCCGCTCACCGGGCTCAGCCTCTCGCAGCCGCGCCTGACGGTGCTGGCCACGATCGATCCCGCGGACGGCTCGATCCTGGGGTACAGCGAGTTGCGCGACACGCAGGAGGGGCTGATCTCGATCGGCCCGGACGGCACCCTGCAGGCCAGCCTGGGATCGATCCTGGGCTCCATCAACTTCTTCGCCGTCAACCCGCTCCTCCGGGGCTTCGGCGTGGGGCCGCCCTTCCTCTACCCCGGCACACCGCTGGCCGGCGTCCAGGTGCTGGAGCCGCTCTCGTTGCTGGACCTGGTGATCGACGGGATCGACTGGGTGCAGGAGCTCGACGCGGCGGCGCTGGCGGAGCTTCCGGGCGGCAGCCTGGAGACGGCGTTCACCGCCACCCGGCGCGGGCGCGTGCAGCTCGGGGCCACGGCCGACTCCATCGACGACGCCGCGGCGGCCGGCGAGATCGATGCCGCCACCGCACGCGCGGCGCGCCGCAAGGTGGTCCGCGCCGAGAAGCTCCTGACCAGCGCACGCAACCTGCTGGGCCGGGGCGCCGTGCCGCCCCCGGTCGAGGAGGTGGCCGCCGAAAAGATCGAGGCTGCCGACGCTCTGCTCGACGAGGCGCTGGCCGTGCTGACTCCCTGATGCGAGTCCGGGCTCGCGCGGCTGGGAGGACCTGAA
>CAMYOO010000357.1 GCA_947260035.1 uncultured delta proteobacterium
CGCATCATCGGGTCCAGCTTCCAGCGCCAGCCGTCCGGATCCTTGCGCGCGCCGATGGGAACCAGGTAGCGAAGCCACTCGTCGCTGAGGCGCGGGTTCATGCGTCCGCGACGACGCGCCAGATCCTCCAGGGTCCCGGGCTTCCGGATCAGGTCGCCGGCCCGCAGGCGCCGGTCCAGCCAGGATGTGATCTCGGTGTCGCGCATGCGCGTGCGCTCGTGGTCGGCCACGTCCGGCGCGGGAAAGCGCGAGGGCATCCCGTCGATGTTCACGTAGCGCGTGACCCGGTGCGGCCGTGCCTCGCACAGCTGCATCAGCACCGCGCCGCCCTTGCTGTGCCCCACCATGGGAATCGGCTCGCGGGTGATGGAGTTGAGCACCGCCAGCGAGTCGCGCAGGTCCGCGTACCAGGAGTAGAGCGCCGTGTGCTCGGAGTCGCCGTGCCCGCGGTGGTCCCATGTCACCACCCGGTAGCCCGCGTCCGCCAGCAACGGAGCGAACGCGTCGAAGGTGCCCGCGAAGTCGAAGCCCCCGTGCGCCAGCAGCAGAGGCTGGGCGCCGGCGTCGCCCCATTCGTAGACGGCCAGTCGCACGCCGTCGGAGTCGACCTCGCGGCGGCGGTCGGGACGACGCGCACCGGGATAGCTGAGGGCGGGGGAATCGCTCACGGGGCGGGAGCCTAGCTTTCATTTGCCGCCTGCGCGCGACGGCGGGGCCTCAGACGGTCTTGCTGAAGAGCGGCCGCTCCAGCTTGCGCTGCTCGCCCAGGTAGGCGTCGAACACCGATGCCACGTTGCGGATCAAGATCCGACCCAGCTCCGTGACGGCCAGGGAACCGTCCGCAGTGCGCACCACCAGGCCATCCGCCTCGGCGGTCTCGAGCCGCGCCAGCTCCGGAGCGAAGCGCTCGGCGAAGACGCCGCCATGGACCTCCTCGAACTCGGCGGCACGGAGCTCGCCCAGGCACATGATCCGGGAGATCACCCAGCGACGGACCCGATCGTCCTCGCTCAGGACGTGCCCGCGCATGGTCGCCAGGCCCGTCGTACTCACCGCGTCTTCCCAGGCATCCAGCTCGCGATGGGACTGGGCGAAGCTGCCGCTCAGCTCGCTGATGGCGCTGGGCCCGAAGCCCAGCAGCTCGACGCCGGCCTGGGTGGTGTAACCCATGAAGTTGCGGCGCAGCGTGCGCTCGTGCAGCGCGCGCACCAGCTCGTCCTCGGGACGCGCGAAGTGATCCATGCCCACGTGCACGTAGCCCGCTTCCAGGAAACGCCGGATCGCCAGGGTGAACACGCCAAGCCGCGTGGCGGCGTCGGGCAGATCCTTGCGCTCGAAGCCGCGCTGCTGCTTGGCCACCCAGGTGACGTGGGCGTATCCGTACAGGGCCACGCGGTCGGGCCCGATGTCGAGCACCGTCTTCAGCGTACGCTCGAAGGTATCCTCGCGCTGGAAAGGCAGGCCGTAGATCAAGTCGAGGCTCACGCTCTGGAATCCCAGGCGACGCGCGCCCGCCACCAGCTCGGCGGTGTGCTCGGCGGACTGCGTGCGGTGGATGGCCTCCTGAACCTGGGGCTCGAAGTCCTGCACGCCCATGGAGATGCGGTTGAAGCCGCACTCGCGCAGGGCCTGGAGCTGCTCGTTCGTGGTGACGCGCGGGTCCACCTCGATGGAGATCTCTGCATCGTCGGCGACCGTGAAAGGATCCGTCATCGCCGCGAAGAGGCGGCGCAGCTGGCCCGGATCCAGATGAGTGGGCGTTCCTCCTCCCCAGTGAAGCTGGCTGACCGGACCCGGCTCGGGGATCGCGGCGCGCACGGCGGCGACTTCGCGCTCGATGACGTCCAGGTAGCGGGTGGGCAGCGCGCCGTCGCGGGTGATCACCCGGTTGCAGGCGCAGAAGTGACATAAGCTGCGGCAGAACGGGACGTGGGCGTAGAGCGAGAGCGGCGCACCGAGCTCGACCGCGCCCAGGTCGCGGCGGTACTCGTCGGGCCCGTAGGCGTCGCCCCAGACCGGCGCCGTCGGGTAGCTCGTGTAGCGCGGGGCCGCCGTCTCGTAGCGGGAGAGGATCGCCTCCAGCTGCTCCAGCATTGCCGAAGGGTCGCAGGCCCCCCGCCTCGCGCAAGCCGCTGCGGAACGGGCCGCTTTGGCACGCGCGGCCTCTGCACCCCTAGCCGCGTCGAGCGCGGACCGCGAAGTCTTCCTCCGGGCTGTACACCAAGTTGCGCCGGCCGATCAGCGCGAACCAGAGCAGCCCGGCGGCATACCAGACCGCCGCCCCGACAGCGACCTTCTGATACACGGGATCGACCCAGAACAGCGCCACCAGCGTCACCGCGGCGATCACCAGCGCCATCCAAGCACCGGCCACGCCCAAGGGGCTGCGGTAGGGGCGCTCGATGTGCGGCAGGCGCCGTCGTAAGAGCAGGAACGACAGCATCTGCAGCACGTAGGAAATCACGGCGCCGAAGACGGCCAGGTTCAGGAGCACCGCCCCCACCGGATGCTCCGAGCCCAGCCAATGAATGGCGAGCGCCGCTCCGTAACCGAGAACCGCGCCTGCAACCAGCGCCACGTGCGGGGTCTGCCGCGTGGAGTGGGTAATGGAGAGCCAGCGCGGAAAGTAGCCGGCGCGGGAGAGCGAGTAGATCTGCCGCCCGTAGGCGAAGATGATGGCGTGGAAGCTGGCCACCAGGCCGGCCACCGCTACCAGCGCCAGCAGCCGCGAGCCGATGCCGGCGCCGAAGATCGTGCGCAGCCCCTCGAAGAGCGGCTCGTCGGAGGTTCCCAGCACCGCCGCCCCGGGCGCGATGCCCGTGTTGAGGATCAGCGTCAGGAACGCGCACACCACCAGGGTCAGCAGTCCGAGCAGGATGCCCCGGGGCATGTCGCGGCGCGGGTCGTGGGATTCCTCGGCGGCCAGCGGAAGCTGCTCGATGGCCAGGTAGAACCAGATGGCGAAGGGCAACGCGCCCAGCACGCCCTTCCAGGACAGAGCGGGGCCGGGGTCAAGGGCGAAGCGCTGCAGATCCAGGTGCGACAGCGCGCCGACCCAGAAGACCACCAGGATGGCCAGCGCCACCAGCGTCACGGCCACCGTGACCCGGAAGCTGGCCTCCACGCCCCACACGTTGAGCCCCACGAAGACCGCGTAGGCTGCCAGCCACCAGAGCGGCGCCCAGGACTCGGGCGTACCGAAGATCGCGCCCAG
>CAMYOO010000358.1 GCA_947260035.1 uncultured delta proteobacterium
ACTTGTCGCCGTTGCCCAGCTCGAAGAGGAAGCAGGCCGACGCCTGAGCGAGGCGCTGGTCCGGCATTCCGGTCCCGCAGGCCACGATCCGGATCTCGTCCTTCGCCAGGGCCTCCGTGCCGGGGTAGTAGACGTAGCGGTCCGGGGCCGTGCCCGTGGGGCTCTTCACCGCGCCGCCGGCGCCCAGCAGCAGCGGCAGGGCCAGGCCGGCGGCGAAGGGCAGGGCGAGCAGCAGGCGTCGGGGACGGAAGCCGGGCATGGTACGCACCTCCATAGATGGGTATCCGGAGTCGTTGGCAAGTTGCTGGTTGGCACCAGACGTGTCAATACACCCCTGTATGGTGAGTCCGAAGCCGAAGCAGCCACTCACCCGGGAGGACTGGCTCCACGCCGCCCTGGACGCGCTGGAGGAGTCCGGCGCCGAGGGCTTGAAGGTCCTGCCCCTGGCCGCGCGCCTGGGCGTCAGCCGCGGCAGCTTCTACTGGCACTTCCGGGACCGGGGCGAGCTCCTCGCGGCGGTTCTGGAATACTGGGACAGTTGGTCCAACCAGGTGGTGATCGACGCGCTCGACGCCAGCCGGGACGACCCAAGGAGCCAGCTCCTGGCCCTGATGGAGATGGTCGAGGAGCGCCGGCTGACCCGCTACGACCCGGCCGTGCGTGCGTGGGCCGTCCGCGATCCCCAAGTGGCCCGGGCGTTGCGAAGCGCGGACCGCCGGCGACTGGGCTACGTGACGAACCTGTTCCGCAAGGCCGGGTTCCCGCCGGCGCAGGCGGATGCGCGCGCCCGTCTCTTCGCGGTGTACCTGAGCGCCGACCGGCTCTTCTTCGCGTCCGAGCCGGCTGCGCGCCGCCGGCAGCTCCTGCGCCTGCGGCACCGGATCCTGACCGCTCGCTAGCGCAGCGCCGCCTCCAGCCGCGCGGCGTTGGCCTGCATGGCGGCTAGCCAGTCGTCGCCGCAGCGGTTGCCGCAGGGCGCGAACACGACGGCCTGCACGCCCAGGGCGGCCAGGCGTTCCCGGGTGGCGGGAAGCGGCTCGGCCTCCCAGAGCATGAGGCGCGCGGGGTGCACGCGCAGCAGCGCCTCCAGTCGCCGCCACTCGGCGGCGCCGGGGTCGGCGTCCGGCTCCCAGTGGAGCGAGCGGCCGTTCAGGCCGTAACGGCGCTGGAGGTATTGGTAGACGGGATGCGAGAAGAGGATGGGGGCGTCGGCGAGGCGGGTCGCCGCTCGGGCCAGCTGCTGGTCGAGGCCAGCCAGGTCGGACTCCACCTCCGCAAGTTCCACCGCGAAGGTCTCTGCCGCGTCCGGGCGCGCTTGCGTCAACGCGGCGGCGGCCGCGCGCGCCTGCTCCGCGGCGAGCGTGGGGTCCAGCCAGGTGGTGAACGCGAGCTCGCCGTGGTTGTGCTCTCCGGTCGGTCCGTGCTGGTGCGTCGTCGCGTCCTCCACGGCGATCAGGCGCTCCGCGATGCCGGCGGACGTGTCGACCAGCGTGCGCCCCGGAAGGGTCGCGCGGGCCACCCAGCCCGCGTAGCCGGCGCCGTTCAGCAGGATGAGGTCGGCGCCCTGGTACGCCGCCACCGTGTCCGCGTCCGGCGACCAGAAGGCGGGGTCCACATCGCCGGGGGCGGGAAAGCGCACATCCGCCGCGTCGCCGCCGATGCGCCGCGCCATCCACGCCAGGGGCGCGTTCACGGTGTAGACGAGGAGCGGGCCCGCGTCGGGGCTCGCATCGGGAGCGGGCGCCTGGGATTCCGGAGAGCAGGCCAGGGCGAGCAGCAGAAGGGCGGCGGCAGGTCTCACGAGAGCAGGAACCTCCGGATCGCGGCCTCGCCGAACTGGCTGGTGGCGAGGGTCAGCAGGCCCGCCAGCGCGATGCCCAGCAGGGTCACGCCCACCACCTCCGACAGCAGCACCGTCGCCACGCTGGCGCGGGAGCCGCCGATCTTGACCAGGGTTTCGATCTCCCGGCGGCGCAGGCGGATCGAGAGCAGGAAGACCAGCCCGGCGGTGGCCAGGGTCGCCACGCCCACCGCGCCGACCGCGGCCACGGCGTAGCTCTCCACCGTGACGACCGTCTCGAGCAGCTCGTCCATCACCGCCGTGGGGCGCAGCACCTGGATCGGCTCGTCGGGCGCCTGGTAGCGGCCCAGCAGCAGCGCCCGGGCCCTGGCGTCGTGCGGCCGGGCGAGGACCGCCGAGATGGGAAGCCCCGCCTGCTCGCCGTGGAAGTGGAAGTTGGCGGCGTTCTGCGGGGTGATCTCGTTGTACTCCACCACGGATGCCTTGGCGGTGATGCGCCCGCCTTTGCGCGCCGCCACATCGGTCTGGGCCTTCGGGTCGGCCAGGTCGCGGTGACCGTGGCCGAGTCCGGCGATGATCCAGGCCGTCTTCACGTCCACGAACACCGCACCGTCGTCGGGCGTGTGGGACGGCGCCAGCACGCCCGCCACCCGCATCTTCAGCGGATAGACGCCGGCCAGCTGGAAGACCGTCTCCGGCGATGTGACCAGCGCGTCGCCGGGGCCGACGCCCAGCTCCGCCGCGGCGCGCGCTCCCACGACGCACTCGCCCAGCACCGCCATCATCCGGCCGGCCGCTACGCGTAGATCGCGCAGCCCGATGTACTCCAGGGTCGTGCCGACGATCGGCTTGCCGCGCGTGCGGAAGCCCAGATGCAGCGGGATCGCGTCCGCCAGCTCGGAGTCGGCCACTCGGCCGGACTCGGCGTAGGCGATCGACGGCGGCGGCTCCGCGTCGAAGTAGAGCGACGCCAGCACCAGCTCCAGCGCACTGCCCCGCGCACCCAGCACCAGGGGCGTGGCCTCGGCGCGCGCCGTGAGCTGGGCGGCGCTCTGGCTCACCAGCACGCGCAGCCCGATGGGCAGGAACACGATCAGCGCGATGGACAGCACCAGGATCAGCGTCTTGATGCGGTGGTGCAGCAGGTAGCGCCACGCCAGGTAGGCGGCGCCGCTCACGACGCGCCGCTCCAGAAGGTCTTGAAGTCGATCACCCGGCTGAAGCGCGGCAGCAGGTCGCGATCGTGGGTCACGGTGAGCAGCGCGGCGCCGGCGCCCTCCGCGTAGGCGAACAGCGCGTCCAGCGCGCGCTCCTTGTTGTCCGGGTCCAGGTTGCCGGTGGGCTCGTCGGCCAGGACCAGTGCCGGCTCCGTCACCAGCGCGCGGCACAGCGCGGCGCGCTGCCGCTCG
>CAMYOO010000359.1 GCA_947260035.1 uncultured delta proteobacterium
GCCGCCTTCCTGATCCACCACGCGATCGACATGGCGGCGATGCAGCTTCTGGTGCTGGATCGCCCGCCCTTGGAGCCCGACCGCGTACTCACCACCCTGAACGACATGATCTGTCGCACGATCCTGGAGGAAGCCCGATGAGCACGAACTGGGAGGCCGCCGACGTCCTGAAGACGCCGATGGAGATCTGCTGGCAGTTCGATTACGACATCGATATCGACAAGCTCCGCAATCTCTACAGCAAGGCCAAGGAAGCCCAGTGGGATGCGGAGCGGGACATCGAGTGGGCGACGCCGATCGATCCGTCGCGGCCGTTGATCGACGAGGCCAGCTTCGGCTTCGACCGGCTGCCGTTCATGAAGCGGCTCTCGCAGACCCAGCAGGAGAGCTTCCGTGCCAACGTGGGTGCCCACCGGCTCTCGCAGTTCCTGCACGGGGAACAGGGCGCACTGATGACGGCGGCAGCGCTGACCCATGCGGTGCCGGACTACGAGGGCAAGCTCTACGCGGCGACCCAGACCATGGACGAGGCGCGCCACGTGGAGGTCTTCGAGAAGTACGTGCGCAAGCTGGCGCGGGTCTACCCGATGTCGCCGTCGCTCAAGACGCTGATCGACGACACCCTCAAGGCCGACCACTGGGTCAAGATCGCCATCGGCATGAACATGGTCGTGGAAGGCCTGGCACTGGGCGCGTTCCACAACATGCGCCGCGCCACCTCCTGCGAGCTGCTGAAGTCGATCCTGGAGGGCGTGCTGCGCGACGAGGCGCGACACGTGGCATTCGGCAACGTGTACGTAGGCGAAACCCTCGGAGACATGCACGCGGACGACCGAGAGGACGTGGCCCAGTTCGCCTTCGACGCGCTGACGGCCATGGTGGACGCGACCGGCGGGCCCCAGGGCACCGGCCGCTCCGCACCGGACCCGGGCTTCCGCAAGGCCATCGAGGATGCGGACATAGACCTGGGCGACTTCCTGAACGGCCTGAAGGAGGCGCGCGAGCAGGGCATCAAGCCCGACATGCCGCCGGGCGCCATCCACTCCTTCAAGGACCTGATGATGCCCGCCCTGGCGCGCGTCGGCGCCGTCACCGACCGCACCCGCGGGCTCTTCGAGGACGCCGGCATCCCCATCTACGAAGACGCCACCACCCTCAACATGCTGGAAGACGCCAACACCGGCGCCGCCAACTTCGACCGCGCCTGACATGCGTTGAGGGACGCTGCACGGAGATGCCGAGCAGTACCGGGATTTCCTGAACGCCGACGGCCTCGCGTTCCGCGAGATCTTCTATGAGGATCTATTCGGTGCCGCGGTGGACTCCGAGGCCCAGATCGCGCGGGTCCGCGAGATTTTCGCGTACCTGGCTGCGGGCGATCCCGGCGAGGAGGCCTGGAAGCGAATCCGCGGCCTGCTGGACCCCGGCGCCACCCGGCTCAGCTCCGAAGAGACCTACCGGCTGATTCCCAACGCAGCGGAGATCGACGCCGAGTTCGGCGGCGACCGGGACGGCCGCCTCTTCAGCGACTGAAGCCCCGCTTCTCCAGACCGCGCAGCCCGCGGGTGAAGAAGAAGGTGATGAAGCGCTGCATCAGCGCGCCGGTCCCCGGGATCTTGGGCTCGAAGCGGCAGCGCCAGACGACGCGGGTGCCCTCGCCGTCCTCCGCGAACGTCACCTCGCCCAGGTGATCCCGCACCGGGAAGAAGCCGCCCACCACCGTGTACGTCATGCGCTTGGGCGGCTCGAACTCCAGCACCTTCTCGCGCATGCCGCCGGCGAAGCCGCGCACCGCGCCCACGCCGTTGCGGTCCGGGCTGCCCTCCACCACCAGCTTCGAGCCGGGCGTGCCCGCCCACTCGCTCCAGCGTGCGTGGTCCGTATAGACATCCCACACCGCCTGGGGCGGCACGGCGTAGCGGTGAGTCACCTCGACGTGTTGCACGAAACGCTCCTAGTCCGCGGCGCCGGCCACCTTGGAGAAGGCTTCGATCACCTCGGGCGGGGCCTGGACCAGCTCGATCAGCACGCCCTGCCCGCCGATGGGGGCGTCGCCGCCGCCCTTGGGGTGGATGAAGCAGACGTCGTAGCCGGCGGCGCCCTTGCGGATGCCGCCCGGCGTGAAGCGCATGCCCTTGCCTTCCAGCCAGCCGACGGCCGCGGCCAGGTCGTCGATCCACAGGCCCACGTGGTTCAGCGCCGGGTCGTGCACCTTGGGGCGCTTCTCCGGGTCGATGGGCTGCATCAGGTCCACCTCGACCTTGAAGGGCCCGGCGCCCGCCACGGCGATGTCCTCGTCCACGTTCTCGGACTCGCTGCGGAAGTTGCCGTGGGCCTCCAGGCCCAGCAGGTCCACCCACAGCTCGCGCAGCTTGCCTTTGTCCAGGCCGCCCACGGCGATCTGCTGCAGGCCCAACACACGAAACGGTCGCTCCGACACGGCTACCAACCTCCCAGGGCCGCCGCACGCTCGCGATGGACGGCGGGGCCGCCCAGGAACGTGCGGTCGAACATGGCCCGCTTGAACCAGAACTGGACGTCGCACTCCCACGTGAAGCCGATGCCCCCGTGCAGCTCCACCGCGTCGCGCGCGATCGCCATGAAGCGGTCGCACAGGTGCGCCTTGGCATGGGCCGCGGCGCGCTCGCATTCGTCGGGCAGATCGTCCCAGGCGTAGGCCGCGTACCAGAAGAGGCCGCGCAGCTCGCCCGGCGCCCGCACACGCGCGAACTCCTCGCCGATGATGGTGGCCTTGAGCACGTCGGCGTCCTGCTCGGACCCGCCGTACTGCCGGGGAATCGAGCGGGCCAGGTAGCCGCGGGCGATGGCGCGGTCGCGGAAGAGCGACCCCTGCTCGCCCAGCGGAAGCTGGGCATCGTCGCCCTGGAGCGGCCAGCTCTCCGCGAGGAAGGTCTTCACCTCCTCGCGGAAGTCTTCGTACTCCTGGCTGTACTGGAGATCCATGGGGTGCCTCCCTCGACCCGGCCGAGGCGGATTCTACCCCTTCGCGCCCCACCCCGTCAGCGCGGACCGGGCGGCGAAGCCAGCGCGTCAGCGTGGACCGGGCGGCGAAGCCAGCGCCTGGACCCGGGCCAGCACGCGCAGCAGGTTCTCGCCCAGCAGCTTGCGAAGGTCCGCGTCGGACCAGCCGCGGCGCGCCAGCTCGACGGTGAGGTTGGGGAAGTCCGCCACGGGCAGGAAGAGCGTGCCGTCGAAGTCCGATCCCAGGCCCACGTGATCCACCCCGGCCATCCGAGCTACGTGCTCCACGTGGTCGGCCAGCATCGCCAGGGTGGTGGGCACGGGAAAGCCGTAGCGCAGGGTGTTCTTCACGTGGTTCCAGGTTCCCACCTTGCGCGGGTCCAGGAAGAGTCCGCCGAAGTTGAGCATCACCACGCCGCCGCTCTCCCCGACGGCCCGCAGCATGTCGTCGCTGAGGTTGCGGGGGTGGGGCGCGATGGCGCGGGCCGACGAGTGGGAGGCGATCAGCGGCGCCCGCGACGTCTCCAGCGCATCCCAGAAGGTCGCGTCCGATACGTGGGAGATGTCCACGATCATGCCCAGGTCGTTCATCTCGCGCACCACGTCGCGGCCGAACTCCGTGAGACCACCGTGCGTGCCCTCGTCGCCGGAGGAGTCGCCCCAGCCGTGGCTGAAGCTCCAGGTGAGGGTCATGTAGCGGACACCCTGGGCGTGGTAGCGGCGCAAGGTGCCCAGGTCGTCCTCGATGGCGTGACCACCCTCCAGCCCCATCAGCGCGGCGTGGCGCCCGGCGCCGACGATGCGCCGCACATCGTCGGCGCTGGTTGCCAGGGCCAGGCGCTGCGGATGCCGCTGCACCTGCCCGAGCACCACGTCGATCATGGCCTGGGCCCGCGCCGTCGCGACGCCGGGCCGCTCCGGATCGTAGTGATCCGGATCCACCCAGATGGAGAAGAACTGCGCGTCGAGTCCGCCTTTCTCCATCCGCGCCAGGTCCGTGTCGGTGCGCAGCGCGTCTCCGCTGGGAGCGCCCGGAAGCCAGGGCAAGAAGACCCAGGGCCAGGGCGATTTCGCGCCCGGCGCGGCTCCGTCCATGGCCAGGTCGAATTCGAGGTCGAGCAGCAGCATCGGAACGTCGTTGTGGCCGTCCACCACGATCGCGTCCCGGTGCAGCGCCCGGGCGCGGGCTTCCAGGTCCTGCGCAGCGGCGGCCCGGGGGGCGGCCACCAGGAGCACGACGAGGAGCGCGCGCAGCACGCCCCAAGCCTATCACGCAGGCGCCGAGGCGTTTGGAAGCCGGCGCGGTTCGGGGCACACTCGGGGAGCCGGTGCAGCCTGCCCCCTTCGCGCGATGGACCTCGTGGCCCCAGATCCGCCGAGCCGTGCGGTCGGGCGCGCTTGCCTGTGCGCTGCTGCTGGCGATCGCCGCGACGGCCGCCGCCCAGCCGGTGGTGGCGTGGATCGACGAGGCCTACCCGCCGCACCAGTTCGCCGATCCGCGCGGCGAGCCCGCGGGCTTCGACGTGGACCTGCTGCGCGCGGTGGCCGAGACCGAAGGGATCGAGCTCGAGCTGCGCGTCGCACCCTGGGCCGAGATCCTCGAGCGGCTCGAAGCCGGCCGCATCGACGTCAACCCCGGCGTGTTCCGTTCGCCCGAGCGCGAACGCCGGCTCGACTTCAGCGTCGCCACCTCGCCGGTACACTATGCGATCTTCGTGCGCGAAGGCACGGGGATCGCCTCGCGCGACGGCCTGCAGGGCAAGCGCGTTCTGGTCAACCGCAGCGGCTACCACGAGGAGCGCATCCGCGCCGAGCAGATCCCGGTGGAGCTGGTGGAGGCGGACAACGCCGAGCAGGCCATCCTGCGCCTGGCGGCCGGGGAAGCCGACGCCGCCGTGGTGCTCAACACGGCAGCGCTCTACTTCATCCGAACCCACGACATCCGCAATGTGCGCAGCCTGCCCGATCCGCTGGAGACGTTGGAGCTGCGCTTCGCAGTGCCCGCGGGCCACGAAGAGCTGCTGCTGCGCCTGAACGACGGGCTGGCCCGGGTGCGCGCCAGCCGCGCCTACGACGCCCTGTACGACCGCTGGTTCGGCGTGCTGAAGCCGCCCGGCGTTCCCGTCGGCCGCGTGCTGTGGGTGCTGGGCGCGAGTCTGCTGGCCCTGGCCGTGGTGGGCGGCGGCTCCGCCCTGTGGTCGCGCTCGCTTCAGCTCCAGGTGGAACGCCGCACGCGCGAGCTGCTGGACACCGATGCGCGACTGCGCGCCACCCTGGCCGCGGCACGGGACGTGGGCTTCGTGGTCGCCGAGGCGCCGGGCGACAGCGCGCGCATCGTCGAGTTCAGCGAGGGCGCGGAGCGGCTGTTCGGGCACGCGCGCAGCGAGGTGCTGGGCCGACCCGCAGGCATCCTGCGCAGCTCCGGCGACGTCGAGCGCCACGGCGATTCGCTGGGATCCCTGGACCCGGAGGGCCGGCGCAGCCGTGAGACCGAGCTGCTGCGCAAGACCGACGAGCGCTTCCCGGCCTTCGTGGTCACCACCCGCCTGCCGGGCGACGACGACCACGATGCGCGCCTGCTCTACGTCTTGTTCGACCTGACCGAACGGCACATCGCCGAAGAGGCCCAGCAGCGTCTGCGCGAGCGGCTGCGCAAGACCGAGACCATGCAGGCCCTGGGCCGCCTGGCCGGCGGCATCGCCCACGACTTCAACAACATCCTGACGGCGGTGCTGGGCAACGCCCAGCTCCTGAGCAAGGACCTGGAGCCCGGCAGCGAGCCCGCTGCGCGGGTGGAGGAGATCGAGGAGGCGGGCCGCGCGGCCGGCGACCTGGTGCGGCAGCTGCTGGACTTCGCGCGCCGTCGGCCCGCGACGCCGCGGCCCACCAGCTGGAACCAGGCCCTGGAGGCCGTGCAGTCGCTGTTGGCCCGGCTGCTTCCCGTGAGCATCCGCTTCGAGGTGCGCCCCGTGCAGGAGGCGTGGCGCTTCAAGATGGACCCCTCGCAAGCGCAGCAGGTGGTCATGAACCTGGTGCTGAATGCGCGCGACGCCATCGAGGCCGAGGGGCGCATCGAGCTGCGCACCGAGAACCGCGTGGTGGACGGGCGCCCCATGGCGGTGCTGTGCGTGCGCGACGACGGCGCCGGCATGGACGCGGAAACGGTGGAGCACATCTTCGAGCCGTTCTTCAGCACCCGCTCGCGCGAGCGCGGCACCGGGCTCGGCCTGGCCACCGTCCACACCATCACCGAGAGCTGCGGCGG
>CAMYOO010000360.1 GCA_947260035.1 uncultured delta proteobacterium
AGGGCGGCGGCGAGCGCCCAATCCCAGCGCGATCCGCGGGCGTACAGCGCGAAGCCGAGGAAGGCGAAGAAGAGCGCCAGGACGTCGGGCGTAGCCCGGTGGGCGAGCTCCAGGATCGGGATCGCTGTGGCGCCCATCAGCACCGCCACCGCGGCCACGTCATCACCGAGGCGCTGCCGCACGATCCAGCCCACCAGGAACAGCGCGCCCAGCCCCGCCAGCGCCGCGGGCAGGCGCAGCAGGCCCGCGTCCAGTCGCCCGCCCGCCGAGCACGCCAGCGCACCCAGCCAGTAGTAGAGCGGCGGCTTCTCCAGATAGAAGGCGTCGCCGATCATCGGCGCGGCCCAGTGGCCGCGGTCGACCATGTTCCAGGCCACACCCGCGACCGCGGGTTCGGTAGGCGACCAGATCTCGTGGTCGAAGATCCCCACACAGAGCGTGAGGAGCAGCGCCAGAGCGGACGCGGCGACGAGACGTCCCGACACGCAGCGGCTATAGCGCGCTGCGGGGGCGCTGTGCTAGCTGCGGTTCGTGCACCGCATCGCGCTCCTCGTGGCGGCCGTTCTTGTCAGCTTCGCCGGCATTGCGAATCACGAGCTCTGGACCCCGGACGAGCCGCGCGTGGCCGGGATCGGGCGCGAGATGTGGGAGTCGGGCAACTGGGCCGTACCGCGGCTCTCCGGCGAGCCCTTCCTGGAGAAGCCCCCCCTGGCCTGGTGGGCCCAGGCCGCCGTCTACGAGGCCGCAGGACGCACCAGCGCAGGCCTGGCGCGGCTGCCCTCCGCAGGCTTCGGCCTGCTGACGCTGGCCGCCACCTTCGCCCTGGGCAGGCGCTTCTTCAGCCAGGAGGCGGCCGCCCTGGCCGGCCTGGTCCTGCTGACCACCTACGGCTTCTTCTCCGCCAGCCACTGGGTCATCGTGGACATGGCGTTGCTGGCCTGCACCACGGCCGCCCTGGCCTGCTTCGCCCACGGTCGCTGGCTGGGCGTCTACGTGGCCCTCGCCCTGGGCTTCCTGGCCAAGGGCCCCATCGGCGTGGGCCTGCCCGCACTGGGAATCGGCGTCCACCTGCTCTGGACGCGACAGGTCCGCGCGAACCTGGGGCTGCACCTGGTCTGGGGCCCGCTGCTCGTAGCGGGCGCCGCCGCGCTCTGGCTGTGGAGGCTGCACGCCGACGCGGGCGCCGATGCTCTGCACGGATTCCTGGTGGCCAACCAGCTGGGCCGCTTCCTGCCGGAAGCGGCGGGCTACAGCGGCGGCCACGAGCGCCCTTTCTGGTACTACCTGCGCCAGCTCCCCGCGGACCTGCTCCCCTGGACACCGATCACGCTGCTCGCGGCCGTGTCGGCCCGGCGCGCCCTGCCGGGTCTGGACGCCCGCGCCGCGGAGGGGCTGCGCTTCGTCGCGGCGACCACCCTGCCCGCCTTGCTGGTGCTGTCGCTGGCGGGCACCAAGCGCGGGCTCTACCTGCTTCCGCTGCTGCCGTCGCTATCGCTGCTGGCCGGCTGGTGGATGACCCACGCGCCCGAAGACCGCTTCGGCCGCATCTGGCGCGGCGTCTTGATCGGCGTGGGCGGCCTGCTGTCGGTGGCGTGCGTCGCCCTCGACCCGTCGTTCTGGCTGGCCGCGGCCGCGGGCGCAGCCGCCTACCTGGCCGCGGCTCTGGTGTTGCCCGTGCGCACGTGGCTGGGAGCCACCAGCTTGCTCTGCGTCGGCCTGGCCCTGGCTCTCACCAGCGCCGTGCCCGCCCTGGAGCCCGCCAAGAACCTGCGCCCACTGCTGGAGCAGGTGAACGAACGCGTACCCGCCGATGAGCCGCTTCACCTGTTCGACCCGACGGAAACCACCCGGGGCTTCACGGCCTTCTACACCGGACGCATGCCGGTGTTGATTCCCGACCTGGGCGAGCTGGCCGTCCTGCCCGACGGCGCCTGGGTGCTGGTGGAGGGCAAGCGCAAGCGCGGCGACCTGGCCCGCCTGGCCGAGTCGCCCCTCCCCCACCGCATCGTCGCCCGCCACGAGACACCCAGCGGTCGCGTGCTCGCCCTGGTGAAGCTCGGAGGCAGCCCCTAGCCATGAGCGAGCCCGGCCCCACACGTTCCTGGTGGATGACCGCCCTCGCGGGCATCTGCCTGCTCGCGCTGATCATCAATGTGCCTCGTGACCTCTTCTTTCCCGCGACACGCGAGGTCGAAGTCTGGTTCGGGATCGAAGTGAGAGGACCGTGGGCCCTCGTCAGCGCCCCGCTGCACTGGGCCCTGTTTGCCGTCGGTGCCTGGGGGTTCTGGTCGGCACGCCCGTGGGTAGTTCCGTGTGCCGCCGCGTACGTCTTCTACGTGGCTCTCAGCCATCTGATCTGGAGCGAGGCCAGCCCCAACGGCCGTGGCTGGGAGATCGGGCTGATCCAAGCCGTCGCCATCTCCGGGTTCGGCGTTCTCCTGCTTCGCGCGGGCGCCGCGATGCCCGAAGCCGGTTCGAGAGACGGCTGAGCACCGTCGCAGAGGAGCCGTCAGGCCTGGACGGCCAGGGTTCCACTCCGGCCCGGAATCTCGCCCTGCACGAGGTCGGCGACGCGAAGCGTGTCGTCGAGCGCCTCGGCCTCATCGCCCAGGGCGACGAAGCGCACGCCCGCCTCGCGGCACGCGTCCAGGAAGCCGGCGAACCAGTCCAGGTAGGCCATGCCCTCGATCTCCGCGTGGATCGTCATCACCTCCAGGGCGTCCGGCCGCAGCCAACCCAGGTACTGGCGGGACAGCCCCTCCAGGGGGTGCTCGGGCAGTCCCAACAGCTCGTCCAGGGTCGGGAGCGTGCTGGGGATCTGCGGCGTCTGGAACACACGCCCGTCGCTGCGCGGCCGGAACGGGGGCCCGCCGCGCACGTCGCTGGCGTAGCGCAGCCCGGCGGCGTCGTAGGCCGCCAGGGAGTGGGCGTTGGCCTGCCAGCCTGCCGCGGCCGCCGTCGGCGCCTCGCAGCCGAAGACCTGGCGGAAAGCCTCGCGGGCCTTGTCGAACTCGCGCAGGGTCCGCTCCGCCGACATGCCGTGCAGGCCGTCCTGCCAGCGGATGTGGTCCCAGCAGTGGATCCCCACCTCGAAGCCCGCGTCGCGGATGCCGCGCATCAGCTCTGCGTGGCGTCGTGCG
>CAMYOO010000361.1 GCA_947260035.1 uncultured delta proteobacterium
ACCTCGGTGAACCTCTACGTGGGCAAAGAGCTGGTGGAGCGCAACGTCCCCACCGAAGAGTCCGACGACCGCCTCGTAGAACTCATCCGCAAACACGGCCGCTGGAAAGACCCCGTCAACTAAAGGGACAGTCCCGTTATTTGTCAGCTCCGTGGCTGGGTTGCGCTGCGCAGGTGGTGGGAGAGGTCGCCGGCCAGGTCGACGAAGATGCGGCGCTCGCTGAAGCGCCAGGCGCCCTCGAAGCGCTGGAAGCGATCGTGGTAGCGGCCGGCCACGATGGGCTGGAGCGGCCCGTCGCCGACCTGCTGGAGCACGCTGAAGTACGAACGCGATGCGGCCGTGCCCGCCTCCTCGTCCACCTCCAGGATCAGGTTGGTGGTGACGTGCTTGGTGCGCGGGGTCCCGTCCTCGTACAGGATGACCAGCTTCTTGTTCACGGCGGCGACCTGATCCCCGGTCATGGACAGCGGGCCGTCGCCGGCTCCGTAACGCGCATGCTCGAAGAGCTTTCCCACCCCGTCCAGGTCGCCTGCGTCCAGAAGCTCGGCGTATCGGTGGATTAGGTGCTGGATCTGCCGGTCGGCTGCAGCCACGGCGCAGCAGTCTATCAGAGAGGGAAAGTGAAACCTTGCTGTCGCTGGGGGGTTCCAACAAGATGGTGAGGTTCATGACGCGATTCATCCACGCGCTGCCGGCCCTGCTGGGCGCTGTCGTGCTGCTGGCCCTTCCCGGCTGCTCTACCAAGCGTCCCGTGCTCTACCCGAATCATCAGATCGCGAGCACCGGACCCGAGCTGGTCAACGACGAGGTGGACCGCTGCATCCAGTCCGCCAAGGACTACGACCTGGGCGAGCGCCGGCCGGAGCGGGTCGCCGAGCGCACGGTGGAGCGCGGCACGGTGGGCGCGGCGGCCGGCGCGGCCGGCGGTGCGGTGTGGGGAAACCCGGGCCGCGGCGCGGCCACCGGCGCCGCCGCTGGAGCGGCCGCCGGGTTCGTGCGCGGGGTGTTCCGCTCGCGCGACCCCGACCCGCTGCACAAGCGCTACGTCGAGATCTGCCTGCGCAACGAGGGCTATCAGGTTATCGGCTGGAAGTAGCAGCCCGGGCCGGCGGCGGGCGGCCCGGCCGTGCCGTAGGATGGTCGGGCCGTGGCCGCCCAAGCCGACACCGTGGTCGGCCGTCTGCGCGCGCAACTGGCGCGCTTCCTACGTTGGCTCGTGCGCCTGCGCGGGTCGCCCGAGGCCATCGGCCTGGGCGTCTCGGTGGGGATCCTGGTGGCCTTCACCCCGACTCTCGGGTTCCAGATCATCCTGTCCACGGCGCTGGCGACGCTGCTGAACGCAAGTCGGCCCGCCGCGGTGCTGATGACCGCGATCACCAGCCCGCCCACGATCCCGCCGATCTACGCTTTCACCTACTGGGTGGGCAGCCTGGTCTGGCCGGGCCCGCCGGTGGCCGAGGCCACCGCCATGCTGGGTGATGCGTTCGCACAGCTGGCGCATCTGGAGTGGAACCAGATCGGCGAGCAGACGCGCACGCTGACATCCATCGGCTGGGACGTCTTCGTTCCGCTCTGGATCGGCGGCATCGCCGTAGGGCTCGTGGTCGGAGGAGCCGCGTACGTTCCCACGGTGCGCTTCGTGCGCTTCTCGCGGGGCCGCATGGGCCGGCTGCGGGCCGCGGCGAAGAAAGTGCGCGGCCGCGTGCACCTGCCCCGGCGCCGGCACTAGTCCGCTTCGCAGGCGATCCGATCGCCGAAGCGATTCCAGCGCCAATCGGCGCCGACCCAGGTCAGCGGATTCAGCAGCTCCAACCAGCCCCCATTGAAGTCCCAGGAGAAGTAGAGCCGCCAGGCCGGGCCCTTGAGTTCCTCGAACCGCACCGTTCCCCAGATGCGGCTGTCGTTGGAGTTGTCCCGGTTGTCACCCATCATGAAGTAGCGCCCCGGTTCCACGGTGAACGCGGTGCGCTCGGGGCCGCGCATCCCCGGGATGTCGAGCCACTCGTGGGTGCAGCCAGGCAGGCTCTCGCGGTGGCGGATCAGGGTGCGCCCGTGCTCGTCCTCGAAATCCTGGCCGGTGGCCTCGCTGGGAGCGACCTCACCGTTCACGGTGACGACACCGTCGCTGACCTCCACCGTCTCGCCCGGCAGAGCGACGATGCGCTTGATGAAGTCCTCTCGGGGCAGGTCGGGGCGGCGGTCGGCCGGGACCACCCCGGCGCCATGGCGCGCCGCGCTGAACACCACCACGTCGCCGCGACGCGGCTCGCTGTGACCCGGAAAGCGGAATTCCGTGAACGGAACGCGCGGCCCGTAGGCCAGCTTGTCGACGAAGAGATGGTCGCCGATCAGAAGCGTGGGAAACATCGAGCTCGAGGGGATCCGGAACGAGTCGATCACGAAGATGCGCAGGAGCAGGGCCAGCCCGACGGCCAGCACCACCGGGCCCACCTCCGCGAGGATGCGACGCCACACGGCTAGCGGCTCCCTTCCCGCTTCAGCGGGGGCGGCGGCGCCGCTACCGCGGGAAGCTCGCCCTCGTGCGCCAGGCCCTCCAGCCGCTCCACCGCGTCGAACGCCTGGGACTCTGCGACGAAGGGGTGGTCGCGGCCCAGGGCAACGGCCGCCAGCAACAGTGCCAACCCCACCACCAGCGCGCCCTCGGCTGCGCCCAGCACGCCGCCGGCGCCGCGATCCAGCCAGCCCAGGCCCACCGCTCGCGCCCCACGGCGCACGATTCGCCCGATCACGGCTCCCAGGGCCAGCACGCCGACGGCGATTGCGATTCCGGCCAGCACCGCCGCGACCCGAGGGTCCAGGTCGGTCTCGGTGACGCGCATCAGCCAGTCGGCGCCCGGGCTCGCCCCGAAGCGGACGGCGATGCAAGCCGCCACCAGGGATGCCACGGAGAAGACCTCGCGCGCCAGCCCCAGATAGAGGCCACGTAAGGCGGCCAGGCTCAGAACGGCAATTGCGGCGACGTCGGCGGGAGGCATGGAGCGCAGAGTCTACAATGACCGGGATGCGAGGCGACTCGGGCGGTCTGGATGCGGTGGTGGTGGGAGGCGGGCACAACGGGCTGGCGGCGGCCGCCTACCTGGCCCGCGCCGGGCTGGGCGGCCTACGTGGCGGGCCTGCTGCGACCGGCGCTGGTGCGAGAGCTCGAGCTGGAGCGCCACGGCCTGCGGCTGCTGCGCCGGGACCCCTCCTCCTTCTCTCCCCTTCCGGACGGGCGAAGCCTGCTGTTGGGCTCGGACCCGGCCGCCAACCGCACCGAGATCGGGCGTTTCTCCAAACGCGACGCGGCCCGCTACCCGGACTACGAGGCCTTCCTGGATCAGGTGGCCCGGGCGCTGGAGCCGCTTCTCGATGCCCGCCCGCCCGACGCGGGTCGGCCGCGGCTACGCGAGCTGGGGCCGCTCCTGCGCAGCGGCCTGCGGCTCCTGGCCCTGCGGCGAGAGCTGCCGGCGGCCCTGGGCCTGCTGCTGGGCCCCGCGCGCCCGGCGCTGGAGAGCTGGTTCGAGAGCGAGCCGCTTCGGGCAACCCTGGCCACCGACGCGGTGATCGGGGCCTGGGCCTCCCCGGCCTCGCCCGGGACCGGCTACGTCCTGTTCCACCACGTGATGGGCGAGACCGGCGGGCAGCGCGGGGTCTGGGCCTACGTGGGCGGTGGGATGGGCGCGCTCTCCGAGTCGCTGGCGGCGGCCGCGCGCGCGGCCGGCGCCGAGCTGGAACGCGATGCGCCGGTGGCCCGCATCCTGCTGCGCGACGGTCGCGCCGTGGGTGTGGAGCTGGAGGACGGCCGCACCATCGAGGCGCGCTTCGTGCTGAGCAGCGCCGACCCCCATCACACGTTCCTCGGCCTGGTCGGGAGCGAGGCGCTGCCCCCGGAATTCGCACGTGCCATCGAATCGCTCGACTTCCGCAGTCCGTCCCTGAAGCTCAACCTGGCGCTCGAGCGGCTGCCGGACTTCACCTCCCGGCCGGGCGCTGCGGGTCCCCATCACCGCGGAACCATCCACGTGGGGGCCATGGACCTGGACGCTCTCGAGGAGTCCTTCTCCGCCGCTCAGGCCGGGCGACTTCCCGAGCAGCCCATGGTGGAGCTGACGCTGCCATCGGTTTTGGACCCGGACTTGGCTCCGCCCGGGAAGCACGTCGCATCGCTCTTCGTGCAGCACGTCCCCTGGGAGCCCCGTGGAGGCGGTTGGAGCGTCGCACGCGAGCCCTTCGCCGACCGGGTGCTGGCGCTGGTCGACCAGGTGGCGCCGGGCTTCTCCGCCAGCGTCCTGCACCGCGAGGTACTGGCCCCGCCGGACCTGGAGCGGATCTTCGGCCTGACCGGCGGCAACATCTTCCACGGCGCGATGACCCTGGACCGGCTCTTCCTGTTGAGGCCGGTGCCGGGCGCAGGCCGCTATGCGACTCCCATCCCCGGCCTCTACCTGTGCGGCGCCGGAGCCCACCCGGGCGGCGGAGTCATGGGCGCCTGCGGCCGCAACGCCGCCGCCGCCCTCCTCGCCGACCGGAAACTAACGGGACAGTCCCTTTAGTTTCCGTCAACTAAAGGGACTGTCCCGCTGGTTGCCTTGGTTGCTGAGGGCTGTGCCCTTGCTCAGACGAGGGGGGCTTGGTGGATGTAGGCGCGGAGGCTCTGGATCTCCTCCACCTGCTCCTCGATCTCGTCTCGCAGCAGATCGCGCATGGAGAGCATCGCCACGACCTCGTCGTCCTCGATCACGGGAAGGTGTCGACATCCCGCCGCCTGCATCTTGTCGATGCATTGGCTGCGCCGCTCCTCCACGTGTGCGGTAACCACGTCGCCGGTCATGACCTCGCGCACGCGCACGGCGGCCGGATCCCGGCCCGGCACCACGATGCGCGTCATGAGGTCGCGCTCCGAGAAGACGCCGACCAGGCGGCGACCGTCGAGCACCACCAAGGCGCCGACCCGCGCCGACTCCATCCTGCGGGCTGCGTCGAGCGCGCTCTCGTTCGGACCGGCGTACACGAGGTTCCGATTCCTGAGTAGGACCTTG
>CAMYOO010000362.1 GCA_947260035.1 uncultured delta proteobacterium
GGCCTGGGCGTCGTCCAGTTCCTGGCCGGCCCGACCAAAATCGAGGTGCTCTTCGACGGCGTGAAGCGCGTGCTGGTCCACGACCGGCCGTCCCCGTAGGCCGGTCGGATCATCGCAGCGGCGTGCCCCGCCGCGGCCGGCGCCGGTGGGCGGGAAGCAGACGCAGCGAAGCGGGCATGTGGGCGATCCTCCTGTGGTCCCGATTGCCATACGTCGGGATGCCGGTGGCAGTTACCCGGGCCGCCTCGGCCCTGCGGGGCTCGGCTATGGTTCGCAGCCATGTCGGCCCGCCCGCAGCCTCCGGACCGCGCTCCCCTGGCGGTCCACGTCCCGGCCCGCGCCGGGCTGATGGGCAACCCGGGCGACGTCTACGACGGCAAGGCCCTCGCCGTGGCGCTCTGGAACTTCTCCGCGCGGGTGCAGGTCGGGCCGGCGCCGCAGCTGGCGCTTCCCGAGGACGCGGGGGCCGCCGCGTTGCTGCAGGCGGCCCTGGGGCGTCTGCCCGAGGCGCCCGACCACTGCCTGGCGCTGGAGGTGCAGTCCGACGTGCCGCGCCAGGTCGGCTTGGCCGGCTCCAGCGCCATCGTCGTGGCGGCGCTGCGGGCGCTCTGCGCCTGGTTCGAGATCCGTCTTCACCCGGCGGAGCTGGCCGAACGCGCCCTGGCGGCCGAGGTGGAGGACCTGGGCATCGTGGCCGGGCCCATGGACCGCGTGATCCAGGCCTACGGGGGTCTGGTGCACATGGACTTCGCGCCGCCGCGCGGGGCGCATTCGTACCGGCGCCTGGATCCGTCGCTGCTGCCGCCCATGTTCCTGGCCTGGGACCCGGCGCCGGGAGAGATGTCCGGCGTGCCTCACGCCGACATGCGCCGGCGCTGGGAGCGCGGTGATCCCGCCGTGCGCGAAGCCATGGCGATCTTCCCGCGCCTGGTGGACCGGGCCCTGACCTGCCTCGAGTCCGGCGATCGCGAGGGATTCATGACCTGCGTGGACCGCAACTTCGACACCCGCGCCTCGATCTGGCCCTGCCGCGCCGGCGACGTCGAGATGGTGCGCGTCGGGCGCGACTGCGGCGCCGCGGTCAAGTTCGCCGGCTCGGGTGGCGCCGTGGTGGGCTTCCTGCACGCCGAAACCGAGCGCTCTTCCCTGCAGAAGGCGTACGCCGAGGCAGGCTTCCGCTGCGCGCGCCCGCGGCTGGATCCGCCCCCGGAGTGCGCGGCATGAAGGCGCTGCTGCTGGCCGCAGGCTACGCCACGCGCCTCTACCCGCTGACGCGCGACCGGCCCAAGCCGCTGCTCGAAGTGGGCGGCAAGGCGCTCCTCACCTGGATCCTCGAACGCGTGGTGCGCCTGGCCGACCTCTCGGAGGTGCTGGTGGTGACCAACACCCGGTTCGCTCCGGCTCTCGAAGCCTGGGCGCACGCGGTGGAGTGCCCCGTGCCGATCCGCGTGCTGGACGACGGCTCCAGTGACGACTCCAACAAGCTGGGCGCCACCGGCGACATCGCCTTTGCGCTGTCGGAGGTGCCGCTGGGCGACGAGGCGCTGCTGGTGGTGGGAGGCGACAACCTGCTGGGCTTCGACTTGGCGCCGCTGCACGCGGAGTTCCTCGCGCAGCGCCGGCCCCAGCTGGCCGTGCGCCGGATCGAGCTGCCCGATGGGCCCTCGCCCTACAACGAGGTGACCCTCGATGAGGAGGGTCGCGTCACGGGCTTCCGCGAGAAGCCGGCCGACCCGCACTCGGACTTGGTGGCGATCTGCCTCTACTTCTACCCGCCGCAGATCCAGGGCCTGCTGCAGCGCTACCTGGAAGAGGGCGGCAACCCGGACGCGCCCGGCCACTTCGTCGCCTGGCTGGTGCGCGAGACCGAGGTGCGCGCCGCCCGCTTCGACGGCGAGTGGTGGGATATCGGCAGCCATGCCGCCCTGGAGGCGGCGCGGCAGCGCTTCGATCCCGGCAACGCCTGACGGGCTCTAGGAGACCTCCATCCGCCGCAGGGCGTCGATGCGCTCATCCAGCGGCGGGTGCGACATGAAGAAGCGCGCGAAGCCCTGCTTGCCGCCGCTGGAGATGCCGAAGGCCTGCATCTGCTCGGGCAGCGGCTCGGGTGTGCCGCGCTTGAGCGCCTCGAGGGCGCCGATCATGTTCTCCCGTCCGGACAGGCGCGCACCGCCGGCGTCGGCGCGGAACTCGCGGCGCCGTGAGAAGGCCATCACGATCGTGCTGGCCAGGATGCCCAGTACGACCTGGGCCAGGATCGTGGTGATGAAGTAGGCGGGACCGTAGCCGCGCTCGGTGCGGAACACCACGCGGTCCACGGTGTGGCCGATGATGCGCGAGAAGAAGATCACGAAGGTGTTCACCACGCCCTGGATCAGGGTCAGGGTGATCATGTCGCCGTTGGCCACGTGGCTGACCTCGTGGCCGACCACGGCTTCCACCTCGTGATGGTTCATGTTGGCCAGCAGGCCGGTGGACACGGCGACCAGCGCCTTGTCCCTGCGTGCGCCGGTGGCGAAGGCGTTGGGGCTGGCCGAGTCGAAGATCGCCACCTCGGGGCGGCCGATGCCGGCGCCGTCGGCCAGCCGGTTCACGGTCTCCACCAGCCACATCTCCGTCTGGGTGCGCGGCTCGCTGATGACCTGGGCGCCGGTCATGCGCTTGGCCATCCACTTGGAGAGGGCCAGCGAGATGAAGGAGCCGCCCATGCCGAACACGGCGGCGAAGATCAGCAGCGACCGGTAGTTGAGGTCGACACCCTGCTCGTCGAGGATCTGCTCCACGCCGAACAGCTGGAGCACGATCGAGAGGACGACCAGGATGGCGACGTTGGTCGCCAGGAAGAGCGCGATTCGCTTCATGCAGTTCTCCGTTGAGGGACTCGCAGAGGATGGGCGCAGACGGCGGCACGTCAAGGCGTCCCCGCGGGGACCCAGGGCGCTCCCCGCGCGCAACCCATCGGGTTCACGCGGGTTGGACGGATCGAACGCCCGGCGGATTCGGCCGGGAAGAGGAGATCCAACATGCCCAGCAACCTTCGGTTCCGTCCTGGCGGCTTCGCCCCGGTCCTCGCCCTGGCCCTGCTGGCCCTGCCGGCCGCAGCCGACGACG
>CAMYOO010000363.1 GCA_947260035.1 uncultured delta proteobacterium
ACTTCGCCACCTACGGGAGCAAGGGCTTCTACGCCGACATGCGTTCCTGGGGCGAGCTGGATCTCGCCGAGCGAGCGCGGCGCGGCGATCCCTATTGGCAGGTCTGGCGGCTGGAGGGCCCCGGAACGGTCATCCACTTCCAAGGACACCCGCACGTGCACGCCTACGTGAACGTGGTTCGCGATCCGAGCAGCGCCAATGTGGGCGACGCTCTGGGCACGACGCCCGGCCTCGAAGGCGAGTCCATGCGCCGGCTCTTGGAGGCGGCGCTGCGCAGCGCCAGCGGCGAGCCGCTGGCCTGGCACGACGATAAGGTGCCGGGGCGCTTCTGCGCGGGCAGGGTGACGACCGGGCTGGCCTGGGCGATGGATCCCTACGGCAACCGCGTGGTGGTGGCGACGCTGCCGGGCAAGGCCATGGCCGCCCCCCTGCGTGCGCGCCTCGAGGCGTCGGGCGTGGGGATCGAGCCCGCAGAGCGCTACCGGGTCGCCACCCTCGACTGGTACGCAAAGCTGGGCGACGTCTTTGGAGAGCCCGAGTCGGTGGAGGATACCGACGTGTACCTGCGTGATGCCCTGGTGGCGCATCTTCGGGCCGGCGGTCTGCGCGCCGCCTGAGCGGCTAGGTAGCGCCCCGCACGACCACGGTCAGAAAGTAGACCAGTCCTGTGGCCACCAGCGTCAGCACCGCGATCCACAGAAGCTCCGCGGCTTCCAGCGCCGGGTGCAGCAAACCCGCTTCGCGGCGCAGCCGGCGTCGGTTCCAGAGCAGGAAGACGGGCACCGCCAGCATGCCGGCCGCCACGTTGAAGGGAAGCGTGTAGCCCCCCACCAGTAGGCGCGGCACGGTGTCGATGGCGGCGACGCCGGCAGCGCCCGCCGCCGCGCCGACGGTAGCCAGAGACGCGGACGATGCGGAGGGGGCGAGCGCGCGCACCGCGCGCGGCGCAAAGGTCCCAACGAAAGCCAGGGGCCCGGCGGCGCCGATGCCCAGGCCGAAACTGATCAGGCCCAGGGCGCCGGCCCGATTCGCATCGTCGCCCGCGAGGGCGCGTCGCGCGGACAGGACCAACGCGCAGGCCAGGCCCGCCACGGCCGCCGCTCCCGGAAGTCCGGCCCACGCGAAGTCGCCCAGCAGCCAGGCGACGACGGGAGCGACGGCGTCCTCCCGGGCGCGCGCGTAGCTGCCGGCCAACGCCGCCACGCCGATGCAGGCCCCGAGCAGCGCGGCCACCCCCGGGTTCGTCCAGCGGCGGGGTCGGTCCAGAGCGCGCGCCGCCGTCAGGAAGAGCCCCGCGCCCACTACCGCACCCACGGCGAACACGGGCCCGGCGGGCAGCCCCGAGAGCTGCTCTGCAGCAAAGAAACCGCCGCCCGCGGCCCCGGCCGATATGCCCAGCAGCTCCAGCTCGCCCAGCGGTCGCACCCGATTCGACGCCAGACGCAGCGCCCCGGACAGCGCCAGCGCGGCGCCGGCCCCCGCCGCCAGCAAAACCCGGGCGCCGTTGGCACGCAGGAGAGACCCGACATCCCCGGCGAAGTCCATGCGGAAGCCCGCCAGCAGGCACGCGGTCAGCACTGCGGCGCTGGCCAGCCACACGGCTGCCAGGGGCGCCGTTTCGGAGGGAGCCGCTCGTGCAGCGGGTGTCGAGGTCACAGCCGGAGCCTACCCCGCCTTCGGATCGGCGGGGAAACGCGGTGGTTTCGCTAGGGTTGTGCTGGACGCCGGGCCGCAGTGACGCGTTTTCCTGGCGAAGGCCTGTGAACGATCGCCTGAAAACGCTCCTGCTCCTGATCCTCTCCAGCGGGCTCGCCCTGGTGGCGGCGGAGGTCGCCGTACGCCTGTTGGTTCCGGTGGACCACAACGCGTACGTCCTGGACGAGCGCGTCATCTACCGCTTTGCGCCCAACACCTGGACCCGCTTTCGGCGCGAACGCACGATCGGTGAGGACGGGTTCCTGATCGAGTCCAATAGCCTGGGCTATCGCGGGCCCGAGCCGGATCTCACGCCGGGTCGCAAGCGCATCGCCGTCTACGGGGACTCCTTCATCCACGCCGGGTTCTCGCCGCTGGACGAGACCTTCGTGCAGCGCCTGGCGGACGCGCTGCGCAGCCGCGGCCGGGATGTGCAGGTGCTGAACGCCCGCACCAACGGGTACGGGCCCGACCAGGCGAGCCGGCGCATCGAGGAGGAGCTCGAGCGGATCCGTCCCGACCTGCTGGTCCTTGCCATCTATGCGGGCAACGACTTCGGTGACCTGCTGCGCAACAAGATCTACCGGCTGGAAGTGGGGACGCTGGTCGAGAATGACTTCGTCTTCCACCACAAGACACGCGAGCTCTTCGAGGCCAAGGCCCGGCTCTTCTCCGGCGACGGACTGCTGGATCGCTCGGCGCTGGTGCGCACGCTCAGACGGCTCTACTTCAGCTGGAGGGAGGCTCGGGCTCGGACCCCCGAGGACCGGCCCGAGCAGCTCGAGTCCGACGCACTCCAGCGGCAGCTAAACGCCCGGCGTCGCGAGTACCGCCGCTACATCGTACAGGGCGACAACCGCGTGAAGATCACGCCCGACTCCTACGACGCCGATGTGGCGCTCGAGCCGGGCTCCGACTCGGCCCGCTACCGGATCGGCTTGATGGAGGCCGTGGTTGAGCGCGTGCGCGATCACCTCGCAGAGCACGACGTGTCGCTGGCCCTGCTGATCATTCCCGCTCCCACCGACGTCTGCGACGGCCACGCGGGCCTGGATCTCGCGTCTTTCCCGGACTACTCGCCGTCCGGGTCCAGTGACGTGCTGGTGTACTTCGCGCGCTCGCAGGGCATTCCCTACCTCGACCTGTTCCCCGTCTTCCGGGGACCGGAGTGCCGCACGCACTATTTCCGCCACCCGGACAACCATTGGAACGGGAGTGGCCAGGCGCTGGCCGCGGAGCGCATGGCGGACCTGCTGGACGGTCTGCTCGTGGTACGGTGAGGCGACTTCGGACCGTGTCCGACTCCCCGCGCCGAGGCCCGACATGACCTTCGATCTGAACCCGACCCAGACCCTCGCCATGGCCCTCGGAGTCCTGTACCTGGGCTCCTTCGTGATCGCCA
>CAMYOO010000364.1 GCA_947260035.1 uncultured delta proteobacterium
TCCTCGTTAGAGGGACCAGATCCCCCTATCGACATCACTACGAACAATGCCAGCAACGCGGCGAGTATAGCGATCACTACGAGTATCGATGCTGCGACAGTGCCTATGCCACGCAAGCTTGGAACAAATTGGCTGATCGCCACGAAAAAGCCTGTTGCAACGATGATCCAGAACCACATGCCAACACCCAGCATACTGCCCGACAAGCCGGATGTGGCGAAGCAAGAGATGGCAAAAAACACTCCTAGGATTTTGTTCAGCATTTAGAACTTTTCCGCCCAATTGCGCAGTGAACCGCATAGACGAGCTATTGCTCAAGCCAAGCAAAGTCTATGTGACACTGCATAAAGCGGCAGTTTGCAATGGAACCGTAGCCGAGGACTCAGAATCTACGGCAAATTGTTTGATACCAGCAAGGAACGCTTGGTGCCGTCTGCTGCCGCTCACCGATAGCCGGATATAAAGCAATCTGCCACGCTAGCCGCCGCCCCGGCGAATGGCTGTTGTCAGTGGTCTAGGACCATAGCTCGACAGAAAGGGTCAACCCGGCGAAGCGCGATTACGAGTATCGCTATATCGTTCCTCACTTGAAGAAAGTTATCTCGTGGTCGATAAATATAGAAGGGATTAACTTTTTGCCAAATACTGGGTTGCCGCGTGTGACGACCCCAACCGGAGGTGTCGATCATGAAGACCTGGGATCAAATCACAGCGGAGTACCGGCAGCTCATCGATGCGCGCAGCCTCGAGCGCGCCGAGATCACCACCGAGGTGATCCGTGACCTCGCGCACGCCAGCCCGGGCGCACCCGAGGCTCGGCGAGCCTTCGTCGTGGCCAGCGACCTGGCCTTCGGCCTGGCCCGCATGTTCGAGATCCAGCGCGCCGACGCCCCGGAGGAGATCTGCGTGTTCCGGGACATGGGCCAGGCGCGGACCTGGCTCGGGCTCGACTGAGCCTGCGCGGTCCACCCGGACCGGTATCCTCCTCCCGCCATGAGCCCTCCCCGCGCCGCCGCGTTCCCCGCCCCGCTGCTGGCGCGTGCGCGGGACCGCTTCGACCTGACCGACCCGTCGGACCAGGATCGTCTCTACGAGCTCGCCGATGCGCTGCTGGCCGCGTCGGACATCTCGCGTGAGATGCTGCGCGCCAGTGCCGGCGACGCCGGCGTCCCCCTGGAGCTGAAGCTGGCGGCCAAGTTGGTGGAGTCGCGGCGCATCCTCGCAGACTTCGATGCGCCGCTGGAGCTGGGCGTGGTATTCGCCATGTGGGGTGAGCAGCAGCGCCTGCAGCCTCGCAGCCAGGACAACCCGCACGGGGAAGATCTGTTGCGGGTCAAGCTGCGGCAGCTCGACTGGGCCACTCGCGATACGCCCATCCAGTGGCGGCTCTACGCCGTGGACGACGGCTGTCCCCACGACAGCGGACGAATCGCCCGTGAGATCGCCGACGGCCACCCGCTGCGCGAGCGGGTGCGCATCTCCTTTCTGGCCGATGCCCTGCCCGCCGCCGACGGGCCCCTGGCCGGGCTGGCCTCTGTGGATGACTCGCGCAAAGGCGGCGCCGTCATCCATGGCTGCAGTCAGGCCCTGGCCGACGGCGCCTCGGCGGTGATCTACACGGACGCCGACAACTCGGTCCACCTGGGCCAGATCGGTCTGCTGCTCGAGCCCCACGTCCAGCGCGGCATTCGCGTCGTCCTGGGCACGCGCAAGCATCCGAACGCGGTGCTCGTGAAGCAGGAGGCGCGCTGGGGCGTGGGGATCAAGCTGCTGCGGCACATGCAGCGGCGCATCGGCCGGACGATCTTCGCGCGCGGCATTCAGGACACCCAGGCCGCCTTCAAGCTCTACGAGCGCGCCATCCTGCAACGCATCCTGGAGCAGCCGACGGTCTTCGACTTCTCATTCGACACGGACTGGCTGGCCGCAGCCCTGGCCTGGGACGAGCCGTTCGAGACGGTCCCCATCGCGTTCATCGACTCCTTCGAGCAATCGGCCTCGGTCACCCAGGGTCCGATGACGACCTGGTACGCGCTGCTGACCGGACTGACGCGTGCGGTTCGCGCACGGGGCCTTCCGCACGACGAGGCCATGGCCCAGGTACTGGACCAGGAGATCCACGGCGCGGAGGATCTGGAGCGGCTCATCCACCACCAGCCCCCGCAGCTGGAGGACGCCGAGGACGCGGATCTGGGAGATGCCGAACGCATGCCCGCGGAAGCTGTGCGGGCCTGGATTCGCGCACGCAAGGGCGCGGCGTGAGACGTGCCCTTGCGACGCGCCGACGCAGGCGGGTCCTGGCCGTGAGCCTGGCGATGGGCCTGGGGCTGCCGGGCTGCACCGAGTCCGCGAACGAGGACCCGCGCCCCGTGGTCGTCGTCTCCCTGCTGCCACACGAGTACCTGGTGGACCGCATCGCAGGCGACGCCGTGCGCGTCGAAGTATTGATCCCCCCCGGCGCCAGCCCGGCGAGCCACGAGCCCAACATCAGCCAGATGCGGGCTCTCTCCCGCGCCGCCCTGTGCCTGCGCGTAGGTCACCCCCGCTTTCCATTCGAGAAGACCTGGCTCGACGCACTGTTGGCCGAAACGCCGGACCTCCCCGTCATCGACGGCTCGGCGGGTGCCGAAGCGCTTTCAGACGACCCCCATGTCTGGCTGGCCCCCCGGCAGATGGAGCGAACGGCGATCCTGCTGGCGGCGGCGCTGGCCGAGCTCCTGCCGCAGCAGCGCGAGATGTTGGCGACGGCGCTGGCCGGCTTTCGCCGTGAAATCGACGCGCTGGACGCCGAGATCCGCGGCATCCTTGCGGACGGGACGGGTCGGCGCTTTCTCGTCCTCCATCCGGCCTGGGGTGCCTTCGCCGACGCGTACGGGCTCGAGCAGGTGGCCATCGAACGCGACGGCAAGGAGCCCGATCCCCATGCGCTGGCCCGGCACATCGAACAGGCGCGCCGTGCAGGCGTGAGGGTGATCTTCGTGCAGCCCCAGTTCGATCCGGCCAGCGCCGAAACCGTGGCGCGGGAGATCGGCGCCCGCGTCGAGGTACTGGACCCGCTGGCCTACGACTGGGCCGAAAACCTGCGCCA
>CAMYOO010000365.1 GCA_947260035.1 uncultured delta proteobacterium
CACCAGGTCCGGGATGTGACGGGTGACCAGGGTCTCGGCCATCAGGTCGGCGAACTGCAGGGCGTAGAGCTTCTCGTTGGCCGCCAGGATCGAGGCCGGGCGATTCAGGACCTGCGCCCGCCGGCACAGGGTCAGGATCTGGGTGGCCCGCACGTAGTCGTCATCCACGGGCGGGTCCACGCGCTGGAAGACCACGTCGCTCCAGTCGTCCAGGACCCGCTCGTGGCACTCGCCAAAGGAGACGTGATCGCCCTCCACCCGCTGCAGGGTCACCTCCTGGAGCCGGGCACTGGGGTGGCCTCCCTCCACCGTCAGGTCCGCGGGGTCGACGCAGTAGATGTGGTGACCCCGCTCCTGGGCCTCCAGCATCAGGGCGAAGGTGGTGTCGGCATCGATGTCCAGCCCCTGGATGGGGTCCATCACGAAGGCGAGCCGGAGCGGGCGAGGGGGCATGAGGATCCTCCAGCGCTTCGGTAGCGCAGCCGCGGCGCCGTCGGCTACGGTCGGGTCTTCCCCCAGGAGCGTTCCCCAATGGCTCAGCGGTCGCGCTCCGCCCGGATCGCTCTCATCCTCGGCGGCCTCGCTGTCGTCGGTGTGGCGGTCGGGTGGACCGCCTTCTACATGCTCTTCCTGCGCGAGCTGCCCGATCTGCGCAGCCTGCGTGACTACCGGCCCCTGCTCACGTCGCGGGTCTACGACCGCGACGGGCAGCCGATCGGCGAGTTCTACGACGAGCGGCGCTTCCTGGTCTCCCTGGAGGAGGTGCCTCCTCACGTGATCCACGCCTTCGTGGCTTCCGAGGACGCGGCCTTCTACGAGCACGAGGGGCTCGACTACCAGGGGATCCTGCGCGCCGCGTGGAAGAACCTGGCGGCGGGCGGAGAGATCCGGCAGGGCGGCAGCACCATCACCCAGCAGGTGGCCAAGAGCCTGCTGCTGTCGCCGGAGCGGCGCTTCACCCGCAAGCTGAAGGACATGCTGCTGGCGCGCCGCATCGAGCAGCGCTTCAGCAAGGAGCAGATCCTCTATCTCTATCTGAATCAGATCTACTTCGGGCACGGCGCCTACGGGATCGGCGAGGCCGCGCGCAGCTACTTCGGCGTGGTCACCCGCGACCTCAGTGTCTCCCAGGGTGCGCTCCTGGCGGGCCTGCCCCGCGCGCCCTCGGCCTACTCGCCGCACCGCAACCCCGGGGCCGCCGAGCGCCGCCGCAGCTACGTGCTGGGCCAGATGCGCGACGAGGGCTACCTGGACGAGGCCGCCTACCAGGAAGCGCTGACTGCGCCGCCGCTGCTGGCCGACCCGCCCGAGACCGAGGACATGCAGACAGCCGCCTGGTTCGTGGAGGAGGTGCGGCGCCAGCTGTTCGAGATCCTGGGCGGCGAGCAGGTGCGCCGCGACGGCCTGGTGATCGAGACGACCCTGGACCTGGACCTGCAGCGCGCCTCGGTGGAGGCCCTGCGCAAGGGGCTGAGGCGCATCGACCACCGCCAGGGCTACCGCGGGCCGCTGCGCCAGGTGGCTGCCGATGCAATCGAGACGGCGCAGTCGGAGATCTCCATCGAGAACGGGCTGGCGGTGGCCGAAGGCGAGGCGCCGCCGGAGGCCATCCCGTTGGAAACGCCGCTGCTGGCCGTCGTCACCCAGGTGGAGCCCAAGCAAGATCGCGCGCGGGTCGCCTTCGCTCCGGGCCTGGAGGGCGAGGTCCGGCTGAAGGACGTGAAGTGGGCGCGGGAGCCAAACCCGGCTCGCTACCCCGTACCCGTGCGCTCCATCGCGAAGATCTTCCAGGTGGGGGACGTGGCGCGCTTCGTGCGTCCGACGCCGGGCAAGAAGGAGACCGCCACGGACCCGCCGCGGGTGGTCCTGCACCAGGAGCCGGCCATCGAGGGGGCGTCCTTCTCCTTCGACGTGGACAGCGGCGAGGTGCTCGCGCTGGTGGGCGGCTACGACTTCGCGCGCAGCGAGTTCAACCGCGCGCTCCAGGCGCGGCGCCAGCCCGGCTCCGCCTTCAAGCCGATGATCTACACCGCCGCCCTGCAGCAGGGCTTTACGCCCACCTCGATCATCGTGGACCGGCCCCTGGTCTACGAGGACCCGGAGTCGGGCTTCGTGTGGCGGCCGGGCAACTACAAGGGCCGTTTCCTGGGGAAGCTGACGCTGCGCGCCGCCCTCGCGCGCTCGGTGAACAACGCCACGATCCACCTGCTGAACGAGGTCGGCGTGAGCCACGCGCTGGAGCTGTCCCGGAAGCTGGGGATCGAGTCTCCCCTGGACCGCAACTTGTCGCTGGCCCTGGGCACCAGCGGGGTGTCGCTGCTGGAGCTGACCCGCGCCTACGCCGTCTTCCCGGCCAAGGGTCGGGTGGTGGTGCCCGTCTACATCCGACGCGTGCTGGACGCCGAGGGCAACGTGCTGCTGGAGCGCGTTCCCCTGGGCAGTGTGCCCGCGACCGCGGTCTTCGACGGCTGGACCCCGGACGAGGCGGGCGACGGCGAGGATCCGGCCGTGGCCGAGGCCGAGCCCGCCGTGCCCGAGCCGCCGCCGGCCGCACGGGATGGAGAGGACGATGAGGTGCCGCTGCCGCCGGGCTACGCCTTGTCTGAGGTGGACGCCTACCTGGCCGTGGACATGCTGCACGCGGTGGTGATGGACAAGCAGGGCACGGGCAAGCAGGCGCGCGCCTTGAAGCGCCCGCTGGGCGGCAAGACCGGCACCACCAACGAGCAGGGCGACGCCTGGTTCGTGGGCTTCTCGGCCGACGTGGCGACCGGCGTGTGGGTGGGCTTCGACGAGCGCCGCGTGCTGGGCAAGGGCGAGACCGGCGGCAAGGCCGCGCTGCCCATCTGGGTGGACGTGATGCGCGCCGCTCTGGCCCCGCGGCCGCGGCGCGACTTCGTGGCGCCCGACGGCATCGTCTTCGCGCGTGTGGACCGGGAGAGCGGTCTGCTGGCCGGCCCCGCCAGCAAGGAGACCTACTTCCAGGCCTACGCCGAAGGCACTGCGCCCACGGAGACGGCCGACGGCGCGGTGCACGCCTCCGAGAGCGACCGCATGCTGCGCCTGGACCGCTTCTAGCCGAGC
>CAMYOO010000366.1 GCA_947260035.1 uncultured delta proteobacterium
GTTCGACTGGAAGCAGCTGCTCGACCTGGACACCTGCCTCAACTGCGGGCGCTGCGAAGAGGTGTGCCCGGCCACCCAGAGCGGCGTGGCGCTGAATCCCCGCAAGCTGATCCAGGACCTGAAGGCCAACCTGCATCGGGCCGGGCCGGCCCTTCTCGAGGCAGCCGCCGACGACGGCGAGCCGGCGCTCGACGGGCTGCCCGCACTCTTCGGCGAGCCCGGCGACGGGCCCTCCGCCCCGTCCGTGACGGAGGAGGAGATCTGGGGTTGCCGCACCTGCGGCGCCTGCCAGACCGAGTGCCCGGTCCACATCGAGCACATTCCCAAGATCATCGACATGCGGCGCAACCTGGTGATGACCGAGGCGCGCATGGGCGAGGAGACCCAAGGGTTCCTCAAGAACATCGAAGACCGCATGCATCCCTGGGTGGGCACACCCCACGACCGAGAAGCCTGGTTCGCCGACCTGGACATCAAGGTGCTGGGACGCGGCGAACAGGCCGAGTACCTGTTCTGGGTGGGCTGCACCGGCGCGCTGGTGGACCGCAACATCAAGGTGACCCGGGCCGTGGTTCGGGTGCTGCAGGCCGCCGGAGTGGACTTCGCCGTGCTGGGCGCCGAGGAGAGCTGCACCGGCGATCCGGCCCGTCGCGTGGGCGAAGAGCTCAGCTTCCAGACCTGCGCCAAGACCAACGTGGAGACGCTGGAGCGCTACGGCGTGCGCAAGATCATCGCCACCTGCCCGCACTGCTTCAACTCGTTCCGGAACGAGTACACGGACTTCGACGGAAACTACGAAGTCATCCACCACACCCAGCTGATCGCCGACCTCATCCAGGAAGGGAGTCTGCGACTGCGGAAGGAGCTGGCCTCCCTCACCTACCACGACCCGTGCTACCTGGGCCGCCACAACGGCGTCTACGATGCGCCTCGGGAAGTGCTCCAGGGCCTGGCTCAGCCGGGCGGCTTCGTGGAGATGGAGCGCAGCCGCTCCAAGGCGCTGTGCTGCGGCTCCGGCGGCGGTTACGCCTGGATGGATGACTCGCCCACGTCGCGCATCAACCACATGCGGCTGCAGGACGTGCGCGACAGCGGAGCCGACACCGCGGCCGTCTCGTGCCCGTTCTGCATGCAGATGTTCGACGAGGCACTCGGCGCGCGCGACCCGGAGGGCAGCATCCGGGTGGCGGACATCGCCGAGCTGGTGGCCGACGCTCTGGAGGAAGAGGCATGAGCGACGCCGCGCCGGATCGGATTCTGCGCGGGCCGGCCGGCCTGGAGGCGATCCGCGGCCTGGCCGGGGACGAGGCCAGCGGGATCTGCTACCTCGACCTGCGCGCGATCCAAGAGGGTCGCGGCATGATCGGGGCCGGCTACTACGAGAATCGCTACCGGCGCGTGGCCGGGGAATGGAAGTTCCAGTCGCGCAAGCTCCAGCTGGACCGACTGGTTTCGCTGGATGAGGGCTGGGCCGAAGCCAAGGGAGGATGAAACGATGGGTCAGCTCAAGGCGGGCACCCGCCTGAAGAGTCCGGTCTGCTCGACCGAGGTGATGGTGATTGCCGCACCGGACGGTGACGTCGACCTCCGCTGCGGCGGCGCACCGATGATCGACATGCAGGCGGATGCGCCGTCGGACGCGAGCCTGTCACCCGACGCCGCCAACGGCACGGCCATGGGCAAGCGCTACGTCTCCGAGAGCGGCGACCTGGAGCTCTTGTGCACCAAGCCGGGCGACGGCTCCCTGGGCCTGGGCGATACGCTGCTGAACACGAAGGACGCGAAGCCCCTTCCCTCTTCGGACTGAGCCATGAACCTGATGATGCTGCTCGAGATGGCTGCCTCCGGCTTCCCGGACCGGGTCGCGGTGCAGAACGGCGCCGACAAGCTCACCTACCAGGAGCTCTTCCAGAGCGCCGGCGGCGTAGCCGGCCAGGTGGCCGCCTCCGACTGCGGACGCCTGGCCATGCTCGACGTGAGCAGCCTGGCCCTTCCGGTCGGGCTCTTCGGCAGCGCCTGGGCCGGGGTCCCGTTCGTGCCGCTCAACTACCGGCTGACAGCGGAAGAGCTGGACGCCCTGCTCGCCCAGGTGGCGCCGGCCTATCTGGTCGCCGAGGACGAGCGCGTCGCGGCGCTCGAGGGATTCCCTCACGGCAGCGTCGTTGCCCGGACGGGGTTCCTCCAGCAGGCGCGCGCCGCGGAAGCTCCGGACCCGACCTGGCCCATGGACCCTGAAGATATCGCCGTCCTGCTCTTCACCAGCGGAACCACCGGCGCGCCCAAGGCCGCAGTGCTGCGCCACAAGCACCTGGTGTCCTACATCCTGGGCTCCGTCGAGTTCGGCGCGGCCGCTGAGACCGACGCCGCGCTGGTGTGCGTTCCGCCCTACCACATCGCCGGAATCGCAGCGATCGCCAGCTCCATCTACTCCGGGCGGCGCATCGTGCAGCTTCCCAACTTCGACGCCAAGACGTGGCTGGATCTGGCACGAACGGAGAAGGTGACCAACGCCTTCGTGGTGCCGACCATGCTGTCCCGCATCATCGACGCCCTGGAGGGCGCCGAGAGCGCGGACCTGCCCCATCTGCGCGCCCTCTCCTACGGCGGCGGCAAGATGCCCCAGCCGGTGATCGAGAAGGCGATGCGGCTCTTCCCGGACACCGACTTCACCAACGCCTACGGGCTCACCGAGACCAGCTCCACCATCGCCGTCCTCGGTCCGGACGACCATCGCGCCGCGGCTGCATCCGAGGACGCCGAGGTGCGGCGCCGCATCGCATCCGCGGGACGCCCGCTGCCCAGCGTCGAAGTGGAGATCCGCGACGACGAAGGCCGGGTGCAGCCGGCCGGCGAGCGCGGCGAGATCTACGTGCGCGGCGAGCAGGTGTCGGGCGAGTACATGGGCCGGGGCTCGACGGTCGACACCGAGGGCTGGTTCCCCACCCGCGACGCCGGCTCCATGGATGCCGAGGGCTACCTCTTCCTGGAGGGCCGCGCCGACGACGTGATCGTCCGCGGCGGCGAGAACATGTCCCCCGGCGAGATCGAGGACGTGCTGCTGGAGCACGCGGCCGTGGGGCCTCGGCGAGCGTCGAGGAGCTGCGGGAGTGGGTCCGTTCGCGTCTGCGGTCGTCACGCATGCCGCAGCGGATCGAGTTCGTCGACGAGCTTCCCTACAACGAGACCGGGAAGCTGCTGCGCCGCAAGGTCCGCGAACAGCTCGCCGAAGGCTAGGCCTCACGCGCGGCGTCCAGATCCCGGCGCAGGTTCCAGCCGGCAGCGTAGAACCCGATGCTGGCGAGCCCTCCTACCAGACCGACCGCCAGCATGGACCAGCGAATCGACTCGTCGCCGTAGTCGGCCTTCAGATGATCGTTCAAGAACCCCATCAGCAGCGGCCCGACGCCCAGTCCGACCAGGTTCACCACGAACAGGTTGACGGCGGAGGCCGTCGCACGCATGCGCGGGACCACCAGGTTCTGGATCGTGGACAGCATGGGCCCCATG
>CAMYOO010000367.1 GCA_947260035.1 uncultured delta proteobacterium
GGGGATCAGGGTCTCGTCCACCTTCCGGCGCGTCATGGCGCTGCGCACGCCCTTGCGCAGCGCACCCGCCACCATGCGCCCCACCAGGAGCAGCACGATGGCGCCCACCACCTTCAGGCCGTAGGGCACCAGCAGGTCGAGCACGGTCTGGATCATCTCTTGCGTCGATGCGTCGCTCATGGCGCGATGCTATCACGCACGCCATGTCCCAACGCCCCGTCGCGCTGATTCTGGCCAGCGGGAGCCCCCGGCGCCGCGACCTGCTCACGCGAGCGGGGCTGGCGTTCCGGGTTCAGCCGTCCGCGGTCGACGAGTCGGCGCAGATCGGCGAGAGCGCGAGCCGGCAAGCCCTGCGCCTGGCGCGGGAGAAGGCCGAGGACGTGGCGCACCGCCTGACCGAAGCGGGCCGGGACGCCGCCGTGCTGGGCGCCGACACCCTCGTGGTGATCGACGGGGAGGCGCTCGGCAAGCCCGACGATCCCGAGCACGCGGTCAAGCTGCTGTCGCGGCTGGTCGGCCGCCGCCACGTGGTGGTCACGGGCGTCGCGCTGGTGGCGGGAAGCGGCCCGACCCGCAGCTTCGCCGTGGAGAGCGGCGTGGTCATGCGCGACGCCGACGAAGCGGAGATTCGCGCCTACGTAGCCGGCGGCGAGCCCCTGGACAAGGCCGGCGCCTACGCCGCCCAGGGTGACGGGCGCCGCTTCATCGAGCGCATCGAGGGCAGCGAGACCAACGTGATCGGCCTGCCCATGGACGAGACCCTGGCGCTGCTGCGCGAGGCCGGCGTGGAGGGGGCGTGAGCGGGACGCTGCCCGAGCGGCTGGCGGCGGTGCGCGGGCGCATCGCGGCGGCGGCGCAGCGCTCCGGCCGTTCGGCCGACGACGTTACCCTGGTGGGCGCGTGCAAGACCGTGCCCGCGGCGCGGGTGGTCGAAGCCGTCCAGGCCGGCCTGACCCACCTGGGCGAGAACTACGTGCAGGAGGCGTCGCCCAAGATCACGGAGGTGAACGCGGCGCTGCCCTCACCTCCGCAGTGGCACCTGATCGGCAGCCTGCAGCGCAACAAGGCCAAGGACGCGGTGCGCCACTTCGCCATGGTGGAGACGCTGGACCGCGCATCCCTGGCGCGCGAGTTGGACAAGCGCGCCCGCGCCGCCGGCCGCTCGATGCCGGTGCTGCTGCAGGTGAACCTGTCACGCGAGGAGCAGAAGTCGGGCGCCCTGGAGGAGGACCTGCCGGCCCTGCTGGAAGCCTGCGCGGCACTCGATGCGCTGCAGGTCCAGGGGCTGATGACGGTTCCCGCCCTGGACGCCGATCCCGAGCGCTCGCGTCCGGCCTTCGCGGCGCTGCGCCAGCTTCGCGATCGCCTGCGCGAGGCGCCGGGGGGCGACGCCCTCACTCACCTGTCCATGGGCATGTCCGGCGACTTCGAGGTGGCGATCGAAGAGGGGGCCACCCTGGTCCGCGTGGGCACCGCCATCTTCGGACCGCGGCGCGGCTGAATCGGCGGGCCCACGCGCCCCGGGGGTGATCCGGGGTATGCTGTCCGCTGGAAGGAGTCCCCGTGGGCAACCCCTTGGACGACAAGAGGATCGGATTCATCGGGGCCGGCGCGATGGCCGAGGCGCTGGCCGGCGCATTGGTGGCTTCCGGCTTTCCCAAGGACCGTCTCGCGGCCAGTGACCCGGATCCGGCCCGCCGCGAGGTCTTCCAGACCAGTCTTGGAATCTCGAGCTCCGAGGACAACAACCACGCGGTCGCCGAGAGCGACATCGTCGTCGTCGCGGTCAAGCCGGACAAGGTCCGCAGCATCCTGACTCGCTTGAAGGGAGATCCCGAGCGGCCCCTGTGGATCTCCATCGCCGCCGGCGTGACCTTGGATCGGCTCAAGGCTGCACTCAGCGCCAGCGCGCGCATCGTGAGGGCGATGCCCAACACCCCGGCCCAGGTCCACGCGGGCGCCACCGGCTTCTGCCCCAGCTCTACTGCGAAGGAGGCTGACGTCGAGGCGGCCCGCGCGCTGTTCGAGTCCGTGGGCAGCGTCTGGCAGGCCCCTTCCGAAGATCTGCTGGATGCCGTGACGGGCGTCTCCGGCAGCGGGCCGGCCTACGTCTTCGTCTTCATCGAGGCCCTGGCCGACGCCGGCGTGCGCCAGGGGCTGCCCCGGGGCGCCGCCCACGACCTCGCCTGCCAAACGGTGTTTGGCGCAGCCAAGCTGGTGATCGAGAGCGGGATGCACCCCGCCCAGCTCAAGGACCGCGTGGCCTCGCCCGGCGGCACCACCATCGCCGGCCTGGAGCGCCTGGAAGCCTGCGGCCTCCGCGGCGCGATCTTCTCGGCCGTCGAAGGCGCCACCAACCGCTCCCGCGGCCTCCGAGGCCCGGACCAGCCCGGCAAGGGGCCCCGCTAGGCGTCGCGAACGGTCTCTCCGCGGGACCGGGCATTGCCGTGGCGGAGGCGGCGGTCTGCGTTGTTTATCCTTAGGCGGCCGAGCCCCTTCGCTCGCCTTCGGCTCGCTGCGCGCGCCGCAGGGGGCTCGCGTGCGCTGCCGGACTTCGAGAGCGGCGCTTGCGGGCCATAAGCTCCGTGGGCGCAGCCTGCCCCGGCGGGGCTATGTGATGGGGGTCTCTTAAGGCCGGCGTGCGGCTTGCCGATGAAGTTGCACACCGGAGGGGCCCTTTATGCGGATGACACCGCTCGACATCCAGAATCATCGCTTTCCCACGCGCTGGAAGGGCTACGACCCGGCCGAGGTGGACGGCTTCCTGGAGCTGCTGGCCCAGGACTACGAGTCCCTGGTCCATGAGGTGGAGTTCCTGCGCGAGACCGTGCGCAACCTGGAGGGCCGGGTGAACGAGCTCCAGGCCAACGAGGGCGTCCTGCGAGAGACCCTGGTCACCGCCCAGGCCATGGCCGAGGACCTGAAGAAGACCGCCACAAAGGAGGCGGAGATCACCCTCGGCGAGGCGGAAGTCCGCGCCGAGAAGGTGCTGGATGCCGCTCACCGGCGAGCCGCCAAGCTCGCAGAGGACATCCGCGAGATGAAGGCGCTGCGTCACCGGCGAGCCGCCAAGCTCGCAGAGGACATCCGCGAGATGAAGGCGCTGCGCAGCCGCCTGGCCGGCGCCGTTCGCGAGACGATCCAGACCCACCTGACGCTGCTCGAGGGCCTGGGCGCACCGGACGCCGAGGACACCGCCGAGGAGAAGATCGCCTACCTGACCCCGACGCCGCGCGCTCCGAAGGGCGAGGCCGGCGACAAGCCGCGGCGCCGCGGAGAGCTGGCCGGCTAGCGGCCGGGGAGCCCGGCGCTCCGCACGCTCAGCCCATTGCCAGATCGTCTACCCTCCGGCCGGCCACGCTGCCGGAGGGGGAGCTTGACGAGCGACTTCCAGGCCTTAGAACTGTCCCTGGCCCGCGACGGCGTGGCCTTCTGGATCCATGTGACGCCCCGCTCCCGCCGCCCTCGGGTCGGCGGAATTCATGACGGGGCGCTTCGGGTCCAGGTGGGGGCGCCGCCGGTCGAGGGCCGGGCCAATGCCGCGTGCCGGCGCGCGCTGGCTCTGGCCCTGGGCGTGCCCGCAGCGGCGGTGGAGCTGGATGCTGGGGCCAAGAGCCGGCGCAAGCGGGTGCGGGTGTCGGGAGACGCCCGGGCTGTAGAAACGCGCCTTCGGGATCTGGCCGAGGCGGGCTGAAGGGAGCAAGCGATGCCGACCTACGAGTACCAGTGCAAGGCCTGCGATCACGAGTTCGAGCGCGAGCAGCGCATCACGGACCCGAAGATCCGCAGCTGCCCCAAGTGCAAGAAGCGCCGCGTGGAGCGCCTGATCTCCCAAACGTCGTTCGTCCTGAAGGGAAGCGGCTGGTACTCGGACCTCTACTCCAGCGCCAAGGGCGACAAGGACGACAAGGACGACAAGGACAAG
>CAMYOO010000368.1 GCA_947260035.1 uncultured delta proteobacterium
GCGGCTACGCGCCGGCCGCGGATCTCGATGCCCAGCTCGGCTCCCTCTGCCGCCAGGGCGGGCGGAACGTAGCCGAGTCCGATGCAGGTTCCGAGGGTGGGCGAGGGGGCTCCCGAGGTCACGCGTCCAACCGGAGCGCCGCTCGCGTCCAGCAGCGGGTGGTCTGCGCGGGCGACGCCGCGCTCGCTGAGCTCGAAGCCCACCAGCTGCTTGCCCAGACCGTCGGCAGCCTGTCGCGCCAGCGCCTGCGAGCCCAGGAAGCCGCCTGCGTCCAGCTTGACGAAGCGCTGCAGCCCCGCCTCCAGCGGCGAGGTTTCGTCGTCGAGCTCGTGGCCGTAGAGGGGCAGGGCAGCTTCCAGGCGCAGGGTGTCCCGCGCGCCCAGACCCACCGGCGCAATGCCGGCGTCGCGGCCGGTGACGAGAAGCGCCTCGAAGAGGGCAGTGGCGTGATCCGCGTCCAGGTAGATCTCGTAGCCGTCGGAGCCCGTGTAGCCGCTGCGCGACACCAGCGCCGGGCAGCCGGCCACGCGGGTCTCCACGAACCGGAAGAACTTCAGCGCCGCCACATCGGCCTCGGCCAGCGACGCCAGCAGCTCCGGGCTGCGCGGACCCTGAAGCGCGATCAGGCCGGTGGCTTCGGAGCGGTCGTCGACCTTGGCGCCGGGCAGCACGTGGCCCTCGATCCAGGCGCGGTCCTTGGCGATGTTGGACGCGTTCACACACAGGAAGAGCCGATCCTCGGCCAGCCGGTAGACGGTGACGTCGTCCACCGAGCCGCCTTGCTGGTTGCACAGCACGCCGTAGCGCACGCGCCCGGGTCGCAGGCTGGCCACGGGGCAGGTGACCAGGCGCTCGGCGCTGGCCACGGCCTCGGGGCCCTCCAGGTGGATCTGCCCCATGTGCGACACGTCGAACAGGCCCGCGCGCTCGCGGACGGCCGCGTGCTCGGCCTTGATGCCCTCGTACTGCACCGGCATCTCGAAGCCGCCGAAGGGCACCATGCGTGCGCCGAGGCTTCGGTGCAGATCGAAGAGAGGGGTGCGGCGAAGCTGGCTCACGCGCCGGTGTGCTCGCGATAGGCCTGCAGGGTGTTGCGCAGCAACATGGTGATCGTCATGGGCCCGACTCCGCCGCGCGGCGGCGTCACCAGCCCCGCGATGCCCTGGATACCGTCGAAGTCCACGTCGCCGACCAGCTTGCCGTCCACCTCGTTGACGCCCACGTCGATCACGGCCGCGCCGGGCTTCACCCAGTCCGGCTGGATCATGCGCGCGCGCCCCACCGCCGCCACCAGGATGTCGGCCTCGCGGCAGACGCCGGGCAGGTCGCGGGTGCGCGAGTGGCAGATGGTGACTGTGGCGTGCCGGTGCAGGAGCAGCAGGGACACCGGCTTGCCGACGATCTCACTGCGTCCCACCACCACGGCGTGCGCACCCTCGATGGGGATCTCGTGGCGGTCGAGCACCTCGATGATGCCCACGGGTGTGCACGGGTAGAGGCCCGGTACGCCCTGCAGCAGCCGACCCGAGTTCATCGGGTGGAGGCCGTCCACGTCCTTGGCCGGGTCCACGGCCCGGGCCACCGCGGTGGCGCTCACGCCGTCGGGCAGCGGGAGTTGGACCAGGATGCCGTCGATGGAGTCGTCGCGGTTCAGCTCGTCGACGAGTGCCAGCACGTCCGCCTCGCCGGCACTGCCGGGCAGGTCGCGCTCGACGGATTCCATGCCGACACGCGCGCACGCGCGGCGCTTGCCCTTGATGTACGAAGCGCTGGCGGGATTGTCGCCGACCAGGACGACCGCCAGGCAGGGCGGGCGCCGCCCGGCCTCCGCCAGCTTGCGCACCTCCTCGGCAAGCTCGCCGCGGATCTGCTGGGAGAGGGCCTTGCCGTCGACGACGACGGTGTCGCGGGGGGAACTCATCACACGCCTCCGAGGGGGGTCGGGGCGCGAGTATAACCGCTCAGGCCGCGGCCTTCGGCCCCTTGGAGCTCGGCTTCGACGGAGAAGAGCCCCCGGACTTCGAGTCCTTCTTGGAGTCGGACTTCTTCTTCTTGTCCTTCTTCTCCGTCCCGCCCGCATCTGCCGGAGTGTCGGTCTTCTTGTCCTTGTCCTTGTCCTTGTCGCCTTTGGCGCTGGAGTAGAGGTCCGAGTACCAGCCGCTTCCCTTGAGGACGAACGACGTTTGGGAGATCAGACGCTCCACGCGGCGCTTCTTGCACTTGGGGCAGGTGCGGATCTTGGGGTCCGTGATGCGCTGCTCGCGCTCGAACTCGTGATCGCAGGCCTTGCACAGGTACTCGTAGGTCGGCATCGCTTGCTCCCTTCCGCCCGCCTCGGCCAAGACCCGGAGACGCGTTTCTACAACCCGGGCGTCTCCCGACACCCGCACCCTCTTACGCCGGCCCTTGGCCCCCAAGTCCAGCTCCACGGCCGCTGCGGGCACGCCCAGGGCCCGAGCCAGCGCGCGCCGGCACGCGGCGTTGGCCCGGCCCTCAACCGGCGGTGCGTCCACCTGGACCCGAAGCGCCCCGTCATGGGTTCCGCCAACCCGAGGGCGGCGGGAGCGGGGCGTCACGTGGATCCAGAAGGCCACACCGTCGCGGGCCAGGGACATTTCTAAGGCCTGGATTCCGCTCGTCAAGCTCCCCCTCCGGCAGCGTGGCCGGCGGGAGGGTAGGCGATCTGGAAACGGGGTGAGCGTGCGGAGCGCCGGGCTCCCCAGCCTCTAGCCTCTATCCGGCCAGCTCTCCGCGGCGGCGCGGCTTGTCGCCGGCCTCGCCCTTCGGGGCGCGTGGCGTCGGGGTCAGGTAGGCGATCTTCTCCTCGCCGCTGTCCTCGGCGTCCGGGGCGCCGAGGCCCTCGAGCAGCGCAAGGTGGGTCTGGATCGTCTCGCGAACCGCGCCGGCCAGGCGGCTTCGCAGCGCCTTCATCTCGCGGATGTCCTCTGCGAGCTTGGCGGCTCGCCGGTGAGCGGCATCCAGCACCTTCTCGGCGCGGACTTCCGCCTCGCCGAGG